>NZ_LT907982.1:4410000-4710000 GCF_900230215.1 Jatrophihabitans sp. GAS493 | reverse complement strand
GCCGTCTTCGACGTCGGAGGGGCCACGGTGGAAGCGGCGGTGCTGGAGTCGAGGGGCGCCGGGGCTGTACCGCACATCATCGGCGTCCCGGTCGGTTCGGATCGAGTCGGCGGCGATGCGATTGACGGATTGCTGGGGCAGCGGCTGAGCCGACTGTCCCCGCAGCAAGTGCGAGTGATGAAGCACGAATTGAGCGATGTGCAGCAATCGAGATCGCCCGACGGCGATGTGATCTCGCGAGGCGAGTTCGAGGAGTTGATCCGGCCGCTGTTGCGATCGGCACTGCAGGTTCTCAGTGAGGCGATCCGGTCAGCCGGGGCCGATCAGTTGGACGCCGTGCTGCTAATCGGGGGATCGGCCCGGATCCCTCTGCTTCTCAGCACAGTGCAGAGCTCTGTCGCCTGTCCGGTCGACGTCATCGAGCACCCAGACACCGTGGTTGCGCTCAGCGCCGCCGAACTCGCCGCAGACCCTGCTGAGGCCACCCTTCTCGCGTCTTCATCGAGGGCGTCGGTGCCGTCGTTGAAGTCCACAGTGCCGTCGAGGTCCGCCGGTTCACGCTGGCGCAGCCGAGCAGTTCTCTGGGCGGTTGCGGGCGTGCTGGTCGCGGTCTTGGTAGTCATCGTTTTGGTCAACCTCGGTCGCGGTTCAGGCCACCCGCCGGTCGCCGGCGCGAAGACCACTCCGCGCTCGAGTGCAGTCGCCGCCACCCCGGCCCGCTTCTTCCGATGCGACATCGGCTGCATCGACCGAAATACCCCGGGGCCCCGGACCGATGTCCACCTACTACGTCGTGCGAAACGAATACCAGGGGCAGCAGGAGTTCCTCTTCGAGATCGCCGATCGATTCCTCGGTGACGGTGATCGTCTCAATGAGATATTTACGCTAAACAAGGGGCGTCTGCAGCCCAACGGCAGCGCCTTGACCGACGTGAACGACATCGACGCCGGCTGGATTCTCGTACTCCCCCCGGACGCAGCGGGCTCCGGCGTGCAGCACGGCCCGCTGCCGTGTTGCTTCCCCACCCCGATACCCGCGTCGTCGCCGGCTACCAACTGACTCCGGCCACCAACCGGCGCCGGCGGGACCTGGCGTGGGCAACCGCCCGGGTTCGCTAGGAGCCGGCTGTGTCGAGGCCGGCCGCCGCGACGAGGGCGCCGGACTTGATGAGTGCCACCACGGTCTGAATGTCCCCATCCATACGGCGATCGGTGTCGGCGAACGGTACATACCGCCGGATCTGCCGGTAAACCGGGTGGGTGCGCGAACTCATCTGCTCGACCCCACGCAGGTCGAGGGCCTGACAGGCCGCGAGCAGGTGGATAGCCGCGACCTCGCGAGTGAGGGTGACGATCAGACGAGCATCACGCGCGGCGATAGCCGACATGCTGACCTTGTCCTGGTTGTGAGCTTCGGTGGATCGTGAGAACGTGCTGGCCGGGCCGGATCCCTTAAGTGCCTCTGCAGCCAAAGCTGAGGCGGCGATCTGCATTCCTTTGAAACCGTGGTTCAGGCCGGCCTCCCAGTGATCGCCCTCGCGCCGCGGAATCAGGTTCGGCGTCAGACCGTTGTTGAACTTCTCGTCGACCATGAGTTCAAGCTGCCGGTCCAACAGGTCGGCCACGCTTGACACCGCGACCTTGAGGGAATCCATGGCTTGCGCGACGTGGCCGGCGTAGAAATTCCCGCCACTGTGTACCGCGCCGCTGGCCACATCGAAGAGTGGATTGTCGGTGGAGGAGTTGATCTCCGTGTCGAGCCACGTCTCGACCCAGGTAAGGGTGTCACGAAGGACGCCGGCTACGTGGGGGGCACAACGAATCGAGTAGCGGTCCTGAATGCTGCGATTTGTGTGAGTATGCCCGCCGACGATCAGCGGATCGTTCATGTCGACGATCTGGCTGTGAGGCAGTGCAAGTTCGGAGTCGGCCAGCAAGCCGCGCAGGTTCGCCGCGCTGACCAGTTGGCCGGGGTGTGGCCGCTGCTGATGGATGAACGGGTCGAAATGGCCGCGGTTTCCAAGCAGGGCCTCGGACGCAAGGGCCGTGCAGATGTCTGTGATAGCCGCCAACTGGGCAGCATCGCCAGCAGCCAGCACTGCGTAGGCGGTGCTGAACGATGTCCCGTTGATGAGTCCGAGCCCGTCCTTCGCCTCGAGAACGATCGGCTTGAGCCCGATTTCGTCCAACACGTCGGCCGCGTCCCGGACGGTACCGCCATATCGCACCGGTCCTTCACCGATCACGACCGACGCGAGGTAGCAGAGCGGCACAAGATCGCCGCTGGCGCCGACCGAGCCACGCTCGGGAATCTCCGGTAAGACGCCCTGTCGCAGAAGTTCCAGGAGCCGCTCCACGATCGAGGGCTGGACGCCGGAGTGACCGCGGGCCAGGCAATTCGCGCGGATCAGCATCGTCGCACGGACGACCTCCTCCGGTGCCGCCGAACCCGTGCCGTTCAGGTGGTACCGAATCAGATTCCGTTGCAGATCGGCCGCCTTCTCCGGGGCGATCTGAGAAGTGACACTGTCGCCGAAGCCTGTGGTAATGCCGTAGATAGGCAGGCGATCGGCCATAAGCCGTTCCTTCAGTTCGCGCGACTGCTGTGCCGCAGCCATTGACTGCTCAGACGCTTGCAGACTTGTCGTCGGTTGCCGGGCGACGAGTTGAACGTCAGCCAAACTCAAGGTGTGTCCATCGACGACTACGGTCATACAGGTCCTTACGCCGCTTGGCCCAGGCGAACTTCGCTGCCAAATATACGGCTGGACGTCGCCGTGGGAAACCTTTTCGCTTAGCGCATGTTTTCGCGCGGCCGGGTTTGTAACCTTCGGTAATCGCCGTGGTTCCGTGTGTAGTCGATCTTGTCGAGATCGTCTAGTTGATCGATTGACGGCAAGCGGTCCATGGTGTCAAGATTGGTATACGAAGAGTGACACTTGCAATTCGGGAATTGAGCTTCCGAATTGCTACCTGACGACCCGAAATGCGTCGATTTAATGCGCAGGTCCGTTCGACTCACGTACCGTCGCGCAGAGACGCCCGCTGATGGGGGAGGAATGTCTGCGTCGATACCCCGAAGCGTCGATCCGGCTGATTTGTTGGGCCCAGGTCGGGGGTCCAGTCAGCTCGCCTGCATGCATTCGCCGCTGTCGACTTCGTCGTGGACGCTCGATTGGGGACGCTGTGCTGAGGGTGAACCGGCGGAGATTTTCCGCGCCCTGGTCACCGAAAATGTCGTGTTTTCGACGTCTGGCACTACCGGTGAGCCGATCGGCTGGTCTCGTACGCCCCAGCAGCTCTGGTCGGAGGCCGAGGTGGTAGCGAGGGCGATCGGCGCGACGGTCGAAGGTTCCCATCCCGATTCGGTTATATCGTTCGCGCCACCCTCGCATCTGTACGGCATGATGGCGACGGTGCTGCTGGCGTCAAAATTGCGAGTGCCTATCACTTATGTGGCCCCCGGTGACAGGCCTCCAGTTCTAGCTGCGGATGGGCGCTATATCGTCGCTGCAATACCGCCGACATTTGCGACATTGTTCAACCCGGCAATTGGCTGGATCTCCCCGAAGCAAATGACGGTTATCCATAGCACGGCCGTTCTTCCTGCGATTGGCGACTACTTCGCGCGTGGGTTCACCGATGAGCAGCGCTTAGTCGAAATATTCGGTTCGACGGAAACCGGGGCCGTCGCCACGCGTACGCACGGCCTGGATGAGCCGGACTGGACCCTCTGTTCCGACGTCGACTTCGCAGATCCGGTCGATTTGGCAGACCCGGGTAGAGCGAAGGAGGAACGACTGCTGGGGGTTCGCTCTCCACGGCTCGCACACCGCGGCTCAGACGGGCCGAGCGAGGCAGCGCGACGGCAGCTCACTTACCAGACGGGTGACTACATCACCCGCACCGGCGCACGGACATTCCGCTTCGCCGGCCGCCGTGAACGGCTGCTTAAGGTCAATGGCCGTCGGATCGACCTCGACCGACTCGAGCACCGCTTGCAGTCGGTTGTCGCTGACGGCGATGTCGCGTGCGTGCCGACTCTCGATCACGTGCGTGGCGAGGGGTTCGACGTCGTCGTGGCCGCGGGCCTGACGCTGAACATGGCCGCACTCCAGCGATGTCTGGCCGACTTCTCGGTCACCCCCCGTCAGATCAGAAGAGTCGATTCCATTCCGCGGTCGGCCACCGGCAAACGGCTACGACTGGCACCGGCGCGGGTGGCGGAAGTCGATCCGTGACGAGTAACGCGCCGCCCGAATGCGGGCACGCATTGACGACTTCCCGGGAGGTAACTAACTGGAAGGTCGGAATCGCCACGTCGGGCCGTCTCACCCGACTCGCGGTGCGCCCCAGCGACGCTGACTCGGTCGCACTCACCGGTGAGCAGGTTCGCATCGCTGTCCACGCCACTGGACTGAACTTCCGCGACGTGCTCACCGCGGTCGGCCACTATCGCGGTGCGAGCTTGGCATTGGGTCATGAGGTCGCGGGGGTGGTGAGTGAGGTTGCGGCGGCGGTTCAGACCCCGGCCGTCGGAGATCGCGTCTGTGCGGTAGCCACCGACGGGATCGCGCCGTATGTCGTGACGGACCGTCGCGCGACGGCGGCGATTCCGGCCGACTGGACCTACGAACAGGCGGCGGCTGTCCCGATCGCCTACCTCACCGCGATCTATGCGCTTCGGGACATCGCGAGGGTGGGGGCGGGCGACCGAGTGCTCATTCACGCGGTCGCTGGAGGCGTGGGCCTGGCGGCGCTGCAAGTCGCCATCTGGTTGAGGGCGCAGGTGTTCGGTACGGCCAGCCCGTCGAAGTGGGGAGCACTGCGCGAATACGGGCTCGGCAGTGACCGCCTGAGTTCCTCCCGGACTCTCGATTTCGAGTCGGACATCCGTGCGAAGTCCGGTGGCGGCGTCGACGTCGTCCTCAACAGCCTGGCGGGGCCGTTCGTCGAGGCGTCGCTACGGCTGGTGAAGCCGCGCGGAACGTTTCTGGAGCTCGGGCTGGATATGGACGCGAAGGCTTCGGCGCGGTTTCCTGATGTCGGGTACCGGCGCGTGCATCTTGACGACGTCGCGCCGCGGCGCCGACAGACGATACTTCGTGAAGCCGTCCGTCTCATTGAGGCTGGAGCCGTCAAGCTGCCACCGGTGTCGGTCTGGGACGTCGACTGTGCCGTCTGCGCGTTCGAGCACATGGCTCGCGCCCGGCATGTCGGCAAGATCGTCCTCTCACTCGATGGTCAACTCCGTTGCCGCGATTCTCGAAACGGCGTGAGTGCAGTATGACCGGACCGACGGTGAGCGAAGCAGGGCTTCTCACGACCGGCGAAGGCCAGATCGAGTACTTGGTCGAACACGCCGACGGCAGCGGGACGACGATCGTCGGGCACGGCTTCACAAAGACGATCCCCGACACCCGGCGGTTCGTGGCGGGCGCCCCCGGAACGACGGTTTACCTTCACTTCCGTGGTCACGGGCAGACGATGGTGCGACCAGAGCTCCCGTGGTCCATCGCCGGATTGGCCGACGAGTTCAGAACAGTCGCGGACCGTTTCGAGGCGACCCGGGCCGTGGTGGTCTCGTTCGCGGCCAAGGTGCTGGCCACCGTTATGTCCGAGGACGAGGGGCGTTTCGATCGGGCCGTATTCATCCTTCCATCGCCCGTCTTCGCGCAGCCGGAGAGCGATGATGGTCCGCTCACTCGGATGCGCTCGATCATCCTGGCCGCAGACGTGGAGGCGGTGACGCAGGGAATCATCGAGGGTCAGCCGACCTGGATGAACACCACTGACCCGCGGGGCGTACTCGCCCACGCAATGGCGGCGGAACTGATCCGGCAGGCACCGGTCGTCGGAGCGCTGGCCGACCTCGAGCGGTCGAACGAAGGTATCGATCGGGTCGCATTGAGCGGATCGTCGGCCCGAGTCCTCGTGCTCGGGCAACACGATGACCGGGTACACGATTTCCGGTACGCCGAGGAACTTGCCTCGACGTTTCGCTTCGGTGAATTGTGTGAGTTGGGCGAGCAGCGCAGCCTGTCCGGATACTGCCGCCGCATTCGCTCGCTTGTCACTGACTTCTTAGGTGGGTGAGTCGGTTGTCCGAAACTCTCGAATCGATGAGCGAGACCGTTCAGTTCGATGCAACCTGGCGTTCGCTCGCGGCCGTTCACGGTGGCGTGCTGCTCGGCACGATGATGAGCGCCGCGGCTCGCGCCGCGGATTCGATTCCTCGCGTTATTTCTGCGCACCTCTTGCAGGCGGTGCGCCCCGCTACTCCGATGGACGTGACGGCCGAGCTGGATCGTAGCGGGGCGATGGGGTCGGTGCGGGTGGAGATCCATCAACGAAGCCGACTCTCGGTGGTCGCGCGGGTGCTGACAATTCGAGGCGCACCGGCGATAGACCGATGGCCCGAGTCGCCGCCAAGCTCGGTAGCGGAGGGCGAAGGTGAGCCGTTCCTGCCGCCGCTGGATTTGGTACCCGTCGGGCAGCATATGGAGGTTCGGGCCATCGGGCCGAATCGGCCGCTCGGGGGCGGGAGTGTTCCGGAGCTGGATGCGTGGGTGCGCCTCGTGGACGAGCTCGATCCGCTCGTCCAACTCGGTATCGTGATGGACGCCCTGCCACCGTCGCTGTTGGCGACCCGAACCACCCCGCTCTTTCAGCCCACGGTGGAATTCACTGCCCATCTGTCCGGCGTCATTCCCGATCCGCGGGCATGGATGAGGGTGACCCAGCGAACCGACTGGTATGACGGGGGATTGGCGATGGACGAGGGGCTCGTTCGCGACGGTCGTGGTGCCACCATCGCGCAAGTTCGGCAGGCACGTCGAGTCATCACTCCGATCGACGAGTGAAGGGTGTGGGAATCGGTCGTGTCTGATGATGGGAACTCGCCCTCCTGCTCGGGCGCCGGCGGATGGATCAGCCATCGCCTGTTTGCTGCCGCAGCCGCCGATCACGCCCCCGGCGCGGAGGTTGTTCTGGTGACAGTTGAGCCGTTCGGGGAACTCGCCGTCGCGCTCTCCGACTCGGCAGTTCGTGCTGTCTTCGCTGATCCTCGTTTCAGCCGAAGCGCGACCTTCACCGGTGGGGGAACGACGCTCAACGCAGGGATGGGTCAGTGGGGGGCGTCAGGAATGGATGGGCCTGAACATCTGGCCATACGACGCGGTCTCTCCGCCGGCGCCACCGCAGAGGTGCTCGTCGCCAAACGACAGGAGTTCGAAGATCTCGCGGATCGATTGATCGCGACGGTCTGCTCCGGAGATGGACATTTCGAGTTGAATGCCGCGATCGCCGAGCCGTTTGCCGTGCAGTGCCTGGGAATCATCCTAGGGACCGATCTGGGCGACCCCAGGCGTCTACGTCGCGCTGTGGACGCGACGGTCGCGATTGAGGGCGCAGAAGCCGAGGAGCTGGAGCACGCCGTGCGCACTCTGACGATGGTCTGCCTGCGAGCCGCTGCCGGCGGGGCGGCCGGACAGAACGGCGACGGGCTGATACCCCGAATGCTTCAGCAACTGGGCGACGATCGTGCCACGCGGCGATTGATCGCGCACAACGTTTTGCCCTATGTCGTCGGGGGTATCGAGAATCCGTTCGTAGCGATCGGTGCCAGCCTGATCGGGCTTCTCGAGAGCGCCGAAGCGCGCACGACGGTGCGCGCCGAACCGGAGCGCGTCGCGGCCGTCGTAGATGAGCTACTCAGACTTCACCCGACCGGCCTCATGAGCTTTGCCCGGGCGCCGATGGAGGATGTCGAACTGGCTGGAGTGACCATTGCGGCCGGAACTCCGGTGGTGCCGATGATAGGTCCGGCAAACCGCGATCCAGTTCGATACGAAAACCCCGACACCTTCAGCCTGGCCCGTCCCCCCTCGCGGCATCTCTCCTTCGGCTGGGGTCCGCACTTCTGCGTCGGTGAACAGCTCGGGAGGCTTCAGCTGGAGCTTCTGCTTCCTCGGCTCGTGCGCCGATTGCCAGGACTACGCCTGTCGGTGCAGCGAAGCGAACTCGTCAAACGGACCGGACACATCGTCGATGGCTACGACCCCATTCCGCTCGCGTGGGGGCGGTAGCGCTTTCGCGCGTGGTGCGACCACGGCGGTGAGCAGGAGGCCCTCGCTCGCAGTCCAGCTACCGGTCATTTCGGTTGGGCAAGCGCCGCCCTCCGACTGCCGACAGTGGCGCACCTGGGCTGTGAATGTGCGCTGTCCCGGGGCGAACTCAATGACTACGTCGGGGAACGGCCGGTAGCTTCGGGTCATCGAGAACCAGGCTTTGTAGGCCGATTCCTTCGCGCAGATCAGCAGCCGATCCGGGTGAATGCCGTCCGAGCTGAGCGAGTCCAGGTTCGCGAGTTCGGGTCTGTCGGCAACCGCGGTGAGGGTGCCCGCACGCAGCGCAATGTTCGGTTCAGCGTCGATACCGAGCGCAGCCACCAACGACGTGGTACTGACTGCTGCCGCTCGGTAGCCGACGCAGTGCGTCAAGCTCCCGACGACGGCGCTGGGCCAGCGCGGAGTTCCGTCAAGGTTCTTGGGAATCGCCTGCGGCGGAAGCCCGAGCCTGCCCAGGGCCCTGCGAGCGCAATGTCGAGCCGTTGTGTAGGCGCGGCGACGCTCTGACGTTGTCGCCTGTACCGGCCAATCCTCACCCGGAAGGAGGACTGCATCCGGCGGATCTCCGAACTCCTCGGCCCAGAGCACGAATCGAGGCAGAATCAACTCGATCATCGCTGGCGATACAATCGCCGTATCGTCCATCTAGTGCGGGCAGGATCGAGGAGCACCATCAATGCCACAGGAATCACCGCCCTCATCGGACAATTCGCAGCAGATCATGAGCGTCGCTGAAACAATGGCCGAACTCAGGCGCCGGGTTGACGTGGTTCTGGAGGCCATGGAGCGCGACCTGGCTGATGAGTGGAATCTCGCTGTCCTCTCAGTGGATTCGGTGCGCCAGATGGAACTGGCCGCTGAAGTCGAGAGTGCCTTACCCGTTCTCCCCGGCGAATCGAGCACCCCCATCGACTTCGGTGGCGGCCGCCGGTTGCTGGATGTGCTCTATCGCTGCCTCACCCGGTGGGATGATGACCTACGCGGAGGCAGCGGTGATCGGGGTGGGTCGGACGAGCTGTAGGTACTGGAGCGACTCATGACGCCCTTGCTCGTCGCGTAACCGTGCACAGCAGTTCGGTGAACTCGGAGAAGTTCGCGCCGTAGTCGCGCCATGGTTTCACCGCCAGGCCAAAGTCGGGCCAGCGCTGGTACACGGCCTGAACCGCCGCGGTGATCTCGTGCTTGGCGAGGCCTGCACCCAGGCAGAGGTGCGCGCCGGAGGCGAAAGTGAGGTTCGCTTCGGGCCGACGTGTCAGAACCATCTCCTCCGCGGTCTGACCCCAGACCTCCGGGTCACGGTTGGCGGCGACGATCGAGACCAGGACGGAGGCACCGGATTGGATCGCGACCCGGCTCACCTCCATATCGGTACGGGCCATTCTGGCCACCAGCTGAACTGGCGGCGCGATTCGGAGGGTCTCAATCGCAGCGGACTCGGTGAAGGAGGACGGGTCATCGACCACCTGCGCTCGCTGAGTCGGGTGGGTCTCGACGAGTACGAAGGCCGCGCAGATCGACTCCTGTACGGTGCGAAAGCCGGCGATGATCAGCGTCAGCAGCAGGCTCACCCGCTCCTCGATCGTCCAGGTGCGACCGTCGTGGATCTCATCGAGCATCCGACCGGTGACGCCGGAGCGGGTCAGGGGATGTTCGTACACCTCGCGGCTGAGCGCTTCAATGTGCTCAGCCGCCTCGCCCGATCGGCGTTGGAGGCTGGCACTTCGACCAATTTCACGCGAGCGCATGAAGTCGGTAGCCCAGGTCAGTAGCCGTCCGGTATCGGAGATCGACAACTCCAGAACATCCGCTAGCACGCCGAGCGCCATGGGTTGGGCGAAGTTCGTCACCAGGTCGAAACCGGATTTTGCCGTCGGAAGCTGCGATGCTCGCAGCCGCGCGTGCCGCTGCGAGCAGGCCCGCATGAACTCGTCCCGTCGTGGCGAGAGCACTGACTGAGCACCCTTTCGAGGTGCAGCATGTGTCTCGTGCGGGGCCTGGATGAAACTCTTCGCCCAGGTCACCATGCCACCGTTGATCCGCCAGCCTGGCGTGACAAGGTCCTGCCAGGCGGCATGGGCAACGTCGAATTCGTGGGACTGAAGCACGGATTTCGCCGCTTCGTAGCCGACGACCACGTGCGAGCGCATCACCCGACTCCACAGCACTGGGCTCTGCTCGCGCAGGCTCCGCCAGGCCGCGGCCGGTCCGAATAGTGGATCCTCCGACATGGCTTTGAGGAGCGTGCGGTTCAGCGACTTGCCAACCTGGCTGGTTGGTGAGCGCGTCGCGCGATCGATGTCCGACACTAGGACCCTCAAAACAAGAAATTGCGAAGGTGGCCGCCGCTCATCTGCGGTGATGCGCCGCCCCATATTCATGGGAACGGAACGCTGATCAATCGTAAGTGACATGGAGACGCCAGTCCATGGGGTGCGCTTCTGAGCCACCGAATTTCGATCACTGAATGGCGCGAAGTCCACATCGACGCAAATCACCCTATCGCGACGATTTGTAGTGCACGCAGAGTAGCTAAATGGATGCGAGACGTCTTCAACATCAATTCCTGCCCGCCATTCGAAAGGGGTTCACGTGCCACTAGGACTGTGCTTCAATGCGAAGTAGCCGTGTTTCAGATCTTCTTGGCTTCACAGGAGGCTCGGGTGGCACTTCCGCAGCTACCGGACGGGTTCGACGTCAACGATCCAAACATGTACGCGCAGAGTTTGCCGCATGAGGAGTGGGCCGAACTGCGACGCACCGCACCGGTATGGTGGCAGTCTCAGCCCCGAGGTCGCGACGGGTTCGACGACGATGGTCACTGGGTGCTGACCCGGCATGCCGACGTCAAGGACGTCTCGCGGCAGGACTCGATATTCTCGACCTACGTGAACACATCCATCATAAGGTTTCGGCGGGGAATACCTCGCCAGAATATCGATATGCAGCGGGTAAGCCTGCTCAACATGGACGCACCGAAACACACTCGAATGCGAGGAATCATTTCACGGGGATTCACGCCCCGTGCGGTCAACGGTCTGCGGCAGGCACTTCAGCAAAGGGCCCGCGCGATCGTCGAGGAAGCGTTGGTGAGCGGGCAGGGAGAGTTCGTCCGCGACGTCGCGTCCAGACTTCCGTTGCAGGCGATCGCCGAATTGCTCGGCGTGCCACCGGAGGAGACCGAGCAATTGTCTGAGTGGTCAAGCCAGATGGTCTCCTACGACGACCCGGACTCCACTCCGGAGTCCGGATTGGTCGCTGGAATCGAGATGCAGAACTACTTCATGGACATGGCCCTCGAGCGTAGGGCCTGTCCCGCCAATGACATCGTTACCAAGCTCGTCACCGCAGACATCGACGGGAACGAACTGTCGCCTGACGAGTTTGGCTTCTTTACGGTCCTGCTATCGGTGGCCGGCAGTGAGACGACCCGTCATGCGATCAGTCACGGAATGGTTGCCTTTATGGAGCACCACGATCAGTGGGAGCGCTTCAAGCGGGACCGGCCTGCGACGGCCGCTGACGAGATCGTTCGATGGTCAACGCCGATCGTCGCCTTTCAGCGCACGGCCCTGGAGGACACGATGGTCGGTGGCCAAGCGATCAAGGCCGGCGACCGACTGGGGCTCTACTATGCCTCGGCGAACTTCGACGAGGAGGTCTTCACCAAGCCGCGTGAGTTCGACATTCTTCGCGATCCGAATCCGCACGTAGGCTTCGGCGGTTCGGGGCCGCACTACTGCATCGGTGCCAGCCTGGCCCGTCTGGAGATCTCGCTGATCTTCGATGCCATCGCTGATTGCCTGCCCGACATCTCGATGCTAGGCGAACCGAAGCGACTGCACTCCTCGTGGATGAATGGCATCAAGGCGCTTCCGGTGCAGTACACCTGTCCGGTTGCTCATTAGTTGTCCGCTGGTTAGATCCGATTCGATCTGCAGCCGCCAGGTGGCCGTCTATCCAGCCGTCCAGATCGCGACTGCGCACTCCATCGCTGAGAGCTGATACCGCGTGAGCATCTCGCCTTCGCCGAATACCTCCACTGCCGGAAGGTGATCGCCGTGTCTGCGCAAGGCGTTGGTGGCGGCCATGGTCGCCGCGATCGGATCGGCGTCGCGGCGAAGTTGGATGAGCCGCACGTCTGAGACGCCCGCCGCTGGATGAGGAGACAAGCGGGTTACCCTCCACAGCGCACGGACTCGCAATAGCCCGTCAGGAAGCATCAGCGACTGGGTCTCGGCCGGTGCCGTTCCGCGCGTGACCGTCGCGCCTGCTGCGGCCAGAACCGCGAGATCGTCACCGGCGTCTCTCCACGAGTCGTGAAGGTTGGGCGCGACGAAGCAGTAATCTGTCGAATCGCATGCAGCAGGATGGGCCGCGTCGAATGGTGTCGGATCGACTCCGTACATACGAGCCAAGCGACTGAAGTTCGAGCGCTCCGCATTGGTGATTGCCAACCGTTCGGCTTCGACCGCCTCCGCGATCTCCGCTAGCGCGGCTCGGGGGCAGCCGTCGCCAATGGCCATACGTGTACGCAGCAGTTGGTCATCCGGTATCCGACCCGCCAAACCGGCGATCGCGGACCACGGTTGGGGGGACTTCACGTCCAGACCTCCGGCGGCATCAACGAGCATCATGACTCAACCTCATTCGTGTTGGTCTCTCGAGTGGGTCCATATATACAGAGATACGGATGGCGTCCGCGTGAGGGTTCAATCGAGCTGGTTCGATCTTTGGTGGCTCTGTGGAGAGCGAGCCGACGCCCGCGGTTGGTAGTGGGTTGCGACGTCGACTAGTGGCCGGAGTCTCGACTCGCTTCGTGCAGGTACGCGCCAAAGCTGCGGTACTTGTCGAGGTCGCCGGCATCGCCGGCAGCGAAATAGTACCCGGCCCACTCGCCATCGCCATCGACCTCGCCGGGATCGAGGAGGACGTACCCGCCGGTACCGTCGTCACCGATGAGCAACGCGCGACCCAGCAGCGGCGCGACGTAGTCGAAGCAATTCCAGGCCGAGGCGAGCTGCGGTTCTGTGTCGGCGCACCAGCCCGCCGCGCCCAATTCATAGATCTGAGGGAAGGCCGACGAGGTCGAAGCGTTGGTAGCCAACAAGTAGTTCCGGTAGGAGGGCGGGAGCCGGCACTGCAGCTGGCGCTCACGCTCCTGCAGCCGCGTCTCGGTGCCCGCCAGTTGTGGTTGCGCCGCGCCGAGACCGGCCAGCAGGTTTCGCCACTGGGTGATGTCGGTCGGGAGGTTATCGGTGTCGCGAGTAGTGACCCGGTCATCACGAACTTCGTCGACCGATGTTATCCGCCTCGTGCGAAACACATCTAGCAAGTCGCGCAGATGCGCCATAAGTTCCGCGAAGCCGTTGAAGCGCTCGACGCTGCGCTCGAAATGGGACCAGATATATGCCGGCCATTCGCCGCCGTCGCTGCCTAGTGGGTCGAGGAGCCAGGATCCGACTCCGCGCTGGAAGAGTCCTATCTGCAGCGCCCGCCCAATCATGGCACGATCATTCGGGTCGTACGCCAGGTCGTCCGATGCCGCTCGACACTCGATGGGCTGGACGTCAGGCACCCAATTGAGATGGCCGACCGGAAGAAGGAGACCAGCCCTCGGCCCGACCTCAATCAGTCCGTTCGACACCCGGTAGAGGGCTCGTAGCGACGGCGGAAGCCGAACGCCCAGGCGGTCCTCGGCCTGCTCGACGGCGCGATCGCCGGGCGGACGCATCATATGGCCGGCGTCAGTGAGCGCCGCCGCGACCACATCTTCTTCCGTCGCCGTGCGCTGCCATTCTTGCGCGTAGGACGTAATCCATGCCGGCCACTGTACGGATAGGCTGCTCGATTCGCTCACACCCCAATTCACGGCTTGCGTGCGGCTGGCGTTCACGGAGGCCCCGGAACCTGGGTCGAGCTACGGTGCGGCCAGGAGGGAACCCGCTCAAACTCCGAACCCAGCTATTAATATGGGCGTTTGACGAACGCCACGTGCAAGTGATGTTCTTCGGCCTGTTGACTGTCGGCCCATTGTCGGGCAAACTCCAATGTTGTCTAGTCCAATATGGACTAGACCAATTACATTCTTCGGAGTCGAAATGAGGCACTACATTCTGCGCAGATCGATCGCACTGGTAGGTACAACGGTCACCATCGCCGCTGGAATTGTGGCGGTCGGAGGCTCAACTTCCCTGGCGGGCTCGCCGGGTGACGATTCCCATCCGATACCGAACGATCAGAGTGAGACGTTCACCGCCACCGCGAACTCGTTTGTCGCCAACGGCGGTGACGGCTTCACAGTCTTCACCGGAGCGGCGAACGTAGATCAGCAGGCGCAACCGGTGCTTACTGCACTGGTGGCCTACGTGACGAAGCTTCCCGACCCGTTCACGTACGCGACAGACGGTCGGATCGTCAAGAGTCAGCTGGTTGGTTCCACGGGTTAGCGCGTTCCCCTTCGGAGGTCGTGGTCGACGACTGGGGCTGCGATGGGCAGAGTCGGGTAAATCGCAAATGGTGCTTCCGCCCAGTTCCATCGGGGTCCGTCGGTATTCGGCGTCCAATCAACTGAGGAGACAGGCACACCGGCTGGTCCGCGAGAGACGGACGGCCCGCACCCGCGACTGGCCGGCGGGACCAACCTCGTGAACGATGCTCGATCCTTGAGCGTGTGTGAGATGCACAGTGCGGCGGCCAACCCGCAGCCAATCGGGAGAGCGTAGTGGTGAATGAACGTCGGAACGGAAAATGCGTCCCAGGATTACTCTCGCCGGCTGCCGCACCGGCGCTGCGGCCGGCTAGCCTGACGTCAGATCCCGTGCACGGTGCAAGGCTTGGCTGGCCGTCTGTCGGCCCAGATGGTGTGTGGGTCATCGCGTCGGGTAAGACCAGCGAACAGCGCCTTTGTCAGCGATGATCTCGGGCGTCGGTCCCTTCGATGCCGATCTTGTCGAGGCGCTTTTGCCGCGCATCCACGTCAGCCCAGCGCCGATTGACCTGCCCGACGCCGAGAGCGATCCCACCGTGTCTTGCTCCGAAGGTCGTTCATCGGCAATCTCCTCAACGCGTTGGCGCCAGGGGTGCCGCTACCTGGAACTCATCCTGAAAACGACACACACGTCACCGACATAAGCAGCGCTCACTTAGCCGCAGGTAGTACAGCGCGACCGGGTGCACTGTCGCGGTCTGCACTACTTCGACGCAGAGCTGGCGGCTAACGTCGGCCCCACGAATGAGGGCGGTCCTGGCGGAATTTTGCATCGGTCGATGCGCTTCCCACGCAAGGTTCGCCGGTCTTCTGCCTCTTGGCGTTCGGCTGCCCGGATGCACGAGGGACCCGACCACGTCTACTACCTCAAGTAGCGCGGATAGGGTCTTTGGCCTGTCCGAGCCCTTCGCCAGCGGCAGTTATGACGTTGCGGGTCGATCCCAGTGGACTGCTATCGACGTGCCGAGAGGCGGGGACCGCGCGGAGCCCTTCAACACCCCCGTGTTGAAGGGCCCCGACGCAGTCCCCGCCCGGGCCGATGACCTCGGCTTATGCCGGCGGCAGCACCTCCAGCACATCGCCGACCGGTCGCTCACCGGTCGCATCTGAGGGTGCATTGATGACGCTTCCGTCGATGGCCGCGGTTGTTGAGCCGCCCCCGTCGAGGTTCATTGCGTCGCGCAGCCCCAGCGACTTGGCCACGGCGGCCTCTTCGGAGATCGACAGGCCAAGGCTGTTCGTGCTCCGTCCATCGGCCGTTACGAGCACGGTTCGTCCCTGCGCGTCGATGCCGACGAATGTGCGTGGATTCCGCTTGTGCGCCCAGCCATAGTAGTAGTTGGGCTGGCCAGGATGCACCGCACCGTCCTGACCCGGTGTGGCGTGGATCCGCCCGTCCTGCACGAGTTCCGGTGCTCCGTTGACGATGGTCTCGTCCGATCGCAACTGGAGACGATGGCCACTCTGTGTGAAAAGCGCGCTGCTGATCTGGAGACGGCGGCTCTGTGTGGCCAGACGAGCGAGCGGGGCCGCGTCGGCGCCGATGGCCTGGACGGACCGGTCTCCAGCGGGAAGGGAGATCCCGCGTGTGCTGTTCACTGACAGGATCCGACCTGCGGCGTCGAGGACCACCTCGGTACCTGCGCCGCTGGGAGTTGTCGCGCCGTAGGAGTTGTCGAAGGCGACGGTCTCCGAGGTTTTGGTGCAGGTGACGTCCTGTTGCGGGATGGCCAACGGGAGATCGCCGGGTTCGCCGCAGTTGCGGATGAGCCCCGGCACCCGGTTCAGCCCGGAGAGCGTCACGGAAGCATGTCGCTGTCCATCCACGGAGCCGCGCCACCAGAGGCGCGCGATCGCGCTACGACCTGTGTCGCCGTCGACGATGAAGGCTGGGCGGCCATTGGTCGCCTCTCGCTCGATGACACCCTTGTAGACGGCAACGCCGGCAGGGTCTCCGGGCGCGCCGGCGGTTGGATCGAGGATGAAGAATCCCGCGTTGATGGCGGCAGTTGCTCCGGCCGCGGTTGCGAGGGACGAGGTGGTATCGCGATTGAAGAGGTCCTTCCCGTAGTCGCCAACGAGCTGCCCGGTGAAGCGCTTCGGGTCAATCGTGATGACGTCGAGGTTCCACGGCCCGTCTGACGGCGCAGCGCCGGCGTCATCGTCCCAGCCCGTGTACACCGCGGAACCGTTGAACCCGGCTGCCTTCACCGTGGCGAGAGTTGCGGCGGCGTCGGCCGAGGTGGTGAATGAGCCGACGCGGGTGCGGTAGCCGAGCAGGCCGCCTGTGTCGACCGTCCGAGGAGTCCTCACTGCCTCGACCCGTGGAGTGAGGCCGACTGCGGTGAGTGCTACCGCGGTCTGGTCAGCCTCCGCTTCGGCGGTGATGGCCAGCTTGGGCGCGTCGGGATCCGGGTTCGAGGTGTCGGCGCTGTACACCTCGACGGTCCAGGTGTCAGTCGTATCGACGACGCCGCGATGGATGGTCGTCAGGGTTACGCCGGGCTGGAGCGAGGTCGTGGTGCGCGACTCCGGCAGGTCTGCCGCGCCTAGGTTTAGGACGCTATTCGCTCCCTGTGAGTGTTGGCGATGAGTGGAAGGTGAACTGAATGCGGGCGGCGCTGAAACAGCGATCCCACCAAAGATCAGGGTGATTGTGGCCAGACAAGCCGTGCCACTGCGGCGGGTATTGGAAATCATGCGTTAGGTTCTACCACCCCAAATTGGTCTGGACAACTTATTCGCGTTAATTTACGAGAACTTGACATTGGAATCCGATCGAAATTTGGGCAGCGCTTGAAGCGCCCGGATGACGGAGGTCCTCCGGGCGCACTCCCTTGTAGTTACAGCACGTCCGTGAGGATCGATCTGGTTCACCCAGGAAGCGAATGATTCGTTCAGGTCGGGTCGAGCAGGCAATGGAAGAAGTGGATGAAGTTTCAACTGTTGTAGGCGGCAGGCAAAATGCTGGACATCTCGGCACCAATAGACCTCGTGCAATTGGTCTACTGGTAGACCAATTGCTGCAGGTCAAGGACGCGTCCTGGCGAACCGCCTATCTGGCCCGCATCGGGCACCGCGGCCTCTCGACATCTGAACAATCCGCCCGCCTAATGCCGTGGATGCATCGGGCAGGTCGCAGGTGGTTGCGAAAAGGACAGTTGAGGTCTTGACCAATTGGTGCAGACCAATTATGGTTCGCTACACGCGGGGCAGATCGATGGGGATGCCGCAACGCAGACTGAGCGCCGCATTCGCAGGCGCATTGACAATGGAGGCAAGAGTGAAACACCGCAAACTTGCGATCGCTGTGACAGTGGCGTCCGCACTAGTGCTCGGCGGGTGTAGTTCGTCGGGCTCCAAGAGCAACGATGGCACGGTGACGCTGCACTTGACCGGCGCTGACTACGGCAGCGGCCAGTCGAATACCACGCAGACGTACTGGCAGAACATCGCCACTGCGTTCCACAAGCAGAACCCGAAGATCACGGTTGACGTTGACACGATCAACTGGACTGACTACGACACCAAGGTCAAGACGCAGCTGCAGAACCACAACTACCCGGACATCCTGCAGGGGGAGTTCTTCCCGCAGTACGCCACGGACGGCCTGACCATGCCGGTGAGCGAAATCGTCTCCAACCCGAACATGGGCATCGCGACATTCAAGTCCGGCTTCAGCGTCAACGGCGCCCAGTACGCGCTGCCGTTCACAACATCAGCTCGCGCACTCTTCTACAACAAGAAGGCGTTCGCCGATGCCGGGCTCGCGACTGCACCCACAACTTGGGCCGAGGTCGAGTCGGACGCCAAGGCGCTCAAGGCGAAGGGATATACCGGATTCGCCCTGCCGCTCGGACCCGAGGAGGCGCAGGCCGAGTCCTACCTGTGGATGCTGGGCAACGGTGGCGGCTGGCAGGACGCTTCGGGCCATTACGTCATCAACAGTAGTGAAAACATCGCGACGTTCCAGTTCTTGAAGGAGTTGACCAAGGACGGCCTCACCGTGCCGAACCCCGCCACCTACAACCGAACTGCGGACTCGGCCGCCGACTTCGCAGCCGGCAAGGTCGGTATGGAGTTCAACGGTCCGTTCCTCACACAGACGATCGCGGCCGCGAAGAAACTAAGCACAGATGACTACGCGACCGCCGCGATCCCCGGCCGTACCGGTCAGGTGTTCAAGACGCTCGGTGTGGCTGATGCGATCCAGGCCTTCAAGACTAGCGATGCCACGAAGAAGGCGGCCATCAAGAGCTTCCTCGACTTCGCGCTCAACGACGCCAACCAGCTGGCGTTCGCCAAGGAGTACGCGCTGCTACCGGGTTCGCAGTCGGCGGCCGACACCCTTGATAGCGATCCTGTTCTGGGCACCTTCGTGAAGACGCTGCCGAACACAGTGCAGTTCCCCTCGAGTGCAAACTGGACAGCGACCGTGCTGCCGGCGGTGAAGCAGAACATCGGCACCGCAGTCACCGGCGATCCGGCTAAGGTGCTGGGCGACCTGCAGCACACCGCGACGTCTGGTAGCTGACAAGTACATGGCGACCGACGTGACGGTTCGCACGACTCGGCGGGCCGGCTCCCAACCGGAGCCGGCCCCCGGGGACGGGCAACCGCGGGGGAGACGCTCTCTTCCCACTTCCCTACACCGGCTGCAGCCGCTGATCTGGATTGGCCCTGCGCTCGCCCTGATACTGCTTGTGGTGTTGCTGCCAGTTGTGCTGATGGTGCGGACAGCCTTCCGCAGGATCGATGCGATCGGCTTCGATCACGGCTGGGCCGGCGGCGCGAACTTCTCCAAGCTTTTCAAAGAGCCCGACCTAGCGGCGATCCTGGAACGCACGCTGGTGTGGGTGGTGGCCGTTGTCCTCGCGACCATGTTGATCTCGATGGCGTTGGCTCAACTCTTCAACCAGCACTTTCCCGGACGCCGCGTAGCACGAATGGCCTTGATCGCGCCCTGGGCGGCTTCGGTATTCATGACGGGCATCGTCTTCCGCTGGATGCTGAACCGGGACTCGGGATTGATCAATCTCTTCCTGCATGATGTCGGCCTGGTTCATTCGCTCGGCGGCAGCCAGGCCGACTGGCTTGGGCGTCCGGGCGCTGCGTTCATCTGGATGATCGGTGTCGCAGTCTTCGTCTCAGTGCCGTTTACCACGTACGCGATTCTCGCCGGCCTGCAGACGATTCCCGAGGACGTCTACGAGGCGGCCAAGCTCGACGGCGCATCAGGCTTGCGGAGTTACATCTTCATCACCGTTCCGCTGCTCCGCTCGGCCCTCAGCGTCGCCGTGCTCATCAACATCATGAATGTCTTCAACAGCTTCCCGATCATCTGGGCGATGACCCGGGGCGGGCCCGGTAACAAGACAGCGACAACCACAATCTTCATGTACCAGGTGAAGGCGAGCAGCATTCCCGAGTCAGCGGCCATGTCGGTCGTCAACTTCGGTCTGGTCATTGTCGTCGTGCTCGCCTTCATGCGGGTCACGCGGCGCGGGAAGGACGCACTATGAGCAGCGTTTCTGATCTACACGTACCCGTCGCATCGCAGGATGGGGCGGGCCCGGACCGCGGCCGACGGGTACGTCGCTTCCCCTCGTTCAAGGTGGCGGTCTGCACGGCGGCCGCCTACTTCATCGCGATCGTGTTTCTGGTGCCCTATGCCGAGATGGTGGTCACCGCTGCGCGCCCGACCGATGAGCTGCGCGACCCGAGCTACTTCCCCTCGCACTGGACGTTCTCGAACTTCACGACGCTCTGGTCTATCGGGCTCGGCGGAAACATCCAGACCAGCCTCAAGATCGCCGGCGGAGCGACGCTGCTGGTTATGGCCGTCTCGCTGCCGGCCGCCTATTACACCGCGAGACATCGGTTCCGTGGACGAAACGCCTTTCTGTTGCTGGTGTTGGTGACCCAGATGTTCCAGCCAACGGCCATGCTGGTCGGGATCTACCGTGAGTTCGCGCTGATCCATGTCAATCCAGTGCTGGCCCTCATTCTGGTGAATGCCGGCTTCAACATGGCGTTCGCGATCTGGATTCTGAACGCTTACATCGCCTCGATCCCCGAGGAACTGGAGGAGGCGGCGATGGTCGACGGCGCCGGGCGATTCCGGGCACTGACGCATATCACCTTTCCGCTGGCTCTACCCGGTGTGGTCACCGCGTTGATCTTCACGTTCATCGCGGCGTGGAACGAGTTTGTCGTCGCATTGATTCTTACCTCTGGGCAGTCGCAGCAGCCACTGGGTGTCGCCCTCGACAATTTCATCGGTGGGTACCAGATCGACTGGGGTCACCTCTTCGCTGCCTCTGCGGTGGCAACCGTCCCGGTGATCATTCTCTTCGGTCTCATCGAGGGCAAGGTCGTCGGTGGTCTGACCGCCGGATCGGTCAAGTAGCGAAATTCATTAGGTATCTGTCGCATCCGCGCCGTCTCGGCGGCATCCGCGCGCCTGGCGGCGACGTTAGAAGTGATCGGGGAATCACCATCGTGTCAAACACTGCGTTTTGTCAGGATATAGGCCTTCGACCCCATCAGACGGCCGCCGTGCGAGCCGCCGTCGACGGCCTGCGCGAGGCTGATCGCGTCCAGGTCATCATGCCGTGCGGAACGGGCAAGACTCTCGTCGGTATCGGGGTTGCGACCGAGTTGCGGGCGCGGCTCATCTTGGTCGTCGTACCGACCCTGGCACTCATCCGGCAGACGGCCGAACGGTGGCGGTCGACCGGCCACGACCTGACCGTTCTCTTCGCCTGCAGCGACCACACCCTGGGCAGCGGTGAGGATGCGGTGTCGGACGACCGCGGTGAGGTCGCTGCGGCGCTCAACGCTCCAGTGACCACCGACGTCGCTGCGCTGAGTCGGACACTGCGGCTCTGGTGTGAGGGCAGGCAGGTCGCCGCGGCGTTCGCGACATATGCCAGCGTCGATCGGGCACTGGGAGCGGCGCGGGAGGCGGGGGTAGTCTTCGACCTCGCTGTGATTGACGAGGCACATCACTGCGCGGGTTCACCCACTTCTGCCGCAGCGGCGCTCGCCCGACATGGACCTCAGGATTCGGGGGTGCTCCGGACGCGGTTGTTCATGACCGCTACGCCTCGTACGCGTCGCGACGAGACGGAGAGCGGGCTCCTGGACATGGACGACGTTGCTGCCTTCGGGTCGGTGGTTTACCGGCTGTCGATGCTTGAGGCCATCGAATCAGGACTTCTCTGTGACTACCAGATTGCCGTTGTCGGTGTGCGATCTGTTGAACGGGTCGCATTAGGTGCAGCGGCCGACGTGGTCATGGCATCGCGTTTTCAAGGCTCGGTATCGCCGGCGCTGCTGGCCGCCACGATCGCGCTCGGCCGCACGATGAAGCGTCACCGTATTCGGCGAGTGCTCACTTTTCATTCGAGAGTTCGCGACGCGCGGATGTACGCTGCAGTCCTTCCGACGCTGCTGGCCCGTCAGGACCTCGGCGGCAGCAATATTCGTGTGTCTGCGTCGGCCGCCTATTCGGGTATGGCGGCTCACGAGCGACGACATGTGCTCCGCCGGTTTGATGACGCGACTGAGGGGCACGCAGTAGTTGCCACCAACGTGCGGTGCCTATCCGAAGGAATCGACCTGCCGGCCCTGGACGCTGTGTTGTTCGCGGATCCACGCCGCGGACTCGTCGATGTGACGCAGGCTGTCGGGCGCGTCATGCGGCCTCATCCGGGTAAGACCCGCGGACTCGTCGTGTTGCCGGTGCTGCTACCTGACAATGCCCGTCGGCTGCGGTTGACCTCAACCGACGTGCATTTTGCCGACACACTACGAATCCTGCGCGTGTTGCGGGACCAGGACGCTCGCCTGTCGGCTCAACTTGCCGAGCTGCGAGCCCGGGCCGTCGAGTTCCGTCGGCAACCTGGATGGCTGGCGTCGACGAACCTACCGGACGGGCCGCTGCGGTTCGCCGTCTCTGACGCCAGGGCGATGGCTGAACTCTCCGACTTCGCCCTGCGCTTGGTCGAAGGCACCACGTCGCCCTGGCTGGAGCACTACGGGTCGCTTCAGCGCTGGTCCAGCACGACCGGGCACAGCAGCATTCCGGTGGCGACGGTGCACGAGGGTTCGCGTCTTGGCGGGTGGGCTCATGAACAGCGAACCCTGCGCGCGCGGGGACTGCTGGCCCGAGAACGAGAGTGCGCCCTCGAGTCACTTCCCGGCTGGGCGTGGCGACCGCATGATGCTGCATGGGAACGCGCCTTCGCGAGTCTCGAGCGGTACGTGCAGGCCTGCGGCACCAGCCGGGTGCCGCAGAGCTTTCGCGTCGACGGCTTCGGCCTCGGCCCGTGGGTGAAGGCGCAGCGCGAGGCCTTCCGCAAGGGCCGTCTCGCTCCGGAACGTGCCTCGCGTCTCGCTGTGCTTCCCGGATGGTCGTGGCGGGCCAGCCCCGTTCGACTAACGCCGAGCCGAACCGCTCCCCGCCGAGCGCCGGCCAGTAAGCGGGACTCACTCATTCGAGCGGTTCATCACGGCCAGGACGCGCTAGAAGTATCCAATTCTCAGGAGTGACGATGCGATGCGAATCTGGTGGTGTCATGCATGCCGCCCTCAGGAAATGGCGTACAGCAAACCTCGACAGACGCCGGCCGCGCCGAGTCGCGTGCATCGAGTTGGCGTTGCCTGACGGGGCGGAGTTGCCGTCAACAGGCCCGGTAACGAGAGAGCAGGAACCCAGAGAGGAACCGCGGACGTGACTTCCGTCGAGTCGAACCAGATCCGGGAGCCGAAGTACTACATCGTCAAACGGCATCTACTTGAGCTGATCGGGCCGTTGCCCCCCGGTTCGGTGATACCGACCGAACGCGACCTCGCCAGTGCAATGGCGACATCGCGAACCACGGTGCGCCAGGCGCTGGGGGATCTCGTCGGTGAAGGACGGCTTGTGCGGCGGCAGGGCGCCGGTACATTCATCGCAGAACCGAAGGTCAGCTGGCCGCTGTATCTCGCTGGCTTCACCGAGCAGGCAGCGGCTAACGGATTTGCCGCGACCACGCAGTTGATCTCGGCGGCCAGGGTGCGCGCGACTGATGAGGTGGCGGCCCGGTTGGACCTAGCAGATGGGAGACTCGCCGTCCGGATCGAGCGCCTGCGACTGGCTGACGGGAGCCCGATTGCGGTGGAGACCTCGTACCTCTCGGCCAGTCGGTTTCCTGGATTGGCCCGTCTCATCCGCTCACACGACTCGCTGTACGCATTGCTGCGGGAACGTTTTAACGTTGTTCCGGCTCGTGCAGCGGAACTCATCTCGACGCTTCCCGCTTCACCACGAGAGGCGGCTCTGCTCGGCACCGACACTGGGGCCCCGATGTTGGTCCTGGGAAGGCACAGCCGTGACGCCACAGGCGCTCCGCTGGAGTGGGTCACCAGCTGGTATCGCGGGGACCGAGTTACCTTCGTCGCCGACCTGCCGGCCGCGCCGACCGAGTTTGCTTAGAGCATCCACGCCGGCAGCACGGTCCCGACCGTAGACCGCCTGACATCGATTGGCGGATCTGCCGGTGACGTTTACACGGGCCGTTGCTTTCGATCTCGAACAACAACCCCGGGCCTGGCCGCCCGCGTCCGGGCCAGCTCCCAGAAGGGTTCGGGTTGCCGGTGGCGAAATTCGTGGGCTTGACCGAGACCAGTGGCGCTTCCTGGCCGAATCACGTTTAGTGTGAACCTAGCCGTAGGTTCGCTCGTATTGCTTGCGGCGGCGTATGCGCGTTGCATGCGCGGTAGCGAATCGGGGCGCAGGAGACTGCACATGTCATTCGGTTTTGGTTCTGGGCCGGCTCGACGGGGACGTCTTGCGGCGCCGGAACGCACGCCCGATGAAGCGCTCGTAATCATGCTTTACCAAGAGTACGGACGAGCGTTGCTGGGTTACTCCTGCCGCTTGTGTCGTGACCAGCAGCAGGCCGAGGACATCGTGCAGGAGACGTTGCTTCGAGCGTGGCGCCAAGGCGAGCGCCTATCGGCCGACCGTGGCTCAGTTCGGGCCTGGCTATTTACGGTGGCGCGGAACGTGTGGATTGACATGGTCAGGGCCAGGCAGGTGCGCCCGGTCGAAGTCGACGGCAAGCTGGCCGAAGTCACCGGGGTCGAGCCGCTAGATGACCCGGCGCGGGAGATGGATGACAAGCTCACCGTGGAGAAGGCACTGGCCTCGCTGTCCGTTGAGCATCGTGCAGTGCTGGTTGAGGTCTACTTGAAGGACAAGTCGGCCCAAGATGCTGGTGCAGCACTCGGCATTCCGCCTGGGACGGTCAAATCGCGCACCTACTACGCACTCAGGGCGCTACGCGGGACGCTTGGGCAGGAGGTGTCAGCATGAACGAGATCCACTACAGGTCTCTTCTTGGCGCGTACATCTGCGGGATTCTCGACGAGCACGAACGTGACTTAGCCGCCATGCATCTGAGCACTTGTGCCGAATGCCGGCAGGAGGTGGCCGAGCTGACCGCCGTCAGCCATCGCCTGGACAGCCTGAGAGGAGGCAACGAAGTGACAGAGCCCAGTTCCGGTGAAATGAGCGAGATGGATCTCGCTCAACTGGAGGCCGAAGGAGCACAGTTGGAGAATCAGCTGATCCTGCCGCGAACGCTGCTCGCGCTGCGTTCGCAACGATCGCGCGCCAGGAGGCAGCGCATGCTCGCTGTTGCTGCAATCGCCGCGGTGTTGGTCATTGGCGGCGGCGTGGCCGGTGCCGCGTTGAACTCTCACGACCGTGCTCCTGAAACGGCCTCTGTGGCTGGGCCGGGTTCAACAACTCGCACTGCCCGTGATCCGGTGAGTGGGGTGTCAATCGTTGCGACGCTCACCCCCGAGAATGGCTACTCGCGTGTTACCGCTCGGGTGACCGATGAGCCGGGCAACGCGCGTTGCGAGCTGATTGTGGTATCTCGAAGTGGCGAACAGCAGGTCGTGAGCAGTTGGGCGGTCGAGCCTGGTGGCAGCGGTTCCCGAGGCACTCAGGTTGCCGGGTCCGCAGCTGTGCCGCTTAGCGATGTCCAGCAACTGCAGGTTCGGACGCTCTCCGGAACACACATAGTCACCGTCGCCGTCTAGACGACACCCCGGTTCGGTCACCTGAGCGCACTCGCGCGTGCGCCATTCCCGCCCGCCGTCGATGTCGCGGCCACCCCAATTGGCGGCGCCGCGTCATCTGACGAGCGGCGGCGGTTCCGGTGCCACCGCGGTGGCCGCCCGTCCCTCCCGCCCTGATCGGCGAAAGCGACGTTTGGACACTGCGTTCGACAGACGAATGAACCCCGATGGCTGATTGCCCGTAACGCTTACGACCGGTTCATTGATAACTCCCTTTTCTGATAAGGACCAGGCAGATGTCGTTTAGACCGCTGACAGGCAAGACGATCATTTTCTCGACACTCGTCGGAGCGATTTTGCTCGGCTCCGTAGGTGCTTCGATGGCCGCGAGCGAAGCCCACAAGGGCGGGACCGCCGCCCCGGAGCGGGCCGACGTGCACCTGTCCCGGTCCAGCGCCGCCGCGACGCCTGCGGACGATGCCACTGCTATTAAGGAATATTCTGCACGAGCTGCAGTGATGTCGAAGCGTTTGGGTTGGCGGCGCAGCCGGTTGGCAGTGTTGGTTTGAACGTGGTTGGGGGTCGTGTGATGGTGCGGGTGGATGTGTCGGGGTTGACGCCGGGGTCGGTGCATACCGCGCAGATCGTTGGGTCGGGTAGTACTGCGCCGATTGTCCGGTTGGACACCCTTACTGCGGACGCGAGTGGGCAGGTGCATGGGATCCTCGATGGCCTGGACACGCTTGCCGGCCCGCTGCCGTCCGGTGCTCGTTTCCTGCTTCGTCTCGGGCGCTACGGCGGTGACAACAATATTAATGCGGTGGCCGGGGAACCTATCGCCTTCTCTGGTGATCTGACTGCGGCGCCGCTTGGCACCAGTTACCGGTTGCATCCGGTCAGCGTCGATCCCAATGGCAACTCCACCGGTGTCCTGGCCGGTTCGGCGACATTCTCCTATGTCCCGGCGGCAGGGACGGTGACTGTCACGGTGAACGCGACCGGTCTGACTCCGGGGCAACACGCCGCGCATATCCATATCGGTACCTGTGTTGATCAGGGCGCGCCGATCTACATGCTCTCCGATCTCACGGCCGACCAGAACGGCAACGTCGTCAATGAGACTCGCACTATCACCGGTGTCACGAGCCCGCCGCCGGCTGCCGGCTGGTACATCAACATCCACCAAGGCGGCAGCAACTCCATCCTCGTCAACGGCAAACCCGCACTCAGCTTTCGTCCCCTGCTCTGCACGGACCTCCCCACCAGCGGCTCGGCCTGATGCCGCGGCCTCCGCATGAGACCTGGTGCGGCCCGGTTATTTCTCAATGAGCCGTAGTCGGCTCGCCCAACGTCAATTGATTTCAAGCACCCTAAAGGAGATCGTGATGATTGATCATGGCCACCAGCTGGCAGGTGAGGTCGCCGTCCGGATCGCGGCACAGCGTTTGTACGACGCGGAGTGCGCACTGCACATCGCGCATCAAACACACGTAGATCCTTGGATCGCGGCGGCCAACGACAAACTCCACGAAGCCGACATCGAATACCAGCATGCGGTCGCCGAGAGCGGATCCTCGCTCAACCGTGCCAGCTGAGGAGCCGGGCGCTAGTGTGAACGGTCAGCCAATCGGTCGGTTCGGCCCCGAGGCCGACGAGCAGTCGCCGAGTTCGTACGAAGGCACGACTGGTTACGACCCTTCTCCGCTGGACCCGAGTGGGACGAACTTCAGCTTCTCTTGGGCCTCGAGCTTGATGCAGCCCCGTGAAAAGCAGTACTAACGGCGCAGAAACGACGCATCCAGCCCGACGTAGCTGATCGGACGACCGGTCTGCGGTCGGGTTTTGTGCCGCGGTCGCCTTTCTTGACGTGCCACCGCGATTGAGGCCAGGATGACCGCTTGACGCTGCGTTCTCGACCTGGTCGTCGCGTTTGACCCCCTCGCCCGGGGCGCTGTGAGGGCCGCTGCGCCCTGGGCGCGCTGATGGCCAGCCGTCCATCCGACCCTTCTGGTGCTACGCGCCGTGACGTCGCCGGGAAGCAGGGACGTCGGCGTGAGCGCGGTGTTGCCCGCCGCTGCTCTACCGGCTCGCGGTCGGGTTGGGCTTCTTTTGGCGATACGGGCCGTGGTACACGAAGCGACGTCGTCATCCATCTTTCATCGTTAGACGCCTGATAGATGAGCTGCACCGGGTTGCCTACCAACTCAAAGACCCGCGCGAGGCGACGAATCAGTGCGGCGGTCTCCGACGGTCGCAGGGGCTTCAGCCAGACCCACGGCCACCCACGACCATCGAGTTCATCCGGCGCAGAGCCACGCGGGTGACATGCGGGGCGGTGGTCATGGGTGACCACGAGGCCGTTCCAGACCAGACCAGCATGGACGCCCACCACCACTAACCCCCAGCGAAAACCAGGAAGAACATCCACCGTCGGGGTCACCGTCGTGCTTCGCGGCGACGAAGTCGCAGCGGTTCATCCCCTGTCACCCGGACAGGTAATTTCCCCGGGCCCTTGGTGCGGCCGGCGTTTTGGCGCCTGGGTGTGGTTCGTCGCGGAGTTCATCCTCGGGTACAGCCCGCAGATCAAAGGAACCTGCCGCGTCGGACCGGTGAGCGTCGGTCGCCGGTCGTCGGTAGAAGCGATGCCGTCAGCGCCGATGGATCCGGGATGGGAGGCAGCGGGCCCTGGTATTCAGTACGGAACCGTTCGAGGCCTCCCGGTGTCGCAGATGTATTGGTGAGACATCTGCGGTCGGTCATCCGTGGTTGGTTCGAGTGCTCTGAACGGAGATTGTCATGATCAGTTGCGGCCAGCGACAGAGAGAGACCACCGAGGTTCCGGCAGCGACCCGGTGCCGTCATGGCGCCGAGCTACAGATCGCAGATCACACCCACGTCGATGCCTGGATCACCGCCTGGATCGCCGCCGGCGAACGACCGTACGCAGCGGTCACGGGCAGCCGGAGGAGGGCGGCAATGATCCCCGACCCGACAAGCCACCCGGCGGCGGCCCTCGACCCACCGACGCCCCCCGACGGTCCAACGGTCGAGGCGTCATGACCAGCCACCCCCGCGGTCGGGCCGGACTATGCGTCTGGATCGGCTGCGCCAGGTGCGGTGCGAACTGCGTCGACGCGGGAACGCCGCACGTCGCCGCTGCGGCCGAGGCCCGCGCCTACCTACCCGACGACAAGAACGACAATAAGAAGAACGACAGCGATAACGACGGCGGCTGCACCGAACGCGCCGAGGGGCGGCTGTGCCGCATCTGCAGCAACCTCGTCGACTGCCACCAACACGGTCACGAGATGACCCGTTGGCGACCCCACGCCCGCGACGACGAGGTCGAATGGCGGTACTGCCAACATTGCGGCGGCGCGTTCGAGGACCGGCTCATCGCGCTCGGAGGAACCCGATGACCAGCGTCGACCAGCACTTCCCGGCCCCGGCCAACACACCGGAACTGCTCGGCGCCACCCACGCGTGGCGCAGCATGCTGCGACAGGCAGCGGCGCAGCTCGCTGCGATGACCGGGCCGGCCGCCGACCGGCCAACCCGCATCGCGCTCGAGGATGTCGTGACCCACCTGAACCAGGCCTGCGCACTGCTGACCGCCCTCGATACCACCCTCGACCCCGGCGTGAGTGACGCCCGCCGCGAACACAGCCACGCCGACCTGACGCACCGGGCCACACCAACCAGCAACTGACACCGCGCAGCCCTACCCACGTGCCGGGTGGGGGATTCCGACGTCGTCACCCGACCGCGCCGTTGCCGTCGCAGAAACGCTGACGGCAACGACCAAACGTGGCGGATCGACCCCTCCGTGTCGGAAACACACCAATTTTCCGGCGTCAGGCGTGCGGAAGGGCGTCGCTGACTCACCTGACGTTGCCGCGTCACCGACCGTGTTCCTCGCGTAACGTCAGCGCCGGTGACGAAGAGATCCTCGCGATCATACGTGCATCTATAGGGCGGACAGCTCCTCCAGTTGATCACGGTCATCACCGCCGACCAGCACTCGCGCGACCGTACCAGAGCCCGAACGCCCCTCGGGACTTGCCCGCGGCGGTGACTCCACGTAACTCTCCACGCAACCATTAGGGAAGGTCGATCGATATCGGCCTTGACGCAGCCGCTGAACCAGCGCGACAGGATGCAAGGCTGTTGCAGGGCTCAGGTGTCCGTTCAGGGGGCTTGACCCCGCACCGCAGTTGTAGTGTTTTGCGGAGGGTGTTGGTGGGTTGGCCCGCTCAAGGGGTTGAGCGGGCCTACCCTATGCACCGACAATGGGCTGCTGCAGCCAGGGGCTGCAGTCCTCACTCTGGGGGTGAGTTGGACCTTGTGTCGACCAACAGCAACGGCACGAGGCAGCCCGCGTCGGATTTGTATCCTGCGGACGGGTGAGCCCGAATAGCCACTCGTCCCGCAGGAGTCTGGTAAGCGCAAATTTGCGCTGGTTGGGCCCGCCGACCGGCAGCATCAGCAGGGGCTCAGCCGCGCTGAGGGTGTGTAGTTCAGCGGCATTCAGTTGCGGGTGGTGGCGTGTCGCTGCCGGTTAGGTCCGAGCCGATGGCTCGGTGGTAGTCGACGTCGACGTCGACGTCGGCGTCGGCGTCGGCGTCGGCGTCGGCGTGTTTGTTGTTGGCGGCGTTGATCCAGGCGTCGATATGGGTTTGGTGGGCGGTGTGTAGGGCGCATTCGGCGTCGTAGAGGCGCTGCGCCGCTGCTCGGACCGTGTCACCGGTCGGTGCGGACTGCTGGTCACGGGTGATCATGACGCTCTGTTGTGTGATCATGACGGTCTCCCTTTTGTGGGTGGTGCTTTGATCTGTACACGGATGGTGCAGGGACGGTGGTTTACCGAATGGGGCTACTGCAGCGGGTGGTCGTTGTTGTCGGCTCTGACACCGGGCGGCGTCGGGATCGGCCTCTCGGCGAGGTGAGGTGCTCGACGGGTGGGGGTGGGTCGACACCCGCCCCTCTTCCCTGGACCAGACCGGATCCGGACTGGTCCAGGGAAGACGCGGTGTCAGGTTCCGCCGGTGGTGGGGATGTTGGTGCAGAGCAGGGGCCGGAAGCTGAGGGCGGGTTGGCCGTTGGTGAGGATGGAGTTGCTGTCGCCTCGGTGGATGTTGAGGTACCAGCCGCTGCTCGGGGGACCGGTGGTGACACCGGTGATGGTGCGGGTTTGATTGGTGATGTCACCATGGGAGTCGGCGGTGAGATCACTCAGCATGTACACCGGTGGGCCTTGGGTGGTGCAGGTCCCGGTGTGGATATGCGCAGCATGCATGGCCGGACCCCGTGAATTGATCCACGGTTTGTGAGAGTCAGTTTCGGTGGGTGCAGATGGCAGCGTAGCGGGCTGGGGTTTGGTAGCCCAGAGCCGAGTGCCGCCGATGTTCGTTGTATTCCTGTTTCCAGTCGCTGATCACGACCCTCGCGTGGGCCAGGGACCAGAAGATGTTGATGTTGAGGCATTCGTCGCGGACGCGTGAGTTGAACGATTCGACGTAGCCGTTGCGCCACGGCTCGCCGGGTGGGATGAACGACAGCCCGACCTGTTCACCGGCCCAATCGGTCATCACCGCGCAGGCGAACTCGGGGCCGTTGTCGCTGCGCAGCACGACGGGGTACCCACGACCGGCGGCGACGCGGTCCAGTTCGTCGGCTAACGCATCAGCGGTGATGGACCGTTCCACGAGCCCACCGAGGCATTCGCGGGTGTGCTCGTCAATGATCGACACGATCTTGATCGGTCGGCCGTCGGTGGTGGCGTCGAACTGGAAGTCGACGGCCCACACCGTGTTCGGTGCGTCAGCTTTCGGTAGGCCGGGGGCGGTGCTGGTGCCGAGGCGTTTACGGCGGCGGCGTTGCGGCACGCGTAGGCCTTCGTCGCGCCAGAGTCGCTGTATTTTCTTGTGGTTCACCGTCCACCCCTCGCCGCGGGCGTCGTGATACGCGCGGCGGAATCCCCACCTCGGATGCGTTTTCGCGTACTCCCGTAACCAAGCCCGCAGCGCCGCGTCGGGATCGGCCGGCGTCGCCGCCTGTGGTTCGTGTCGCTGTGTGGTGCGGTTCTGCCCGGTCACCCGGCACGCGAACCGCTCACTCACGCCCATCGTGGTGATGAGGTGGTGAACGGCCGCGCGCCGGCGTTCCGGGCTCAGAAGTTTCCCCGGGCGATCTCCTTCAACGCGGCCTTCTCCAGCTCCGCGTCGGCGAGCAGCCGCTTCAGGGTGGCGTTCTCCCGCTCCAGGTCCTTCAACCGTTTCGCGTCGTCAGCTTTCAGGCCGCCGAACTGGTTGCGCCACCGGAAATAGGTCTGCTCAGAGACCTGCAATTCCCGGCAGACATCGGCAATGTCTTTGCCTTCGCCCAGCATCCGATCAGCCTGCGCCAGTTTCCGCACGACCTGCTCCGGGCTGTGCCGCTTCCTCGTAGTCATCGTGGTCAAGCCTTCCTGCCCACAACGTGGGCCGCAAGACTCTCACTCGACCTGGATCAACCAACCGGGGTCAGGCCATGCAGGCCGGGGGTCAGCCCGGTGGCGTTCACGGTCACCGGTCGCGTCCGCGGTCTCTCGGCCATGTTCGGATCACCAAGCGGCGGCGACGCAACGGACCTTATCGGGCGACTCGGTTGTCGCAGCTGAGTCGGGTCAGGCGTCGCGGCGTCCGACTGCGACGAAGACGGGCATAAACGCCCAAGGTCGAATTCCGCTCTCCTCGATACGATTGAATCTTGCTTCATACCGTTCCACATCACTGGCATCGATAACACCCGCAGCCAGCATGGCATCCTTGGCCGCCCAGACGGGCCCGCGCGTCCCAGGTGGCACTCGGCGGACGTGGCCGGTGGTGCGATATCGCTCGACGCTCAAGCCGGCGGCCTCGATGAGGTCGCCGAGCTTGCGGCCAACCGAAACGTCATTGCCGCACGCCGTATGGAAGTCGGAGAATCGATCGGCCATCTCAGTGAACACTGGATCCGTCACCCAACTACTACTGATATCGGTGTCGGCGAGATACACGCAACCGCCACTACGCACCAGTGAAGCCAAGTGGGAAACGATGGCAGCCTCACGCCCGCCGTTGTGCGTAAGCACCAGTCGACACATAGCGACGTCGAATGTCGCTGGTGTCAGCCCTGTCGCATCAGCCCTGCCGTTGCAAACCGACGCCTGCGGCATGGCGGCCACTACTGCGTTAGCCACCTCGACACTGCGCGGATCGGCATCCACTCCCACGACACGGCCGGTTGGCCCCACCCGCTCTGCAAGCAACCGCAGAGTCGCGCCGGGCCCGCATCCGACGTCAGCGATGCGGGCTCCTTCAACGATCCCAGCGCTGGACCAATCCGCGGCTTCATCCAACGCGGCCATCCGGGCCAGGACACGAAAACGCTCGCGTTCACTTCCGTTCAGTTGTAGTGAATATCCGGTCATGCCCGCAAGCAGAGCACAAAGGGCGGCGCCGTGTCACCAGTGCTGCAGATATCGCATCCACGAAGTAGTGCCCAGAACCGTCGCGATTCAGCGTGGCCGTCATCAGGCGCCGCCCCTTCCCGCCGAACTCTCCCCGACGGCTACCTCGTCGGTGAACGTGGGGGGTGGTGTTGGGCGTGGGTGTGGGGAGTGGGTTTGTGGGTGTGGGTGTGGGGAGTGGGTTTGTTGGGTGTGGGTGTGGGTGTGGGTTGGGGGTGGTGGGTGTGGATGAGTTGGTGGTGCCGCCGGCGTGGCGTGGGTTGTTTTTGGTGTTGACCGGTGAGCAGTTTCCGGCGGGTAATGAGCAGTTGTTGTTTGGGTGGGCGGATGGGTTGCGTGCGGGTTCGGGGGATGTGTTGGCGGCGGCGCCGCAGATCCGGGCGGCGGTGGCGCGGATTAATGCGTCGTGGTCGGGTCAGGCGCAGCGGCGGTTGGGGGTTGCGTTAGCGCAGTATGTGCAGGGTGATCAGGCGTATCTGCCGTTGTTGTCGGATGGGTTGGTCGGGTTAGCGGATTTGACGTTGGACACCGGGTTGCAGGTGCAGTACGTCAAGTTGATTTCGATCATGGAGATCTTGTTGTTGATCAGCACGATCGCGTGGGCGTTGACGTGGGCGTGGTTGATCGGTCTTGATGTGGCGGCGGCGATCATCACGTTGGCGAAGGAAGCGGCCGGGCAGACGCTGCGGGAGTTGTTGGTCTCCACTGCTGGTCATATCGCGACGGCGGTGGTGACGGGGATCGCGTTGCAGAACAGTCTCGACGCGTTGGTGCAGGTGATCCAGTTCGCTGATCACCGCACCCACTGGAACAACCAGTCCACCGTGATGGCGGTGGTGGTCGGCACGGTCGGGGGGTTGCTGCACCTGCCGTTGGAGAAGATGTGGGAGAAACTCGGCCACAGAATCGCGGCGCTGTTACGCACCTACCTCGCCGACACCGACCACGCCCCCCACCTCCACCCCCACCCCCACCTACCCGACACACTGCCGGACACACTGCCGGAGAAACTGCCCCACACATTGCCGGAGAAGGAGTTGTTGGAGAAGTTGCCGGAGAAGTTGCCGGAGGTGTTGCCGGAGAAGGAGTTGTTGGAGAAGGATTTCACCTTTCCCGCTGTCGTCTCGCAGAAGGCTGGGTTGCCTGGTTCGCAGAAGGCGGGGTTGCCCGTCTCGCAGGAGGGGGCGGGGTTGGGGGTGGGGCAGGTGGATGGGGTGGTGGCGAAGGTGATGGCCGGGGTGCCGGTCCCGGCTCGTTTTGATGTGGCCGGTGTGAAGCAGGCCGCGGCCCAGATCGCGGAGGGGATTCTGTTTCATGGTGGGGGGGCGGTCTCGGCCGGGTTACGGGCCGCGGTTTACCGTTTCACCGCGGAAGGGGTGCATGAGTTCCTCACCGGGCTCGGTGCCACCATCGCTACCGGGCAGCCTCAGGCCAACGGCTACGACTTCACTTCCGGCGGGTTCGGTGCGTTAGCCGGTCTCACCTCCGAATCTCTGCTGCACCACCTCCACACCCACGGGCTGCTGCTGCCCCACCCCACTCTCATCGACGCCACCACCGGACCCGGACACAGACACGGGCCCGGGGACACCGGTCACACCACCGGCACCACCACCGGCACCACCACCGGCACCACCACCGGCCATGGTGTGACTGGTGGCGGGGTGACTGGTGGCGGGGTGACCGGCAGTCTGGTCACCAACACCACCGCCCTGCCCAACGCCACCATCACCAACACCAACCCCGGCATCGAACCCGACCCCACCACCACCCCCGGTGGGGAGCCGAGCCTCAGCCGGGCCAGCACCCTGCCCCCCGCCTACACCACCCCCACCACCCCCACCACACCCACACCCACACCCGCGCTCACCCCGGGCCCGCTCACCGGCCCGCTCACCCTGGACCCGGTCACCGGGTCGGGGAGCGGCCCGTCGAGCCGGGCCAGCACCCCACCCCCCGCCTACACCACCCAACCCACCACCCCCGACACCACCACCACCACGACAAACACGACACCACCAGCAGACCCACCACTGACGACGACCCCGCTGTCAGACGCACCACCACCCCACACCAACCCCGCACCCCACAACCCGGCCCCCACTGGGCCGGGTCATGCGGGGCCGGGTCATGTGGGGTCGGGTCATGTTGGGCCGGGTCATGTTGGGCCGGGTCATGTTGGGTCGGGGCGGGCGGGGGTGTTGGTCGGGGATACGGCGTCGGTGCGGGCCGGTATCCGTGGGTTGCTGCAAAGCGGTGACCTACAAATCGTCGGGGGTGGGCGGACCCTGGTCGTCGGGGCCAGGCACGACCCGTCCCTGATCGAGGTGGCCGACGCGCACACCGAGGACCGGACCCGGATGGGCGCTGAGGAGTTCACCGTCGTCGGTATCGGCGCCCACGGCGGGATCCGACTGGACAACGACACCATCCTCACCGCACCCCACCTCGCCGCGTTGATCACCCACATCAACCCCACCACCCTCCCGATCGTGCTACTGGCCTGCGACACCGCGCACCTGGCCGAACCCCTCACCCAATCCCTACGCCGCACCACCACCGCCCCCCACGGCCAAGTCTGGGCCTTCACCGGCACCGGCCCCGAACAACTCCAAGGCCTCGCCGCCACCCTCCACACCACCCCCACCGGACACCTCCTCCCCACCACCACACCCACCACCACACCCACCACCACCGGGATCGGGATTGGGACCGTCGCCGAACCCGGCACCTGGGCCCGCGCCGTCCACCGCACCCTCCGCACCCCACGAACCGACACCCTCGGCCCCCTCCTCCCCACCCACATCACCACCCACAACCCCCGAAAAACCACCCACGGACACCCCACCGCCGACCACAACTGGAACACCTGGGCCCCCCACATCCACACCACCACCGGACTCCGACACCTCGCCGACCCCGCCAACAACCCCAGCCGCAGCAACAACACCAGCACCGGTCCCCAGCGAGGCGGCTCACTGTTCGAGCCAGCCGTAGATGTGGCGCAGCTGTCCCGCGCGGATATCGAGCAGGCCGCGGAATCGGTGCATGACGAGGCGCGGCAGCGGTTGCTCACACAGCCTGATGGGCAGCGGGTCGGGGTCGCGGCGGCGGTGGCCGAGAGTTGGTGCATGGATCGGATGGACGAGTTCGCTAGCCAGCTCGGTCTGTGGCGGGAGACGGGCCAAGATAGCTGGCCGCGTCAGCACGGCATGCACGCGGACTGGTCGTTGGCGCCGACTCGGTGGCAGGAAGTGGCCAGGCGGTTGGACGAGGTCGGCGCGGGTGCGATTGCGCGGGTGGTGGTGGACCCGCCAGGCGAATCCCGGCATATCTACCTGCTACTCAACCACGCCGACGGGCGCACCCTCCTCGATTTCGGTGTGCACGGGGTCCGGATACGCGACGTCGGGTTCCTCAGCGAGCGTGAGCCGGTCCCTGCCGAGCACCCGGAGGAGGACTTCGAGGCGCTGGACTCCGCGAACACCGCGCATATGCAAATCCGCCGCAACCGCCGCATCGTCACGACCGCCCCGGACACGAGCCTTCCCGGCGGTCGAGGCACCGGCCCGCTCGACCCCTCCCAGGCCAAGTCAATCGGCGCACCCCCCCGCTCCAACCGACGCAACCAACCTGGCCAACGCCGCCCGGACAGAGACGACACTCCGGGAAACCGCTCCGGTGCCGATGATGGCCGGCGGCGGCGGCGAGCAGAGCAGAGCTCTAACTCCGAGGACAGCCAACCACCACCAAGTCGCCGCCGGTTGGACAACCAGCCATCGAGTCCGACCGGCGATGAGACTGTCAGGATTACGTCTGCGACACGCGCCCTAGACCTCAACCCCACTGCCGGCGCCGCGCAATCGGATGAGGTGTCGGCCCCGCAGAACGGGGCGACGACTGGCCCTCGACCCGGACAGCAGATCTATCAACCACTGGGTACCTGGTTGACCGTCGGCGCGGTTCGCCACGTCGGCAACTGCTGGCCGGAAAGCCTAGCCTCCGTCCTCACGCCGGAGTTCCTTTCCCGGCTATTCGCCCGATTCCGCTATCCCAATACCGTCACCGACATTGACTCCGTGATTGTCAACATTCGCCATGTACTCGCCGACTGGTTCGAACCGCACATGAACCATCTCGTCGTCAACAACTACCAACCCCCGCCCGCAGATAGTGCCCTGTTCATGACCGCCGGGGCCGCGCCCGAATCGTTCTACGCCGCGCTCAGCTTGGCCATCCGCTCCCATCGCATGCGATACCCCGGGGATTTCAATGTGGCGGAAATGGTCAATCGTTCCATCCGCCGAGGCGGCACCGCCGAATCGTGGGACAGCGACTTATACGACCTCGTCGTAGACCGCACGGCCCACATCTTCGGCATAACCATCGTTCTCCACCACGAAAATGGGACGGCCACTGACCTCAACCCCGGCCAACTCACCACCATCCATGCCTTCAGGTCGGAAAACACTCTCGAACCCGCCTGGCCCAACACCGCGGCAGCCGCACCTGCACACCCGTCGGTTCGGGTCACCGGCGATACCCGCCTGGGCACCGACGAGGTGCTGGCTGCGGTGGATTGGGCCACGGCACAGCGGATGCAGCTTCGGCTCGAGTGGATGAACGAGGTGAGAATGCTGGATCCCGATGCGATTCCGGAGTTGCCACAGGCCCACCGCGACCCGCGCACCCTTCACCTCCACGCATCAAATCTTCAAGTAGTGCAAAGGATTCACGACGATCTCGCGGCCGCTGCGCCCATGACGACAAGCGATCACGCGGCAGCGTGGACACGTACAGCGCTGCTGGTCCCGCACGCGGTTCGCTGGGTCAGTGCGGCGCAGGCCCTTCTCGACGCCACGCCCCAACCCGATTTGGGCCGCGCCCGACTGCCGGACGAGGCCACTATCACCCAACTCCCCGGCTTACTTGACCAGCTGATCGAGACACGACGTCTTCGCGTGCGTGCGGGAGCAGAGCGCGCCGCCCTCACATCCTTGAGTCGCCACATTGTCCGGTTGCAAACCATCAACCGGGACGCTGCTCTGCCGGTCGCCGACCGAAACCCTTACGTACAGATCCGCGCCGAACAGTGGCTAGCCGAGGCTCGGCCGTTCGGCGCGCTGGGCGCAAGTACGCCAAACGCCCCGGGCCACGCCGGTATCGGCGAGCCGGTTCCGCGGATACTAGCGGCGGCCCGCAGCTGGCGGCGGACCAACGGCGACCGAGATTTTCCCTCCGTGGCCGACGACCTCTCAGCGATCCGCATAACCCCCGTTGATGCGACCGCTGAATCGAGCACAGACACAGTCAATCTCGGCGAATGGCTGGCCCAACTCTCGAGAGGCGAGATCCAGATGACGGACACCCTCATCGTAGAGATTGTCGCCGCCTTTGGCCCTGTATGGGCCGCGCGCGTCTTGAGCAGCGTACCCAGCGCAGCATACCGACCAGGTCCGTCGCGTCCCGACGGGCCGACCGGACCATTCGGCCTTTCGACCTGGCCCACACACTTCCTCACGGCATCGCTGACACATGACGGAAGCGTCCAACTCCACAACGGGCACGTTGTTACGCAGATCCGGGGCAGATCAGCCACGCGGAGCGCCGGCCCGGTACCAGGCGACACACTAGTCATCAGCGCCGGCAACCACGCGGTTCTCATCACTCGTGCGGGATGGACGCACCAGTTTGTGACAGGGCTCAACACTCGGCAACACATCACTCGGTCGGCGCTACGCCTGCGGATGGCGCAGCTTCGCGAAGCCGCGTTCACTACACTACGGCGCGGAGACCACCCACAATCCGAGCAGCTACTTCGCGACGCCCGTCACCCCAACATCCGTATCAGCGCAAGAGAATTCAGTCGGCACGTCGATGCTCTGACCGCCACGCTCAGTTCGGCGCCCAGCAACACGCGCGAGCCGGGCCGTCAGGCCCCAACGAGAGGGGTTCCTACCGGATGGGTTCCGGTCCACGATCCGGCGGGCACCGTTAGCGACCAACAACGCCGGCGACTGCGCGGTCTCTACCGCGAACCGGATCGGCTCAGGTTCATGGAGGCCGTCGACACGCTCGGACGCGTTGGGCCGCTTACCAATGGTGTCCTTCGCGACATTGCGATCCAGGTTGGCGAGCAGACCGGCGACACCTCACCGCAAGCGCACCGGTACTTCCACCACATGCTCTTCATCGCCTACGCACGCACCGTCCGTGGCGCTCGAGCGCCAGGGAACACTTTCTATGTCGGTTGGAGGGCCGGCGCCCGCGGTCAGCGCTCATCGATCCTCACTCCCACTATTCGTCTGAACCTCGACCACCTTCGCGCAGACGACGATCCGGTCGCTCTTCTCGAGTGGTGGCACGGACTCCCGGTTGCCCAACAAGTCGCGCTCGGTCTGCGTCCGCCACCTGATAGCGACGACGACTTATGGCTCGACAACAACGACCGACTGATCCAGATCGATCCGAGGCGGATGGCTGCTGAGGTTCGAGCAAGGGTGGAGCGAGGCGAGCCGGCGCTGGCAGGCGCAGTCGAGCTGTACGTCACCACCGGTCTGCACGGGCAGTGGCGGCTGGCCGATGACGACGACTGGATGAGCTCGGGAACCGTGATGGCTGGCCAAGAGATTGCCGTCTGGGTTGATGGCGCCCACCTGGTCAGCGACTTCCACGCAGCTGACGGGACTCACCACGTCCGGGTCTATACCTACTCGCTCACTCCCGAGGAGCTACAGGCGCTGCGGGACAGTCTTTCTGCCGACGATCAGGCGAGCGATCAAGGGACATCGCAAGAATCCGCCGACAATCAATCGGCAAGCGGATCTCAAAGCACCGGCAGCACCCAGACCGAATCGTCCGCGGAACTTGATTGGGGTGCTGTGCAGAGGGTTTTACTCCGCGCTCACCAGATCGATCAGGTGCACCTACTCGATCCACGCGCGCTAGATGAGCTACCCGAGGCTCAGCAAGATCTCGCCGCAATCCGCACGCATGCAGAAGACCTTCGAACCCTGCGGCGATTGAACCAACAGATCGAGGGCACCGCACCGGCAGAGGCAGCACCCGAGTCGATCGGGGCCTGGGTCAGAACACGTCCACTCTCGGCGCAAGTTGCGGGCTTCGCGCGTCCGATCCACGAGCAACTCAGCCCCGCACCAAGTGCTGGCTCCCTGCATCACGAGTGGCCACCGGACACTGGAATCGCGCAACTGAGACCGTGGATCAGCCAGCTCGACACATTGCTGCGGTCCCGTCTGCTAGCAGACGGACCGACCGGGACACTGAGCCGGCATATTGCAAGGCTCAAGGCGGTCCTGCGCGACCAGTCGTTGCCGGAGAACGAGCGGAGCCCGTACCTAGATGCTCGAGCCGGCACCTGGGTAAGCCTGGTAGTCGATTTTCTCGGGACATCCGCCGAAAGCCTGCGCGGCGTGCCCACCTACTCCGGCCTAAGTGCAGACGTGCAGCATGCGCTGCAGGCCATCCGAGTCTGGCGCCAATTCAACCTTGACTCGGACTTCCCGGCAGCAGCCGAAGACCTCACCGCGATTGCGATCCGCTCGACCACGGTCCGTCCAGCCGGGACCGGCGCGGTCACACTCACCGAGGGCGACGACGCTTCAGAACATCGGGTAAATCTCAGCGATTGGCTGACGCGCCTCTCAACTGAAGGTGCCTCGATCACCGACGCTGTGCTCGCCGAGCTGGTCACAGCCGCCGATGCTCAGTGGGCGGCGCGGATCTTCAACACGCTCTCTGCCACGGCGTACCAACCGGAGCCGGCACGCCCCGCCGGGAGGGTTGGACCGTTTGGGCTGACGAGGTGGCCCACCCACATCACCACGGCGACGTTGCTTCCCGACGGTACCGTGCACGTCAATGGAACGACGGTATCTACGGTGGATCTCAGCACCGAAACCACGACGGGATTCCGCGACGGGCGGCCGCAGTTCGGTGAAGTCGTCCTCCTCGCAGCTGACGATTCCGCCGTCGTACTCGCCGCTACCGCCACCATCGCGAATCCAAGCGTGACCGCAGCCTGGAGCTGGCACGCGACACTAGACGCCGCAGGCCGACAGCAGGTGGAGACGGCCGCGCTGGGCACGCAACTCGGCATGCTCCGAAATGACGCCTTCGCCAGGTTAAGATCAGGGCAGCACAACGACCTGCCAGGCCTAATGCGATCCGCGCGGAGTTCGAGCGGTGGGACGCTTGATGAGCTGCAGCAGCAGGTGGACGCGCTGCGGTCCAATCTCCGCGCCGTTGCCAGCGCAACCAACCGGCCCGTGCGCGAAAACGGCGGACGACTCGGACATCGCAATCGCACGGGCGTGCCGAGCTGGGAGCGGATCGCCCGTGCGCATGGATATCTCCCGGTCCACGGTCCGCAACGCGCAGTTTCTGACCTGCAACGCGAAGCGTTGCGAAGCCTCCTCGCCGGCCTTGACCGTCAAGCATTCGCGCTAGCCGTTCAGCTCGAAGGGTCATTGGGTCACCAGACGGAGCATCTGCTCTTCGACATCGTGCTGCAGATCGCTACCCGTCTCGGCCTCACCGTAAAGACGACGGCAGACGGCACCACGACGATAGAGGCCTACCCCTTCCTACGCGCTGCGGTAGTGGTGGCTTACCTCCTTCAAGCTCCAGGAGCCCGACAACACGAGAACAGTACCTACGTGAATTGGGACGTCGATGAAGCGCTCATGCGTCTACCGCTCGATGTCCATCCCTCTCTTCTCTCACGAGAGGAAGGCGAACGCGAGGGCGTGCTCCGGCCCGGCGCTGTTCCGCGAATCGGCCTCAACTTCGATCTCGTAAGATCCGATCGCGCGCCGATCGAGATACTCGGATGGTGGAATCAGTTAACGATCGACGATCAGGTTCGTGTCATCGGCCTGCCTGCCGGTGGTAGGAACCTCCGCAACAACGATGACGCCACATGGCAGGATGCCGCCGACGAATTGATCCAGAACGAGCCAGGGCATCTACTCGCCGAAGTGCGAGGCCGAGTGACGCGCGGCCAGCCAGCACTCGACAATGCCGTCCAGGCGCGTCGCAGCACGATCGCTGACGGAGAGTGGCGACTGGAGCCGCAGGACGAGCCGATGCCGTCCGGACGGCGTCGAGAGGGGGGACTCGTGTCGCTGTCGTTCGACGGTAGGCACCTAGTCAGTGACGCAATCGATGATGATGGTGAGCGCCACGTCCACGTCCGCCCCTTCCGCCTAACAACTGATCGGATGGCCAGACTGCAACGCCACAACGAGCTCCTCGAGCGCGCAGTGGATCGCCTGCAGAGGGAAATGCCAGCATCGGAGGGAGCCATTGAGCTCGCCCTCGATACCGATGAAGACGGCACAGTTCGTCCGGTTCAACGCCGACGCCGGGTCGAGATCGGCCCATCCAATACGCTGATTCGGGCGCACGTCGACGGCACGCACTTGATCACCAACGCCGTCCTTGCTGACAATTCAAACCTATATCAAATACATGAATTCCCACTAGACGATAGAGAACTGCAACGGTTGAGCCAGCCGCAGCGCCTGACCGGCACGACCGCGGATCGCGGAAGCACCGAACTTTCTCTGAGTGACCCAGTTGAAACGATCCGGAGCACCGACGCCACGGGAGCGTGGCGGCTGTCGGCGGGCGAGCCAGCGATGCCGTCGCATAACCGGCGGCCAAACGAATTGGTTCGGATCGCTGTACGCGGCGCGCAGGTGCGAGCCGCCATCCCCCAAACTTCGAGCGAGGAATTGGTCGAACTCTTTCAATACCCCGCCCTCGCAAATCTCCTGCCCGACCTGCGACTAGAAGCAGAAGCGTGGGCCCGCCTTCGGAGCGGACGCGCTTTGCTGGCCGGTGGCGTCGCCGTCACCCGCGCCACCAATGAGGGCGGCCTTTGGCGCTTGATCGATCAGGTCACGACACAATCCGTCACCGCCGGGGCACGCGCATACATCGTCGCTTGGGTGACCGATACGCACCAGCTTGGCCACGAGACCAGTCCTGACGGCCATCCCTACGTGGACCTCCAGGAACATCAGCTAACTCCCGAGCAAGTCCAGACCCTAAGAGATGAGGCCGCGCAGCTCGCTGAGGCTCGACGACGCTTGCTACGCGGCGACCAGCCGCTACTTGACAATGCTGTCGAGATAACTCGTCGAACGGATGAGACTGGCGACTGGCGATTCGGCTACGGCCACGATCAGGCGATGTTTGCACGAAATGAGTGGAGTCGACCAGTCAGGATAGCGGTGAACAACGCCCGAGTTCTCGCTGTTACCACCAGAAGGAGCGGAGTCAGCGAAATCGAACTCCTGGATCATGATTTCACTGTCGCGCAGCTGCATGCCATCCGACAGGAAGCCGCGCTACTTGCCGACGCCCGCGCCCGGGTGGCCTTGGGCATGCCTATGGTGGACGGCGCGGTAACCGCTATGCGTCGCCCGCACGCCAGTGGCGGGTGGCGGGTAACCCCGCATGGACCCCTGATGCACTCCGAAGTTTCCGAACGAAACCCAAACGTCACGATTTTTCTCACCGGCACGCATCTGTTCGTGGGCACGAGCCGCCGGGATGACCAACCTGTGGTCGAAGTATTCCCGTACCCCATGACCGCCCGCGAACTTAGTTCGCTAGACCAAGAGTTCGCAGTAGCTCAGGACGCCCAGCTACGGCTGCGGGCGAACGAAAGCCCGCTGGCTGACGGGGTTGCCGTGACTCTACTGACTACAACAGATGGCTTCTGGCAGCTAGAGCCAGGTGAACCTTGGATGCCGTTCGGCTACGCCGATCGCCCGATCGGCGCCGGCGAGCCGGTCTACGCCTGGTACAACGGCAGGCATATGGTCAGGGTGGTCAATGGCCCGAACGGCCCCTACCCCGAGGTGAGCGTCTATCCGCTCTCCGACGAACGCTTGGATGCTTACCGCCGCCTGTCCAGGATCGTGCACGAGTCTCAGCAACGCTGGATACGCCACTTACCACCACTGGAGAACGCTGTCGAGGTGAGGACTCAGACCGATGCCGACGGGCGTTGGCAGATCGAGCCAGGCAGGACAGTGCGGTCAGGATCGGGTTTGCCGCACCGATCTATCACGGCGTGGCTGGACGGCACGCACGCAGTCAGCGAAATCAGCGGCGACGATGGTCCCCTCCTAGAAGTCTTCGTGCATAGCGTCGAACCGGAGCGCTTCGCGCAGATGCTGCGCTCCGCCCAGCCTCAGGCTCAGCACTCATCAATTCAGAGTGGAGAACCGGCCACCACCACCCCTGCCCAGACAGCACCTGTTCGCCGCCCGACCGGTACCCGACGCCCCCCAACACGCACGAATCCGCCACCGGACCCAAACAGACGCGGCGGCCGGCAGCATCGGGGCAATACACCGCGAACCCCGTAGTCGGCGGAGAGCCCGGATCCCGTGAGCCAGCGAGGACATCAAGCCGACGGAGATCCATCACGCGCATTCGTACAGCACTACGTCCCGCCGCAAGAAAGGGGTCTGCTGCACGGTTCGGTGACGGCGTTGTCACATATCCGTGCAGCAGACCCACCCGGTCGGATGCGTCAGCGCAATCTGTCAACAGAGCGGTTCATCGTAGAGCGCCTACCGACTCATCACCCGGACACGAATGGTTGAGGCGATCGTGCAGCCCGCGGGCAGAGCGTCCAGGTGGTCGCTAGGCGTCGCAGCCGCATGGCCAAGGATTTGACCGCACTTCGCATCGGCAAGAACGAGGACGACGCTAAGCGAGAACGGCAGTGGGTCGGAGGTGTCGCCGAGGGGGCGGTCATCCGCGGCCCACTGCGCGCCAATGACCGGCACCATTTCGTCAACGGTGAAGCCGTCGTGGTTGTCGAGCAGCCACAGGGTCCGAGTCCCGATCTGACTCACCGTCCCCCGCGCGCTGAAACCTCCACTCTGTGACACTCTTGAGTTCAAAGCCGGAGTGGCGACCGTGACGCTCGGCCTAAGCACGGCTGGTGGATGCGGCTTGGCCGAGGCCGGTCGGGCCTTGGCAGCGCTAGGTCGCGGTTTGGCCACCACCGGGTGCGACTTGGCTACGGCCGGTTGGGGGGCTTGGGTGACAGGCTTGTCAGCCCAGGCGTAGTCCTGCGAGCGATTCATGATGCGATTGACGTACCCGGGAGTGATTCCGTTGTTCGGGATGCCGCCGGCACGAAGCACCCCATGTGCGCCGGCGTTGTACGCGGCCAACATAAGCCTGGTCAGCGGAATCGAACGAGAAAGCATTCCCTGTCGTTGCCAACCGGCCATCTGTCCGGCCAGCGCACAGTCGTACTTCGCCTGGGCAGGAATTGCGGCGGACGGATCGAACGGGGACTGTCCCGGACTGGACCAGTTAGGCCAAGTTCCGGGCTGGAACTGCGAGATGCCTCGATCTCCTGACCGACTGACGGCGTGTGGATTCCAGTTGCTCTCCGCCTCGATCTGTGCGGCGATGATGCGCACAGGAGCGGCAGCGCACCGGGTACCGGCACGCTCGACCAACTGCCGGTACGCCGCCGGAATCGATGCCCTACCAGTGGTATGAGCCGACCGGAAACCCGACGCATATGCGAATTCGGCTGGCACCGTCACTGCGGCTACCGCCACGATGAGCAGGGCTAGCGCGGGGCGGAGCATACGTCCTCTGAACATCACATTTCTCCAACTGTCGTAGGGACTTCCCCAGACTCACGGCCGAGCCCGAACGTCAGGTTCAAACAACGGTTGGTGTGACGACGAGGATGTGCAGACCGGTGCTTCGTACAGCATCAGTGAGTGGGTGACGGATGGCTCGATGCGTCAGCACGAGTGGTCTGACCCGGTTGGTTGATCCGGGTTGAGCCACACAAGCCAATCCGGGGAGAAACTGTCAATGCCGATTGAAAACGGGGCCACCTTCGTTGTTGTTGGTCATTCTTGGTCTGGTGTTGTGGCCGCGGAGCGGCCGAGGTCTCGGTCTCTGAGTCGGTAGCTGTCGCCTTTGAGGGCGACGACTTCGGCGTGGTGAACGAGGCGGTCGATCATGGCGGCGGCGACGACATCGTCGCCGAACACTTCGCCCCACCGTCCGAAGGGTTTGTTGCTGGTGACGATCAGCGATGCTCGTTCGTAGCGGGAGGAGACGAGTTGGAAGAACAAGTTCGCTGCTTCCGGTTCGAAGGGGATGTAGCCGACTTCGTCGATGACCAGCAGCGGGTAACGCCCGAGCCGGATCAGCTCGGTCTGCAGTGTGCCGTTGCGGTGCGCGACGGCGAGCCGGTCAACCCACTCACTGGCGCTCGCGAACAGGACCCGGTGCCCCGCTTGGCAAGCCCGGATCGCGAGCCCGGTGGCAAGGTGAGTTTTTCCGGTGCCGGGCGGACCGAGGAACACGACGTTGTCTTTGGCGGTGACGAAGTCCAGCGTCCCGAGGTGGGAGATCAGGTCACGTTTCAGGCCGCGGGCGTGATCGAAGTCGAAGTCCTCCAACGATTTGCGGGCCGGGAACCGAGCGGCCCGGATCCGACCTTCCCCGCCGTGCGACTCCCGGGCTGACACCTCGCGTTGCAGGCAGGCGACGAGGAACTCCTCATGCGACCACGACTCCGCCCGGGCTCGTTCGGCGAGACGGGCCACCGCATCACGCATTGTGGGTGCCTTCAACGCCCGCGTCAGAAACGAGATCTCCCCGCTCAGATCGCGGGCCGCAGCAGCAGTCTTGGGGGTGGCCATCAGGCCACGTCTTCGGTGAGGCCGAAGATCTGGTCGTAGTCGGTCAGTGATCGCTGCTCGACCTCGTCGGCAACTGCCACCGCTGCTGTCCTGGGCAGCTGGCGCAGCGTCTCGGCCGCGATCCGGTGCTCGGGATCGGTGAGGGTCTGATGCTTCGCCCAGCACCGCTCACGCGAGGCGACCACCCGCCCGGCGTGGTAGACAGTGACTGTGTCCAGATCGGCGCTGACATCGACGCGACGCCCGATCACCGACGGGTGGACGGAGTAGTCGTTGGCATCGACCCGAACGTAGCAATCCCTCGGTAGTCGTTGACTATTGCGCCACCCTGTCACCGGCGCGACCGGTGGCAATGCCAGCATCGCGGCCTTATCGGTGTCCCACCGATCGACCGGGCGGCATCCCAACGCCCGGTGCTGACGTTGATTGGCCCGGACCAGCCAGTCCTCGAGTTCAGTGTTGAAATTGTCGGCGGAGTTGAACCCGCGGCCCGGGCAGGAACGACGTCTCCAAATACTCGTTTGCCCGCTCGCCGAGACCTTTGGATTCCGGGTCACGCGGTTTGCACTGAATCACTTTGATGCCGAGCATCCCGCGGAACGCCTCGAACTGATCGGTCAGCTTCGGTCGCCCGGCCCGCCACGACCCGACCGCGGACTCGTTGTCCCACACCAACGCCCGTGGCACTGCCCCCAGACGTTGCAGCAGCAGCCAGTGCCCGGCAATCAAATCCGGCGCCTGCCGCGACGGCAACATCACCGCGGTCATCACCCTCGAATACCCGCAGACCATCACCAACACCGGTGGACGCCCCAACTGGCCGTGCCCTAACGGCACATCGACCGGCGGAAACCACAGATCGCACTGCACCAACTCGCCCGCGTCATATCCCGTCCGCGACGCCGGATCCGGTGGCGCGAACAGCGGCCGCAACTGCGACACCCGATCCCGCAGCACACTCGCGGAACGGGTCCAACCGACCCGTTCACCGATCACCGACGCCGGCATCAACGGGAACTCCGCCAACAACACCCGGATCGCAGCCGGCGCGCTATCGCACGACCCGCCAAACCCTCAGCCCTATTCAACCGGCGGATCTCCGCCCAATCCTCCACGGCAAGCACACCCCTCACTGTCAGGGATGGCCCTCATTTCAGTCGGCAACACTGGCCTAGTTTTCACCCGGCAGCGACAGAAACCAGACCGACTACTCGGGATGACCTCGTCCCGTGAGCAGAGCTGGTGGTTGGTACCTGAGTGCGTCATTCAGCCAGAGTCGAGCAATCACGTTGTCTTCGACGCAGTCGACGGTCAGTGCTCCACCAAGCGCACGAATTCGCTGATTCTCTTCACCCAACGAGTTTGTGACCAGATCGGCGGCGACACGATTCCGTGCCGACGGAACGATTGTCACCGTGAACGCAACGGTGAGCTGATCCCCGTCCCGCGAGAATCGAGCCAACACATTCGTTCCAAGGGCACCGAGCGTCGTCATCACCGTCACCGCGGCGTAATACAGCACTGATTCGATCTCCGGTGCGGCGCGGGTGCCGAGGCTCCCGCTGAATTCGACAGTGGCTGGTAGTGAGCTCGCAATCTCCCTCAGCGTTGTCTGCGGCCCGTGCTGACCCAGCAGCACTGGATGAATGGCTCTGGTAACGGCACGGAAGGTCTCACTTGCATGAGCCAGCGCCTGCTGTGTCTCGCTGAGCCGTCCTAGGACGTCACCCACGTCTGGACTAGATGAGACGAGCGAGGTGTCTAGGCGATCAACAACCTGACGCGCGTCCCGCAGTGGCGCACCGGCGAGCCGAAGCACGGAGGCAACGAGGTTCTGACGTTCGATATCCCGGGCGACCAATAGCTGATGCCGAGTCGTGCGCAGGTCGAGGCGGGACTGTACCTCGGCAGCACGCATCCGTCGGGATGCCGCCTGCTCTCTCGATCGGGCGACCAACAGACGGACAGCAGCAACGAGTTCCCGAGTCTCGCCAATGACCTCGTGACTGGCAACAACGAGTCGTCCAACCTCGTTCGTCCCGTCATATACAGGAATCTCGTCACGCCAAACGACTGTCGAATCGCTACTTAAGGTCCACGCGGCGGCGGCCGGCCAGCCTGGTTGCACAGGCATCCAAGCGACTTTCAGTGCGCCCCACACATATCCAAACCAGTTGAGCAACTCGGCCATACATTCATCGGTCGAGCGCTGCCCAGCAAGAATCCTGAGAGCTCCTGCCGCCGAGTCGGTCTGGACCGGGCCTCGTCCACGCACCTATTCGCCAATTGCTACGGGCAACGAAACCGGTGCTCGGTCGAAGAGAAGTCCGTGCCACTGCACGCTGTCATAGCTGGACGCGAGACGCAGGGTGGGGATCGCCTCGAAGATTGCCCGCAGTCCAATCTCCAACTCGGCTCGAGCGAGGTGCGCGCCGACGCAGAAGTGGCTGCCATACCCAAAGGTCAACGAATGCGCGACACGGTTGCGAGAGATCAGCAATTCTTCGGGACGTTCGTATAGCAGCGGGTCGCGGTTGACAGCAGCGATCAGAACAAAGACGACGGCGCCGGCCGGAATCGTCACACCTTCGATCGTCACATCCTCGCGAGCGTAGCGCCACGGCGAAAACGAAAACGGCGGATGGTGGCGCAACAGTTCTTCGACAACCTCACTCGCACGACCGCCATTGACGAGTTGTCGCAGCAGCGCGTTGTGGGTAGTCAGCATCGCGGCGCCATGCCCGATCGCGATCGCGGTCGACGAGATCCCCGCCCCCAGTAGCATCAGACAGGTTGAGACCGACTCTCGACGGCTCAATCCGCCGTCCGCTACTGCGTTGCATAGACTCGCCAGAAGCGACGTGGGGGCCAGGGAGTCTGGGTCGCGAATGAGGTCATGGATCATGTCGACCAGTTGATTGAATGTTGTTCTCATGGCCGGCGTAGAAGGGTTCTCGCGGTGCCCGAGAGCGCGCGTGAGTGACGTCGCCATCGGCAGATTATGCGCGGGCAAGCCAAGGATAAGACCCAGCACCTGTTCGGGCAGAGGACGAGCGAAGGTCGACATCAGATCCACCTGGGCCGAGGTGACCAGCTCACTAGACAAGGTGGCAGCCAGATTGGTGGCAATGGATTGGATCTCGCGTCGTTGTTGCTCCACGGCGTTCGCTGAGAAATGCTTCGCAACGACGCGGCGCAGACGAGCGTGATCCGGCGGATCACTGTTTAGCATGTGGCGACCTTCGACCGCGAACACGTCCTCTGCGTAGCGCCGCCCGCGCGGCGAATGCTCGGTCTTCGGGACCTTCCGTAAATCTTTAATGAATCGGGGATCGGTCAGCGCGGCGCGTCCCAGGCCGTAGCGCGTGATCACCCACGCCGTTAGTCCCTCCGGCAGCTGCACCGGCAGCACAGGCGCAAGCTCGCGAAGCGACGCGAAAGCGGCGTCAGCCGCCGGACGAGTCGCCGGAGGTAGGTCAAGGCTGGCCAGACAAGGACTGGTCATGCCGTGGGTAACGAAGCGAGGGAGCGCAGGATGAGTTGAGCAAGATCGTCACCGGTTCGGATATCAAACAGCTCGTCCTCGTCGAGGAGAATCCCCCATTGTTGCTCGCAGTCGGTGATCAACTCGATCAATGCCAACGAGTCGACGTCTGGGAACTCGTTGAGGCGACGATCCATCTGGACGCTCTCCGGCGCTATCCTCACAACCTCGGCCAGGCTAGCTCGCACGGAGTCCCTGATATCGGTCAATGTGGGAGTTCTCATGCGGGCGTCTCCAATCGAGCAATCTGCGGCGCTAGCTGTGCCCGCACCTGGTTGCGCTTCCATTTGCCGCTCGTGGTCCGCGGCAACGCGAGCGGTGCGACGATCTCCACAACAATGGCGTGAACGTCCAGTCGGGCGGCGACCGCGGCCCGAACGGCGTCAATCAGCCCCGCGGCCGAGTCGGCATCGTCATAGGACGCGGACTCGACCACCACGTTGATCTCCTCGGCTTCGGGTCTCGCCACCGCGACGCAGTGGCCGTGATACACGCCGATGACATCGCGGACCACGTTTTCGACATCGTAGGGGAAGATGTTTCGCCCGCGGACGATGATCATCTCTTGAACCCGGCCAGCGATGAACAGTTCACGATTATCGATGAATCCTAGGTCCCCAGTGTGCAGGAGACCGCCAGTGAACGCTCGCTCTGTAGCCTCAGGGTCGTGCAGATAGCCGCTCGTCACAGTCGTTCCCCGGATGCACAACTCGCCGAGATGCCGCTCCGGTAGAGCCGTGCCATCCGGCCCCAGGACGAAGAGTTCGATCTCCGGGACCGGCACTCCGAGTCCGACCAGTTCCGTCATTCCCGGCGTTGCGTCCTCGACGATCTCCACTGGCGACCCGGGGGCGAGGCTTCGCCGGTCAATGGTGAGCACGCGAGGATCTACGCCTGGCAGCGGCAACGTCACCCCCAGCGTGGCTTCAGCCAGCCCGTAGCCCGGGTACATGGTCGCAGACGAGACCCCGCGGGGACCTAGAATTCGCCGGAATCGTCGGACGGTCTCTGGGCGTACAGTCTCTCCGCCATTGAGGGCGATGCGCCAACAACTCAGATCCAGCTCCTCCTCCGGGGCAAGACGTTCAGCGGCGGAGAGCATCCGATCGAAAGCGAAGTTCGGACCACCCGTGATAGTGCCACGCGAACGAGCGATATCCCGAAGGATGTCCTCCGGGGCGCGAACCAGCGATATCGGGCTAAAGAGACGGGCCTCGATGCCCGCCGCCAACGACGACAGCAGCGTTATCAGCCCTAGGTCGTGGAACAAGGGGACCCAGCCGACCACGACGTCCGACGGTACGGTCTGCACACGCGCATTGGTAGAACTCAGCGCGGCAAGAACCGCCCGATGACTGAGCATGACCCCCTTCGGATCGCTGGTGCTTCCGGAGCTGAACTGGATGAGCGCGATGTCCTCGGGCTGAGGGACATCGGCCAGAATCATCCCCGCAGCATTGGGGACTGGCGCACCCAACGGAGCTAGCAAGTCACTGCATAGCAGCCCCTCTACCGATTCCCCATGCCCATTCAGTCGGGCGCTCACCGCCTGGCCGACCGGCTCGCCCACTCCATGAACGAGCAGGAACCGCATCCTTGCTTTCCTCACCGACGGCACCACCCGTGCGGCGACGTCGACGGGATCCATTACAACCGGCGGGATCGGGAGGGCCGCTACCGCGGCACCCGTAAGAAGCACTGCGAAGAAAGCACAGATGAATTCGGCACTTGTGGGTACCAGTAGTCCAACCACATCGCCCTTGCCCACGCCGACGCTGCGTAGCCTCGCTGCCCCCCGCTCGGCGGCGGCCGGAATGTCCACGTGGGCCAACTCTCCACCGGTCTCGCAGAACACAACCCGACCGGAACTGCAATGTAGCGATGCTACGAGGTCCGGAACTGTGGCGAAGTCATGCTCGGGCTCCATCGCATCTACTTTCTGGATGTCGCTCTGCGCGACGCTTCTGACTGGTCCGAGTTCAGGATCGTGGGCGTTCGACCAGTGTCCGCGCAAGAACGTATGTGCGTGGCCGATGGCCATATCTACCGCGGAAGGAACTCACATTCACGCGAAATCGGGTTACGTGGTACCCGTCCAAGCCGCATACCGACTGGAGCAGCACGTAGCCTCGCTCGACCGCTTCCGCCACCACACCCCCAACCGCGTGTGTCGCAACCGTTGTGTCAGGACTATGTTTCCCAGGCGAATATATGACTTTCTACCAAGTCCGGCAAGGGGTCCGACGGCCGCCGGTTCAGCGCAACGAGCGCAGCGCGTGCATCAGACGAGCGCATCGAGCGTGTGCCGGGGTGACGAGGACCGTCCCCGCAAGGTGCAATCGCCTCTAGCCTGGGACTTTCATGGTGTCGGCGTGCCGGTGAATTGAAGAGTGCTCCTGTCCAGCGGTGATCGAGGTTGTTGAGACCAGATCGTCGTTGAACGAGGAGCACCTTCGTGGTGAAGAGCATCGGGTTGGATCCGCGAGTCCATACCGACGCGGCCGGGACGGGTGTCGAGTCTCATGCCGGTGGCGTGCTGCTGGTCGAGGCTGCCGTCAGAAGTGGTCTGTCTGGCGATCAAACCGGACCGTGGAGCCGGCGCCACCCGAGTCGTATCGGCCAGAACACCGCATCCTGAATCAGGCTCACACCCGACTCAACAATCCCGACGATGACTCCGCATCTCGCAGATCGCTACGAAGGATCCGGACTAAAGCGACGAATGCGCCGAGCGCTCTACCATCACACAGGTAACCGCGAATCCACTACCCACACTCAAAACCATCGCGATCCGTCCTGGGCTCAATGTCCCTTCTCGCAACAAGTATTCGAGATTGCCTAGCAAATCGCCCGAGAACAAATGGCCGGCCTCTGATGCCAAATGCACGCGCCTTGGTTGCACGTCTTGACGAAACCGGACGCCGCTCATCAACACCTCTGCGAGTCGCCGTTCGACGCGCGGCAACACGACCAGATCAATCCGAGGATCGTCAACGGAAATCCCTGCTTGCTGCGCAGCATCTCGCACGGCCGAGCTTACGCACGTGCGAAACTGGAAGAGGTGCGCTTGACCTGCAGCGACGGCCTCGGGACTGCGGACCGGGCTCGCGCCGATGGGATTCCCATCAGGCAACCCAACCTCGTGGCCGACATACCCACGTGACGCGGCCGAAAGAACTCGCAGCGGCCCGCCATGGCTTGACAAGATCAAAGCAGTACCGCTATCGCCCAGCGCAACACCGATCTCACCAAGTTGCCAGCGCTGCGGCGCGTCGGCACCCAGCGCATCGGCAGTTATCACCATTGCGGTCCCCAGGGCCGGGTCTACGCGCAACTGGGCAATCGCCAGCTGGACCGCCATCGCTCCACCGTTGGACATCTGACGAACGCCGAGCACAACTGAGCTATCTGCACCAAGCAACCGGGCGACCCGCGCGGGCCGCTTCCACTCGGACGGAGACTCAGTCATCCCTGCAACCAGGATCATTCCCACAGCTGCAGCCGAAATACCCGCGTGCACCAGGGCCTTCTTCCCAGCTTCCACGGCCAATTCAACCGCATCGGTTGTAGCAATCGTGGTTGGCAGTAGTGGGGAGCTGCAATTCTCGGCTTCTTGCACCGATACTGTGCCTGCTTCAATCGCCACGCTGACATGAGTAGTGCCGGCTGGCAGACTCACGACCGCACTTCTGACGAACACGTCACCTGTTGGGTGCATCTTCGCCTCTATTCATCGTGAAACTCGTCGTCGGTTCACAGCCGTCGGGGTACGCACGCCTTCAGTCAACAATCAATCCAACCTGTCACGTAAGCCCACGCCGGCAGGGGCCCTGGAACCGGCCAACTGGTGAAAGTACCTCGCATCCGAACGCGCTCGGTCCTGTCCATCACAAGTCTTCCGCGAAGTATCGTCGTGGTCACGCGCCCAGGTCAACAAGGGCATGACTGCCGAACAGTGGGCTCACGCTCAGGTGGTTGAGCGCGTCTGGCTCTTAGCGGTTGAGATACCCTGGCCTGGTCCTCTGTCGCCCAGTTGTGGCGGCGTGGAGAGACCTCGCCGCTAGGTGCGGACTTCAACGGGCAGTAGATAAAGCGCCTTCGGTGTGTTTGACTTGGGGAAATTCCGGTGGCTTGGAGTGAGGTCACATGGCCGTTCCCGTGTCGTCCACGGCATCGGGTCTTGTCACGACCTTTATGCAGGATTCCGCGCGTATGGCCCGTGAGCGGGGCCCAGTTTTTCATCGCAGCCTGTTCCACCTTGAGTTCACTTTCGTCTCTAGTGCGGCGCTCGCCACGGAATTGTCCGATGAACGGCGTTTTAGGAAGTTGGTGCACCCGAGCGTCGCGGTGCTGCGTTCGTTTCTTGGCGACGGGCTGCTCTCCGCCGACGGCGATGATCCGGCGTGGCGGGTCGGGCATGAGCTGCTCATGCCGGCATTCAGCCAGGCCTCGATGCGCCAGTATCACCCGGTCATGCTGGACGCCGCCGATCAGCTCATCGAGACCTGGGACCAGGCCGACGGCGACCCAGTCGATGTCGTCGCCGACACCACCAAACTCAGCCTGGAGGTCATCGGCCGTTCCGGGTTCGGCTACTCCTTCGACTCCTTCCAGCAGGGGCCGACCCACCCGTTCGTGCTCGCACTCTCTGACACGGTCGCCAACGGGCAGCGCACCGTCACCCGCCCACCGATGCTGGGCAGTCTGATCGGTGCGCGTGCCGCGCAGCGGGCGGAACAGAACATCGCCTACATGAACAGCGTCGTCGATGACGTCATCACCCACCGACTGACCTCGGCGAACGACCAAGCTGAGGACCTGCTGGCAATCATGCTGGCCTCAGACCTCCTTGACCCGGTCGCGATCCGACACCAGGTGCTGACCTTCCTCGCCGCCGGCTATGGGACAACTTCGGGAACCCTGGCCTTTGCGCTGTACTACCTGGCGAGGGATCCAGAAGTGCTGGACCGCGCCCGAGCCGAAGTCGACGCCATCTGGGGTAACGACGAACCGACCTTCGACCAAGTCACCAAACTCCGATACCTACGTCGAGTCGTCGACGAAACCCTCCGCCTCTGGCCGACCGCACCCGGCTACGCCCGGCAGGCACGCGAAGACACCGTCCTCGGCGGGATCCATCCGATGCACGCCGGGGACTGGGTCCTGGTACTGCTACCAGCCGTACACCGCGACCCGGTATGGGGCGAGGACGTCGAGTCCTTCATCCCCGACCGCTTCCTACCCGAACAAATAAAACGCCGACCACCCGGAGCCTACAAACCCTTCGGCACCGGCGAACGAGCCTGCATCGGACGACAATTCGCCCTACACGAACTCGTACTAACACTCGGACTGCTAATCCGCCGCTACCACCTAACACTCCCACCCGACTACACACTTCAGGTGGAAGAGGTCCTGGTGTTCCGCCCGGTGGGACTCACGCTCCATGTTCGGCAGCGTTGACTAACGCCGATGCGAGCGCGGACTTAGTTTGCAGTCCAGCGTGGTTGAGCGTCCAGGTAGGCCAGAACGGCGAGCACTCGACGGTGCTGTGAGCCACCTTCATCCGAAAGGTCGAGCTTTGTGAAGATGGACGCTATGTGCTTCTCGATCGCCTTAACCGATAGATAGAGCTCACCGGCGATCCCCGGGTTGGAGCGCCCCTCGGCCATCAGACGCAACACCTCCCGTTCACGCGCGGTCAGTGCCTCGATTCCGCTCCGAGGTTTTCCAGCTGATCGCTCGACCAAGGCGGCGGCGAGTACCGGTTCGATCACGAGCTCGCCGTCGGCGATCCGGTTCAGAGTATCGGTCAGCGCTTTTACGCTGACGATCCGATCCTTAATTCGGTACCCGATAGATGCAGTGTGGATCGACAGCATTTCATTGACGAAACTCGCCTCAGCATACTGCGATAGCAGAAGTATGCCCATATCTGGATAGCGTTCGCGCAGTGTCTTCGCGGTGGTCAGGCCACCGAACGGCTCGGGAGGCATCATGATGTCAAGGATGGCAACTTCAGCCTGCACGATCTGCGGCTGGGCCAGGAGTTCAGTACCGGATGACGTCGCGGTCATGACCTCGTGACCGGCGGCCTCTAGCAGTAGTACCAGGCCGTCACGGAGAAGCACGCTGTCATCGGCGACGGCCACACGCATGCTTGTCTCCTCAGATCGTCGCACTGCCGAGACGACCACCATACCTTCCCATACTGAGCACGGCCTTCCTCAGCTCGAGGGCCAGTGGGTCGAACTGGTGCCGCTACGCCGTGAGCTGAAGATCAGCGGTGGCCACCCCGCGCAGCGCACGAAGGGCATAGAAGACACGGCTCTTTACGGTTCCCTCCGGCACGCCGAGCGCCTGGGCGGCTTGAGCCATGGTCCGATCGTAGAGAATGGTCGCGACCAGCGCTTCTCTTTGCAATTCAGGAAGCTTCTTGAGCAAGCTGGTCACCATCCACTTGCGAATCATGTCCTCGCTGCCATCCTCGGTAGCGCTGCCGTAGGACTCGTCGATGTCGACGGTCACCGGACGGCAACGAGCGGCCCGGTATCCATCCATCACCCTGTTGTGGGCGACCCGCATCAACCACCCACGCACCGACCCGAACTCCGGCGTGAGTCGGTCGAGGTGTCGCCAAGCTCGGATGAAAGTGTCTTGTACTACGTCCTCGGCCCAGACCGAGTCGCCATGCGTGAGCCGCATGGCGTAGTCGAGAAGTGCTTGGCGGTGTTCATCCACAAGTTCCCGGGTGCGTCGCTCGGTGTCCGATGAAGTCTGAAATGCGTTGTCTGTTGTCATGCATAGAGCTTCGGAAATTCATAGCTGAATTACAGCGGAGTACAGCCCCCTACTGGTCGGTGCGCGCCCTCCGGCTGAGGTAGGGACACCCCTACCTGCCCAGCGATTATCGGCATCCTCACCACGGTCAGCACAACCGTCAACGACCGAGAGCACGTGGGGTACGCATGACAACCAAGCCACAACTGATGCCCTGCACACACCATCGCGTCCTGCGGCAACCCGATCGACTCGCCTGTGTGCGCCTGCCGGCTCTACGACGCAGAGCGCGCCCCGTGCATGGTCCGCACGCCGCAGATGCCAGAGTGGGCAGATGCCGCCGCTGCACACCTTCATCTGGCGGTCGTGGACGACCTATCCGCGATACGTAACGGGAAGGAAGCACGCCAGCATGTTCACCCTGAAAAGAGCCGCGATCTCGGCGGCCGTCGTCTCCGCGCTCGCCAGCTTCGTGTTGGCCGGATGCGGGCGGCAGAGTCACCCGCTGCCTTCGGATACCCACGTTTCGCCCACCCACGACTCACCCGCCACCATTCCCCAGACGACGGTCGGCTTCCCCGCCCACTTCGCAGCGCCTTTCCTGCAGGTGTCTGACGCAAGCATCACCGATATTGCCGCCGATCGGGCGAAGACTGGCACCCGCGTCTACATCCTCGGATTCATTCGGGCGAGTCACGACTGCACGGGCGTCTGGGACGCCAGCGGTCACGCCATCGGCGCTTACCGTGCTCAGATCGCGGCGTTTCGACGCGAACGCGGCGAGGTCATTATTTCCTTCGGCGGCGACGCGGCCCGCGAACTTGCCCAGACCTGTACCAACCCGGTCCGGCTCCGCGCGGCCTATCAGCAGATTGTGGACACGTATGGCGTTACCCGCCTCGACTTCGACATCGAGGGCGGCGCTATCGACGACCACGCCGCGACCCATCGCCGCAACGTTGCCCTGGCCGCCCTGCAAGCATCGGATCCGGTGCTGCAGATCCAGTACTCGCTCGCCGTCGACCCTCAGGGCATGGAGTCGCCCCAACTCGATCTGCTGCACGACGCCGATCAGACTGGCCTTCGGGTGGCTGCCGTCAACGTGATGACGATGGACTTCGGCGATGGGGAGGACGCCTTCACCGACACCCTCGCCGCGGCTCGAAGCACGGTGGCCCAGCTGCAGAAGGTCTACCGGATCGGCGCGACCGAGGCATGGGGGCGTTTGGGAATCACGCCGATCGCTGGCAAGAATGACGACAAGGAGTTTCTCAGCCTCTCTGACGCCGCAGATCTGCAGGCATACACGACCGAACACGGAATCCAGCTGCTGTCATTCTGGGAACTTCATGACTATGACCGGCCGACCGGATTTGAATACTCGTCGATATTCAACCGGATCTCGAGCCGCTAAGTCGCCGGCCATCGCATTCTCGACGCCAAAGTCTCCCGACCGAGCCAGACGATGGCGGCCACCGACAAGTGGTACTCACCGCTTCGCCGCGCCCTGTCGTGTCCCTCGACTGAAACCCAATCATTCTAGTGCCGCGTCAGGCTGAAAGCGGGAGGTAATCCGGTTCGCGGATTTTGGAGCCGATCGCGAAGCGGGTCTTGAGTTGGGCGCGTTGGTTGCGCCAGCGAATGTACTTTCCGATCGCGGCGTCCTGGGTTTTGTGGTCGGGGTGGTCGCTGCCGTTGAGGGCGAAGTACCGTAGCGCGGTGAATTCGCACTCGATCCAGTTCGTCGAGGACGCGTTGGTCGGCGTGAACACCAGCTCGACATCGTTGGCCTGGCACCACTCGCGTACTTGGGCCTTCCTGTGCGGGCTGAAATTGTCGAGGATGACATAGAGCTTCCCGGCCGGGAAGCGGCGTCGCATCTGGCGCAGGAAGTCGAGGTTGGTTCGGCTGATACTTCCCATTTTTGGCCTTCGGGGGATGGGTGACAGTGTTCCGGCAGATGGGTTACACCTCCCAAGAAAGCTTGAAGCTCAACAACCTTGCTCCCTTAACCAGCCGGGCGCCGTGCGGGCGCAGGTAGCCGATGAGAGCTGGACGTGCTTGGCCTCACCCGCGGCACCGCAGTGGTGCCATCGCCGACTTGGGTGGCAGCGTTCTCCAACGCGGCAGCAAGGGCCTCAACGTCATTTACCGCAGGCGCCGGGACGATCCGCGCGCCGCTGACAATCACGGGTGCACGTCTCGCAATCGCTGTGGTTGCTGCCCGTCGAGGTGTGCGTTGGTGGGCTCCGTGGGTGGGGTGGTCTTGGTGCGTGATGTTGGGAGTGGTGATGCGGGCGTGGGTGAGGGGAGTGAAGTGGGGGTCGTTGGGTTCGGGTTCGCGGGCAAGTAGGTCGTTGACTTGGAGGAGTTCGGGGTGGGTGCCTTCGCCGTGGATGAGGTGGAGGTTGCCGTGGTAGTTGAGGAGCCCGAGGGCGTGGTCAGGGGCGGTGGGGAGGGAGATGAGGATTTCGGCAAGGGATCCGTGACCGCCGTTGTGGACGTATTTGGCGAGCGTGTGCCAGGAGGTGATCGTGGTCATGCCGTCGGCGGGGCCGGGAGTGTGGGCGGTGTCGTCGCCGGTGATGAGGGTGCGTTCGCCGTCAGGGTGCAGGCGGCGGGTGATATTAGCGAGCATCGCGAGGCCGCGTTGTACGGCGGGGTCCTGCGCATTCTGATACTCGGCCGGTAGTTGCAGGTACTGCTGATGTTGGTGCTCGGCCTGGGCGAACGCGGCGGACGTGATCTCCTGCAACGACGCGGTGTCGTCGGTATCTGCGGCGTCACCGGCGTGACCGGTGGGTTCGGGTGTCTGAGCGGGGGGTGCGAGGCGGCGGCGTTTCGCCACCGGCGGCTCCTCTGACCCAGACTCGGTGTCGGAGTGGGTGTCGCCGTCTGTGGTGGTCCAGGTGGCGTGGTGGGTACCGGCGGTGGTGTCGTGGACGAGTCGGATGTGGTGGTGGGCGTTGGGGTTAAGGGTGGCGCGCGCATCCGGTTCAGCGTCACTACCGCTGGCCGTGGTGTAGGTGTCGATGCGGAGGTCGAGTAGGTGGGCCAAGAGCGGGGGAAAGATCTGCTGGTGGTCGGGGGACCATCCGGCGGTGCGCAGGTGGGTGAGCAGGGTGGTGGGGTTGGGTGCGGAGAGGTAGTGCTCGTAGACCGGTTTCAGGACGGGGGTGAGGGTGAGCTGGGCGTGGTCGAGAGCGTCGACGACGCTCATCAATTGGTCAACGCCCCAGGCCCGGATCGCGCCGGCATTGGTGCGGTCGATGCCGTGGGCGTCCAGGAACCCGGGGGCGAGCAGCCGGGTGATCGTCTGCTCCCATTCGTAGCCCTCTGAGGTAGAGGGGTAAATATCGAGGTGGTCACCGCCGAGGACGGTTTGGGTCGGGGTGATCCGTGGCGGGGGTTCGCCGAGCGCGATGAGGCGGTGATCGATCGCGTGGGGGTAGCGCGCGAATACCTTGGCGTCCTCCTCGGTAACCCGCTGGGCGATGTGGTCCACGATCCACGGCCCGTGCAAGTCACGCCGGTCAGGCCGGCGGATCTGCACCGACCCATCCGGCCACACCGATACCAGCACCGTGTCACCGTCGCTCACGTCCTCCCCGACCCCGAGCCGCAACGTTCCGACGACCACGTTCACACCGAGTTGCCCGACCCGCTCCGCGGTCACCGGGGCGGTCAGCGCCCCCACTGCGACCAACCGCCGCAAGGTCCGACCACTCACACCGATCGGCGCACCTGCGAGATCGCGGCCCGCGGCTGCGACCACCGCCGCAAACCCCGTCTGACCCGACGACCCGAGCCCGGCCGACGACGTTTCCCCACCGGTGGCAGCGTCGCCCATCAGAACGTCCTCACCACTCACGCCCTCACCACCGGCGACGCCAGTCGGCTGCTGCTCAGACATCGTCGAAGGGAGTTGGTCGATCGCCTCCTCGTGCCGACGCAACACACCAATCAAATCCACCCGCCTCGCCGGCAACACCCCCCACCCCGCATCGGACTCCCCCCGCACCGAGACAACACCGTCACCCGCAACCGACACCATCACCGTGTCATCTTGCTGGTAGATCCCGAGCGGCGTGACGTTGATCGCGATGTGGCCGTGGTTGTCGTCGGCGAAATGCACTGTGAGGTGTGAAGTACTCGTGCTCCCGGTGTTGACGTTGCCGTCCACAGACCGGGCGAGGGTCACGCTGTTGTCGGGCGCGAGCGAGAAGTCACCCGCCGCGATCCGGGTCTTCGCCAGCTGCGTCAGGCCATTTCGTGCAACCTTACGATGCAATTTGTTGATCGCATGGTCGGAGTACTTGACCTGGTTCCACCGTGCCGACCAGGCCCTCGCCGCTCCGATTGCGCTGAAGAACGCGATCGCGCCCTTGTCAGGTCCGGCAACGACAACTTCCACCCGAATCAGCCTATTCCGGAAGTTGGTCCCGAAACGCGCCCGCGAGGCACTTGCCCGGAACCGGGCATCCTTGCCAAGAGTCTGGTCAAAGACGATGTGGTTCTCATCGATGACGGGCTGCTCGGCGTCCGAATCGGACCTGACAACGAGACCAATCAGGTTGGGTAGCGATTGTGAGTCGGGGTCTGGCGGGTTCAGTCGGACCTGCCGAGCGGTGGGGGGCAGAGGCGCTGGCCGGTCGAGTGCGGTGACCGGCAAGCCAACGCCATCGGTGCGGTCGATCACGTCCTTGGCCGCTGCGGCCGACTGCCAGGCGAGGACGCTCCAATGAGCCGGCATAGTGTCGGCGGCAACGACGCGCCCATCGTCGCCGCGGGCAATTACCCGGATGCTGGCGCGCCCCGGGTAGGTAGTGACGAAGACATGCCCACTTTCGGGGCTGTTCCGACCGCCCGGCACCGGCCGATCCGAACGCCGGAACGAGGTATACGTGGGGCGCGAGTCGGCGCGGGAGTGGATCGGTCGAGCTACCGTCTTTGCGCCGTTGGGAGCCAGCCGTGGGTCGGCCTCGCCGAGGAGGCGGCCGACAGACCGTTCGACCTCCTCTTTGACGGCGCGAAGCGAGCCGGCGTTGAGTTGGTGCTGGGGTAGCTCCAGCGACCAGACCGGCGTGGTTGGGTGATTGTAGAGGCGGGTCTTCCCGGTCGCCTTCTCCACCCACAACCAAACCGTATTCGGCGCGTCATCCTTGCGTGTGAAGAGGAAAGCGTCTCCGCCGAGATTCACCTTGACGCCGTCTAGAACCGGTCGCGGCAGCAGGTAGTGCTCGGCGCTATTCATCGGGACCAGGTTTTTGCCGTACTGGGCGCCGACAGGTACCGTCACCCCGTTGACCCGGTACCGGCTACCGCCGAGGTCGCGTTCGCGACGGGCTGCGTCGAGCTGATCTGCGCTGCGTCCGGTCACCTTGTCGATCACGGACACGTCGGCTCCGAAGCTCTCGTGAAACAGTCTCAGCGCCGCCTCAGTGCTGGCGAGCTCCATAGTCCGGTTCGCCGACCATGGCACGCTCCGAGTAGCGGATATCGGCGACGGCGCATCCGGGGCAGAATGCGCGCGAGCGCCGGTGCGGATCATGTCGGGGAGCAGACGAAATGTCATCTGCGGGTCGTCCGGAAACATGTTCACCGCAAGGTACTCGCCGGCCCGACGTTCCCTGAAGAGAAACAGCCGTCTGTATCTTTCTCCATCAATGACTGCCCCGATCCGAAGCCCGGCAACGGTTTTCACCTCGGTCAGACGGACGATGGCGGTATACGCACCTTCGGGGGCCACGTCCGGATCGGTGCGGATCGTTTCGCGGAGGCGGTACAGCTCGGCCAGTCCGCCTGGTTTGGCAGTCCCGTCTTCCGCGACATCCGTCGTGATCTTGGTGATTCCTGCCGGATCGGCCGGGCGCTCTGCGGGGACGGTCCAGATCGAGCTGATGCTTTGGTGGACGCCGTTGAAGATGATGACTCCGTGCGTGTCGGGGTTAATCTGCGCTCGGACCCGGCCGCCCACCCAGCTCGGTGGCACCTGTAGGTGAGCAAATTGCTTCTGCCCCGGGAGATCGATCCAGCCGTCGGCCATGATCCTGACCTCGAAGGTGGGGTGGGTGTCGTTCAAAGCGAGAGGTTGTGGCGTTGCGTTCGCCGGAGCTTCTGCGGCAACACCGCTGGCGGTCGCTGCCTCTGCGCTAGACCATGCGGCCCGCATGCGCCCTTGCGCGTTGTGCCGGACAATGTGCACTGTCGAGGTGTCGGCCATGTCGTCACCGACGACTTCAATGGTTTGCTCGTCGTGGTCGAGGATGGCGATGTTGACTTCTAAGACGGGTCCGGCGATTTGTAGGAACAATGGTTCCAGGAGGTAATGCTGGCCTGGAGCCCGCAGCCCTGCGATGACGTCGGTGACCTCGTTGTCCTGATCCCACTTCGCGAACTCGGCGAGGAGCTCCCCGACCGCGCCGGCTGGGTCAGCGGTGTGAGCAGCGTTGGCGATGCGTTCGCCGATAGCAGCAGCGATATCGGCGCCGGTCGCGTCGTCGCGGATGTCCACTCCGTGCGCGCGCAGGTGCTTCACGCTGATGAGATCAGCCAGTACCTCGGAAACGTCAGCACCTGCTTCGTTACTGTCGCTGGTGCTACCGATGAGATACCTGCCGTTGCTCCCCGGATGGACATACAGGGTTGTGCCCTCGGTTGGGATGTTGTTGCGCGCGCTGCGGTCGATCACGTCTTGGTGTGCTTCGAACCAGCCCCGTTGTGAGTCGTTGAGTTTCCCCGTCCTGGTGATCTCGATGCCGGCGCGGTCGGTGAGAAGGGTGGCGTCGCTGCGAACGAACCGGGCGGTGATCTTGGACTCGCCAGCAGGCAGGGTAATGACGGCTACGTCCCAGTCCTCCGACGCGGGCGGTTGGAGAACCAGCCCGCTTCGTCGTGCGGCGCCGATGACCATCGTGCGAGTGTCGGGTCGAGGCAGTATCAGGGTGTGCGCGCCCAGAGGGGCCAGGGTGTAGTCGGTTCGGGCTCGGTGCCGCATGGCCTGGACGCGGTTGTCGATCAGCCATACCGACCAGAGCGGTTCCCCGTTGGCCCACAGACCTCGCACGTTCGGGTCGTCTGGGTCGTTCGCGCTGTAGCCCACGACCCCGTCCGGGCGTGATTGCAGCCGAAGGTAGTGGATTTCCGGGTCGGTGACGCGCACCGGCTGCCCATCGATCAGTATCGGTTGACCGGTGATCAGGTGCGGGTCAGGGCCGGCGTAGACCAGCGCGCGATCGGCCCCAGGCCTCGCGTAGAGGGTCGGATCCACGTCCGAAGTCAGCTGCCGTGTGAATGTCTTTGATGCCGACTTCGGCTTGTTCGGTCGCGCGGGCGCGTTCGCGATCGCCTCGACATGGGTGCGGAGGAACGCGACCTGCCGCGGGCCGACTCCCTGCGTCCGAACCCATGCAGCGTCCCCGATCGTGTCAGTCTCCCCGGCGATCGCCTTGCGGGCCTGCGTGGTGCCGTCACCGGTGTGTACCGCCAGCATCACCGTCTCCCCATCCCGGAACGGGCTGTCAGCGACCACACCAATCTTCACTGTGTCGAGCTCGGGGTCGAGGTCCACCACACGGTCATTCCCGTCCGTGCGCACGGTGCGGGCCACGCTCAGGTGCCCTTCCGGTGTCCACGACGCATCCCCGGCTGTGAGCCGAGACTGCGCAGTCTTCGTTGCCTCCGCTCGCGCGACCCGACCACGGGCATCGGCCAGATCGGCGTCCGAGACCCGCACATTCACCGACGGAACCGACCACAGTGGTTGCCCAGACCGTGCGTCGTGCTCGCTGAACACCAGCACGGTCCGGTCCGCTGCCATCAGCTGCACCCGTACCGCTGAACCCTTCCACTCGGTACCCAGCAGAACCCGACCCTGCGCACTCGGGTCGCCCAATCGATGCCCCACTCGTACGTACCCGTGCACGTCCACTACCGCCAGGATCACCGGATTCATAACGACATCCGGATCCATCGGCACCGCCGCCTCGTGCGCACCGATGGGCGCCTGCCGTGCCCGGCGTCGTTCTCGCGCCCGATCCCGCGCTCGTCCCCGCGGAGCGCTCCCTGTCTCGCCCCGGGCCGCCGGCGCGGAACGGCGATCCGATACCGGTCCGGCCGTCGGGACAGTCGTGGCGTTCCGGGCGGTACTGGCGTCCAAGACTGGATAAATCGCGCTAGATTCCTGGCCGATTCCTGTGCCCTGGGCGGGGTTGTCGGCGAGGTGTCGGGATTCGGTGATTCTGGGGATGTGCTTTGCCCATGTTTTCCAGTGGTGTTCGGCGGCGGCCAGTCCCCCGATTATTCGGCTGGGGTCGAAGGTGGCGACGTCGACGGGCAGGATGGGGCCGATCTGGTGGGCTTCTGAGTCGCTGCCGGATCCGGGTATCGAGCGCGCCCAGGTGCTGGGTGTGTCGATTGAAGGAAGGACGTGGCCGGTCTCGGTGACTTCGGTCCCGGTGGCGACGCCTTGCAGCTGCCGGGGGCCGTCGCCGAAGGCCCAGACTTTGTCTTCGGGTGCGGCAGCGACCCGCTGGAGGGAGTTGGCAAGCGGTTTCGTCATGTGCGCTGTGGCGCAGGCCATCAGCACCACGGGGCGAGTACTGGTCCGGTCCATGAGTTTGATGAAGCTCGCCAGGTGGGTTGCAGTGAGGATGGTGTCGGCGTCGAGCCGTATTCCCCCTTGGGTGCCGACACCGACGATGGTAAATTCGTCCGCGCCGATGTGGACTCGCGCACGGGTGTGGGCGCGCGCCACTGCAACCAGTGACGGGTCATGCCGGGCGCCAATGACGAGGGTCCGCCTGCTCCCCACGAGTCGCAGGTCGCCGCTGGCGATCAGGGCCCGGACGTGGTCGGGTGTCATCTTCAACGGTGCCGGCCTCAACGGTGCCGGCCTCGCCGGCAGACGTCGCTCAGTCGCTGGCTCATGGGCGTGGTCCCTCGCACCCGTAGCACCCGTAGCGCTCGTGGCCTCGCCGGTCGCGCCCCGGTGGCGCTTCGGTTCCGGTGCGGCGGAGATGCTGCCGGCTGGTCGGTGGCCGAGCCGCGATGTCTGAGTACGGGCCGCTGTCAGCGTGCTGGTGTCAGCCAGTCGGGTAGGAACACCGGTGGTGTCGGCCAGCCACGCGGCGTAGTGGTTGGTGGTGTCGGTGATGAGTCGGATGTGGTGGTGCCCGTACTCGTTGAGGGTGCTCATCTCCGCGGCGACCGTGAGCGGGGCCGGTTCGTCGGTGGATCCGTAGAGGTCGTGGTCGGCTGCGTTTCTCTCGGCTGCGGTCTCGTCGTAGGTGTCGATGCGTAGGTCGAGCAGATGCGCCGCCAGCGCCGGGAGCACGACTGCGTGCGTCGGGGTCCAGCCCGCGCCACCTAGTTCGGTGATCAGCATGGAGACATTGCCGGCGGCGAGGTAGGCGGCGTAGACCGGTTCCAATACGGTGTTGCGGGCGTCAAGGCGCTGGGCGTCGATGGCCTGCATCAGGGGTAGGAACCGTTGGCTCAACGCGGTACGCAGCGCGGACGGCTCGGACTCGACGTTGATGCCGTGCGCCAGCAGGAGCTGTGGGGTGAGGGCGCGGATCAGCGCCTGCTCCCAGCGGGAGGTTCGCGGCGCTGACTTGAACACGTCCAGAGTCGTGCCGGCGATCATCACCCGGGTCGCCGTCAACCAGCGTGGGCGTGCAGCGGCTCCAGCCGGCCCACGCAGGTCGATCGCCCCCTCCCGTGCGGTCAGCTGTTCGACCCTGCCTGGGTCTACCCACGCGCGGGGACGCGCGAGTAGCCAGGGCCCGAGCGGGTTCATCGGGTTAGGGGTGCGGACCTCGACGGCGCCGTCAGCATGCACCGACACCAACTCCGCGCGACCGGGGGTGGCGTTGGCCATGCCCCCGAAGGCATCCTCAACAACACCTCCAACGCCGGTCGCGATGCCGGGGGTCCCGGTGGCTTCAGCGGTGACCGGAAAACTGACCGCCCCCAACGGTGCCAGAACCCGCACCACCCCCGCCCCTGCGGTGTCGGTCTGTGCGGCATCGGCGTGAGCAGCGGCGGCGACCGCGCGGAACCCCTCGCGCCCGGTCGCTAACAAACCCACCGCCGACGCATTCATGCTGTTGGCCAGTTCGCGAACTGCTTCGGCGGCATCGCTCATCTGCATTGCGGTCGAGGTCGCCGCTGCCGCGGCCAGGGTGAGATCACGGGTACCGGCGGCTGACCAATACGGTCGGTGAATCGTAGGCTGGTCGTCTGCGCTGAAATAGGTGACTTCACCCGTATGCTCGCCGCCAGTGCTGACCTGCACCCGTATCGCGGTGTGAGCGAACGCTGGGCCGAACGAGTCCGTCACCTGACCGGCCGGATTGATGAACCGGCCGTGTTCGTCGAGGGTCTGCTCGAACACAAGGTGCTGATCGTCACCCACCGGCGACTCAACGGAAGGCCCGGTTCTGACGGCACTCAACATCGGCAGGCGCGTTGATGGGGTTGGACCGCGTCGGTCCTCGCGGTGACCCTCCGACGCCGATTGGTGGAGACGTCCTGGCGTGGAGTCGGGAGCGGTGGTGGTGAAGTCCGCGCCGCCGGTCCGGTCGCTCCGATCTGGGTGGGTGGCGATCGCTCGGCGCTGAGCGAAGGTCGCGAGGACCGGCGGGTCGGTGGCGCCGAAGACGCGACCGCTGTCATCACGTCCGACAACGCGCAGGATGGTCTGGACAGGAAAGCCCGTCACGGACACCACACCCGAGCTTTGCCGGTGAGGTCCGCCCGGCGCCGGACGCAGCGGATAATCCTCGGTGAGGGAGTAGTACCCGACTCCGTCGGTGACCTCGACCGGCCGGATCAGCGTCCACCCACCATCCGGGGTAAACCGACGATCAGCCAGCAACAACTCGTGGCCGGCGCCGGAGGCACCAACCTTGTCAATCGCCGTCAACTTTAACGGACCGGTCTCCCGCAACCAGGTCCGTTGTTCGTCCGGATACTTCAACAACCCATGTGACGTCCACGCAGCACTAACCTCTGTAACCACACCCGCGTCGTCTTCCGCCACATCGAGCCCGATGAAGGTGACCAGAGAACTGCCCGGCGTGGCGCTCATCGCGACGTGCTGCCCTACCACGCGATTAGGGAAGGAAAACCTCTGAGCAGTGTTCCCTCGTTCCCCGATACGTATCAGGGCCGCCTGATCACCGTCGCCGCCGAGACGGGCGAGGGCGGTGTAAGCACCGAGCGGGGAGAGGGCAGGATCAGCGCGAAGCAACTCCCGGACATCCAACAACTTTCTATTCGTCTCTACCCATTGGTCCAGCCTGGCGAGCAGGTGCGTCGTGATCGGCCGATTCAATGGCACCGTCCAGATTGGGTCATGCCCCTGGTCGAGGCCGTTGAATACGACCACGCCGTGCGTGACCGGATTGACCTGCACCCGAACGCTTCTCCCGATCCAACTGGCTGGCACGTCTAGTCGTGCGAACGACGCCGCGCCGGGGAGGTTGATCCGGCCGAGACTCAGGATCGTCGACTCGATGGTCGGGTGTGTCGCCGATAGCGGCACGAGTTCCAGCGAAGTTCCAAGCGGCCGATCAGTCACCGCCCCGTGGCGAGACAGTTGGGCGGCGGTCGTCGGCGACAAGGCGCGTTCACCGGTACGGTCGGTCACTTTGTCGTGGCTGGTCAGCCAGGTCTTCTGCCCGTCGTCGAGGGTGGTGGTTCTGCGGATCGCGCTGCCGTCAGCTCTGTTGACGATCGCGCCGTCGCTGTCATGGAATCGGATGGTGACGGTAGAGCTGCCCGGTGGGAGCGTGACGGTGGCGAACTCCCAGCGCACCATATCCATACCCGGGAGCTTCAACCCCTGCCTGCGGTCGGGGGACAACCGCAGGTAGATGCCCTGGCCAACTGCGGGGATGATGAGAGTGTGGGCGCCGGGTGGGGCCAGTGCATCTTCGGTTTCGGCTCGCTGTCGTAGGGTTTCCAGGCGTTTGTCGATGAGCCACATCGACCAGTGGGGGTCGCCGTTGGCCCAGCGGGTCGAGCTGTATGCGACGATGCTGCCGTCGGGTCGGGCCTGGAGCCCAACCCGCTGGCTTTTCGGCCCGAACGGTACTTCACCGTCGCGCCCGGGGACCTCGATCGTGCCGTGAACGGTAGAGCGCAGGTCGTATATCGGGTGGTGTTCGATGTCCAGGAGTGGAGCAAGGAAGGCGGATGCCTTCTCCGGTTTTGGTGGCATCGTTGCTGGTTCGTTGGCGATGGTGTGTTGGTGGTTGCGTAGGAATGTGATTTCGGTTTGGCCTACTCCTGGACCGTCGTGCCAGGTCGGGTGATTGATGCTGCGTAGCTGGGTGGTTCCCCGTGCGGTGTGTACCGCGAGCAGGACGGTGTCTCCCGCGGTGTGCTTGCTGTCGTTGGCTGTGCCGATCGGCAGCACGGACTCGCCCAAGTCGATGACGAGTTCGTCGCCGTGGGCTCGGACGGTCGAGGCGATGGTGGCGTGCCCGATCGGTGTCATCGAATGGTCACCGCCCGCGAGGCGTCCGCGTGCGGTCGCGGTGGCCTCCGCGCGGGCGTTCTGATATCGAGCCTCAACGAAATGCACGGCTGAGACGCGGATGTTGCCGGACGGATGCGACCACTCCGGTAGTCCATCGACACCGTCGGTCGCGCTGAATACCGTGATCGTGTTGTCCGCCGAATTCAACTGGACCCGGACGGCCTGCTCTGCGAAGTGACCACCAAGTTGGATCCGGCCCACCGCGTTCGGAGTGCCAAGGCGATGGCCAAAATCCACATTGCCGCGCCTATCGGTTCTGGCGGTGACTAGCGGGTTCGCGTCCAGATCAGAGTTGATCGACACCGTCTGGTCGTGAGCGCCGTGCGGTGGCCTGGCCTCCGCCGCCGGATCCGGGTCCGCTCGATGGCGAACTTGTCGATCTCCCTGGACGATCTGGGCCAGCTTTGCGAGCAATGAAGGTATGGCCGGTCTGTCAAGAGGCACGGTCCAAATTGGATCGCTCGCTTGGTCGACACCGTTGAAGACGGTCACGCCATGCGTGCCGGGGTTGACCTGTACCCGAACGAACCTACCCACCCAGCTGTCCGGGACGACAAGTCGTTCGAAACGTGCCATGCCTGGAAGGTGGATCCATCCATCTTTGTTGATTTTGGCCTCGATCGTGGGATGGACCTCGTTCAGCGGCACGAGCTCTGCAGATGCTCCAGGCGGTCGATCGTTCACGGCGTCGGCGCGTGACACCTGGCCGCCGGCGGGGGATTCACCTCGCTCACTGTCGACGACTGCTTCAGTCAAACCGGCACCGGGCGAGGCCGCCGGCGCCTCATCGGTACGGTCGGTCACGTTGTCGTGGCCGGTCAGCCAGGTCTTCTGCGCGTCGTTGAAGGTACTGGTTCTGAGCATCGCGCTGCCGTCAGCTCTGTTGACGATCGCGCCGTCGCTGTCATGGAATCGGATGGTGACGGTTGAGCTGCCGGGGGCGAGCGTGACGGTGGCGAACTCCCATCCTCCTGCAGGCATGTCTCTGAGGCCGAGTCCACGGCTGCCGCCAGGCGCGGAAAGTCTCAGAAAGGTACCGTCCCCGGTCTTGGCGATGATGAGGGTGTGGGTACCGGGTGGGGCCAGCGTGTCATCGGTTTCGGCTCGCTGTCGTAGGGTTTCCAGGCGTTTGTCGATGAGCCACATCGACCAGTGAGGGTCGCCGTTGGCCCAGCGGGTCGAGCTGTAAGCGACGATGCTGCCGTCAGGTCGGGGTTGAAGCGTGACCTGCAGGTTCTTCAGCCCGAACCCTATCGGTCGTCTCCGGTCGGCGTACTTGAGTTTGCCGTTAGAACTGGACACCGTGTCGTGAATAGGGTGTCGTTCGATGTTTAGGAGCGGGATGATCCGAGTCGACGCCTTCTCCGGTTTTGGTGGCATCGTTGCTGGTTCGTTGGCGATGGTGTGTTGGTGGTTGCGTAGGAATGTGATTTCGGTTTGGCCTACTCCTGGACCGTCGTGCCAGGTCGGGTGATTGATGCTGCGTAGCTGGGTGGTTCCCCGTGCGGTGTGTACCGCGAGCAGGACGGTGTCTCCCGCGGTGTGCTTGCTGTCGTTGGCTGTGCCGATCGGCAGCACGGACTCGCCCAAGTCGATGACGAGTTCGTCGCCGTGGGCTCGGACGGTCGAGGCGATGGTGGCGTGCCCGATCGGTGTCATCGAATGGTCACCGCCCGCGAGGCGTCCGCGTGCGGTCGCGGTGGCCTCCGCGCGGGCGTTCTGATATCGAGCCTCAACGAAATGCACGGCTGAGACGCGGATGTTGCCGGACGGATGCGACCACTCCGGTAGTCCATCGACACCGTCGGTCGCGCTGAATACCGTGATCGTGTTGTCCGCCGAATTCAACTGGACCCGGACCGGATTTCTCACAAAGGTCTTGCCAAGCAGCAAACGGCCGACTTCGCTCGGTGACCCGAGGCGATGACCAAAACTCACGCCTCCAAACGAATCCGGAGTAACGCGAACAATCGGATTTGCCTGCAGATCCGGGTTGATCGCCCTGGTCTGGACGTGTGCTCCGCTGGGGCGATGAGCAGGGTTGATCCGTGGCGAGTCGTCGGTGATGGCACGGTCGTCGGTCGTGGGGGTTGGGGGCGTTTCGCGGGCTCCGGCGGTGGTAGGGGTGGCGTCGCGGAGGTCGGTGAGGGCGCGGGCGGTGGTGGTCGGGATGGTGGGGGGATCGATGTTGTGGGTGGGGTGGATGAAGCGGCCGTTGCGCCAGAGAAAGGCGTGGGTGGTGGTGTATCGGGTCAGGGGGTGGGTGACGTCAGGGCGCAGGGCGTCGCGAGTGGGGGTGCTGGTGGGGGTGAGAGTCCAGCCATCAGGGGTCTGGGTGGCATGGAGGTCGGTGACGGTGCTGTCGGTGGTGGTCCGCAGGTAGAGGAAGGCATGGGCAGGCTGACCAGGCGTGGGGTGGGGTGAGATGAATAGGGCTGCTTCGGTCTCGGTATCGGTGGTGGCGGGGTCCGGGTTTATGAGTCTTCGCCAGTCATCGATGTGGTGAGTGTTGCCGCTGCGCAGTATGTGTGCGGTGTCGAGGGCGGTGTCGTCCAGGCTGGTGGTCTGGGGGATGGTGAGACCAAGGTCGCGGAGTATGCCGAGGCTGTAGGTAAGGCAGGCTTGTTCCGTCCAGCTGCGGATCGTGTTGCGGTTGCCGGGCGCAGCGGGTGAGTTGGCTAGCTTGGTGCCCCGGCCGGGGCCGGCGACGATCGTCGCGAGGTCCTGCACCTGTTCGGTGGTTGCGGCACGGTAGGTGGGCTGTGGCTGCAGGTCGCTCCGGGCGGTGTCGATAACCGGGTCTACCGGCGGTGTTGGCAGCGGGGCGGCTGCGACGGTCGTTGGTGCTCCTGTAGCGATAGGTGAGGCGGGGGGCTGGGCCGACGAGGTGGTCGGGTTGATGGTGGACGGTGCAGAGTCAGGGGTGTCAGTCGGGGTTTGCGCTGCGCCAGTGATGAGGTTGAGTAGGTAGCTGCCTTTGCGTAGGTCGACGGCGAGTCTGCGCAGGTAGGTGACGGACTGGTTCGCGGCCAGTGAAAGCGGGCCGTTCAGGTGTTGTGACGCGTCGGATAGTTGCGTCGCGAGGTGGCTGAGCCGCTTGGATGCTGCGATCAGCAGGTGCGCGGCGGTGTCGGCGATTTCCGGTGCGTGAGTGAGGGCGTCGAAGATCTGTACGGCGTGCCGCGCACGAGGCGCGTCGATATCCAGTGCGGAGGCCACAGCTATCAGCCCGGGGGCCATCGAGCTGATCATGTAGCCCAGAATGAGAGGGGGTTGGATCCGAGTGTCGTAGAGCCTTCCGAACTCGTGTTTGAGTTCGATCGGGGCGTCGATGGTGTTTGTGCCGACCTGGGCGAACAGGGCGCCGCGAGTCATGGGAGGGACTATGGTGACGCCGCCGATCTCGAAAGGCAGGTGCATATCTGGAGCGAACTCGAAGTCGGCGACCTTGCCGACGGCGTCGATCGTGACGGCCTTCTCTTTGGGGTCGGCTCCGATGACGCGGGCTCGGACTCGTAGCTCGGGGCGTCCGTGGATCGGGCGTTTGATCCGGCGTCGTAGGGTTTCGCCGTGTCGTTCACCGAGTGCGATGTTGAGGGTGGTTGAGCGGCGTCCGGGCAGGAGCAGGGCAGAGCTGCCGAGTAGTTCGTCGCCGAAGAAGACGTCGACCCACGCCGCGACGTTGGCTTTGTTGGTTACTCGCACGGTCATGGGTAGGGCGGGGGTGTCGGTTAGCGCGGTGGCGATGTCGGTGGTGGTGTTTGTCGTGGCGACGGCGCCGCCGAGGTCGGGATACATCACCCGTAGGGCGCGGATGGTGTTCGCTAACTCTGTTGGTGATGCTGGTGCGGTGTTCGGGTCGGTCGCGAGGATAACGTTCTGCGCGAGCAGTATCGCGTTGAGGGTGTAGGGCTCGGCGCGGTTCGCGGTCATCAGTAGGGGTAGGGCGGTGAAGAGGTCGGTTGTGTTGGCGTAGCGGATGGTGGCGTAGCCGAGTGCGCCGAGGTGGGACAGCCAGAGGTGTCGAAAGGCCCGCCGTTCGGGTGTGGTGTTGATGGCGTCGGCGTCTATGGCCAGGTTGATCTCGAAGTCAGGGTCGAGGTCGTGTCGTAGTTGCCTGATCAGCTTGGCGACTATGGGGGCATCGACGTGTCCGGCCGGGTTCAGCTCGATGCCGTTGAATCCGTGCCGGCGCAGGCCATCGAGGAGCGCGGGGTACTGGGTCGAGAAGTCGCGTTCCAGGGCGCGCAGTCCGCTGCCGAGCTTGAGTGATACACGGATGCCGTTGTGTTGTAGCTGTTGGACGTCTGACCACAACGGCGCCAGGCGTTCGGCGTCGATACTATAGCTTTCGAGTTCAATGCTGACGGGGTCGGAGTCGCGGTGGCTTGGCGACGCGGTCACGTCGGTCGCCGGCGGTTCCAGTCGCGCCGGCGCGCCTGGTTTCGGGGCGGCTGTGACCGTCGCGTCGCGTCTCTGCGTGGTCGGCATCGCTGCGGATGTGCGGGTGCTGCTTCCCGCCTCGGCTGGGGTGTGCTGCCGTCCGGCGCCGAGCGGGTGGTCCACCGGCGGGCGGGAGTACTGCGCTTGTTCCGGCTTGTTTTTCAGGTGTGCTGCGCCGATGACCACGTCGGTGACGTCTCGTTCGCCGCGGGTGAGCGCGGAGCGGTACTCGCCGCCGGTGAAGAAGTTGTCGTGGTACAGGACGACCCGCGCAGGCACCGATCTGCGGGTCCGAAGACCCTCTAGCCCGGAGCGCGGCGGCATCGATGGGTTCGGCGCGGCTGAGACCATGAGCGGACCGGAGGTGAATGTCGCGAAGAGACCGAGGACCGCGGTGGCCATCGTCCCCATGCTGCGGCCCCAGCCGTTCCCGCTGCGCGGGCGGAATCCACCCACCGTCCGTAGGCGGGCATCGTTGCCGGTTGTTGGTGCGTCTGTGTGGTCGTGTGTTTCTTCGGTGGGCGCGGGTGTCGCGTTGGTCATGGCTACGTCACCGCTGCTGTTTGGGGCAGGCGGGACGGGGCCGCGTCGTCGGCGCTTCGCCGGTCGATCGTCGGTGGCTGGTGGGCGATCGTGGCCGTCACGATGAGGGGGGTCGGCAGTGGTGGCCTCGGACATCTGGATGTCATCGGAGGCGTTGTTGGTGGCGGTGTCGGCCAGCCAGGCGGCGTGGTGGATGATTTCGCCGGATGTCGCGTCGGTTTCGCGGACGAGGCGGATGCGGTGGTGTCCGTTCTCGTTGAGCGCGATCAACTCGGGTCGGGGGGCCGGGTCGGCCGTTTCGCTTTCGCTGTCGGCGAGGTCGGCGTCGAGGCGGTTGAGTGTCGCGGCGTGGTCGTCGTAGGTCACCATGCGTAGGTCGTAGACGTGCGCGGCCAGGGCGGGCAGGATGCGGTCGTGTCGTTCCCTCCATCCCGGACCGGTGATCTCGGCGACGAGTTCGTCGATGTTGTCGGTCTCTTGGTAGGCGGTGTAGGCGTCGTGCAGAGCCGCGGATGGGTCGATCAGGCCTGTACCGACTGCGTCCATGATCGGCACGAGCTGGGCCGCTAGTGCGGCGCGGAAGCCTCCGGTGCGCGCGACGGCGGCTTCGAGGGGCGTGCTGGACACTTCGTTGATGTAGTCGATTGTGAGGTCGTTGACCATCCCCTCGTCCCACTGGTAACCGGGTCCGGTGGGCGCGCTCGATTCGAGGACGGCGATCTCCTCGCCGGCGATCGTGCGCATGGTGGTGCCGGCGGGTCGGCTTGCGACCCCATGCTCCGAGCGGCGGTCGATCGAGCCTTCCGCAGCTGCGATGGCGTCGATCTGCTCGTCAGTGAATTCCACGCCCGGGTGTTGAGTGGTCCAGGGGCCATTCGGGTCGTCCCGGTCGGGAATGTGTACCACGACGTCGCCGTCTCGGCCGACGGTCACCAATGCTGCGCCGCTGTCGACAGTGTCGATCGGCACGAACACATCGTTGAGGTAGGCACCGGTCGGGTACGCGCCGTCGTCGCCGCTGATAGGGATGAACAGCGGTTCGTCGCGTGCCGCGGTCACCGCGACCGTCACCGTGCCCAGCGCGGCCACGATCCCGAGCCCCATGCCGTCCTCGCGGGCGAACTGGAGAGCTGCGGCGCGTCCGTCCGCTCCCGGCGCGAGCACCCCGACCTCGGGCAGCGGCGTCACCGGATGCGCAACAAGACCGCCGTCGCTCTCGGCGTCCATGTAGTCGGCGTCCATGTAGTCGGCGTCCATGTAGTCGGCGTCCTCGTAGTCGGAGTCCTCGTAGTCGGAGTCCTCGTAGTCGGAGTCGGAGTCAGCGCCACTTTCGTCCTCGTCTTCGGAGTGCTCGTCTTGGGAGTGCTCGACAGCTCCTTCAACACCGTGCCTGTCGTCCAGCGCGGCAGGCTGCTCATCGAAGATGTGCCCTGCAGGGTCCTCGTCGAAGAGGTAGTCGAAGCGGTGATCTTCCGCGGTGTCGCTGGTGGGATGTTCCTGCTCGGTGCGGTCGATCGCCATCGGCTGCCGTCGCATGTACGTCACGAGGTCGAGCCGATTATCCGGGTGTGGCATCCACTCGTCGTTCATGCCGGCGACCCAGACGTCGCCGTTCAGGGCGACCGCGACCATCAGGCTTTCGCCGACCTGTGGCATTCGTGCGAGCCTGCCCACCGGCAGCGGTGGATGCGATTCGTCGTTCGAGAACTTGACGACTGAACCACGAAGGTCCGACGACACACTGCGGGGCAGGGTCACTGCTCCGGGATGGGCAAGCTGGTCGTGCCACCCGTCTTGGGTCGAACCCGCCGCGCGATACAGCGCCTGCCGGGCCGCGCGCAGGCGGGCCTTGTTGATGCCGGAGTCGGTCTGGCGGATGTTCGGGACGTGCAGCGACCACGCCGGGGTTTGTGCCTCCCAGTTCTCGATGGAGAATCCGTCCGCTCCGAAGAGCATCGCAGTACCGCGATCGGTGCCGGGGCCGGCGTCGAGCTGCACCCAGACGATGACGTGGGCCCAATCGACACCAAACCCGGGGAAGTGCGTAGCGTACTGAGGATCCGAGAGTCTCGGGAAGCCGTTCGCACTGAGACCGATCTGCCACATAGGGTGCACAGCCGGGTCGAGTGGCCGTGCCACGTCGGCGCCGGTGATGACCCCAGGACGTGTCGGTGCGGTCGCGAGTGAGGCCGGTCGAAGCTGCAGCACTGGTCGGGGCGGCAGGACCAACGGGCGTGGTGCCCGGCTCAGGAAGTCGGCCCGCACGACATCAGGGGTCCGTTGATCACCCGGGATCGGCCGAGAGTGCCGGTTCGGGTGGTCGATGACACTCAATTGCTCAAAGGTGGTCAGCGGGATGGTCGAGGTGGCGCCACCGAATCGCGCTCCGTTGTCGTCGATGCCGAAGTATTGAGCGTGGGTTCGGCCCGGGAGCACGGTGAGATACACGTGCCCAGTGGCCTGGCCCGCTGGCACTCGGCGCGAAGCGCCGGCCGCGAAGATGTACTTGGTGGCTCGTGACACGTTGAAGACGACGGTCCAACTGCCAGTCGGGACCATACCCGGCGTGCGGGCCAGCCGACGCTGCCCCGTTGCCGTTCGCGCACGTCGCGTGAGCCGCTTCATCGTCTCGCCGTCGGGATCGACGACGACGTGAGTGTCGAGTGACCAGGCTGGATTGACGTCCTGGTGATACAAGCGCATCGCTCCGTCGCTCTTGCCGACCCAGAGCCAGACCTGCGGGCCGACCCGGTCTCGCGCAACGAACCGGTGAATTCGTCCACCAAAGTTGACCTGACCGTTGCGGTGCTGTATCGGGAGAAGCAGGTAGGTGCCGTCGGCGCCCATGGGTTGGACGTCCCGCCCAGCCTGGGCGCCACGCGGGATGACGACGCCGTCAAGCACGCGCCAGCCGTCACCGAGATCGCGGTTGGCCCGCGCTTGCTCGAGCTGCTGCGGGGAGCGGTTGGCGACCTTATCGATGGTTGCGATGCCTTTGTGACGCTCGGAGGAGAACCATGCTTGGATTGTCTCGAGCTTCGAGGCCTTAAGGTGGCGGTTGACTGACCAGCGCGAGGCGTGGGGATTGGGATCGAACAGTGTTGCCGGATCGCCATCGGTGGTGACGTGCACGAGGCGGACATCGCGCTTGCCAGGCCACATGGTGACGGCGACGAGGTCGCCCGCAGCCCGATCAGGGAACTTGAATCTGGCGGTGTCCTCGTTGGATTTGTTTGTCCGAGGGCCGAGAATCAGCGCGGAGTCCTCGCCGTCCTTCTGTAGTTGCATGATGGCGGTCCAGGCACCGTCGGAGGCGTGTGGTCGGATGCGCTCGCGGGCGGCGAAGAGGGCGGCGGACCCCTCCGCTAGCTTGATCTGCTCGGCTCGGGCGACCCGTAGCATCGGTATCGACCAGATCAGCTCCGTTCCGTGCTCGGCAGTAGGCTCGACGCCGTTGTAGAGGACGACGCCACCATTGCCCCGGATCTGTGCCCTTAGCGGCTTACCCACCACTGACGTCGAGAGCTTCTGCGCGAAGTACTCATTGGTGAGCAGACGCAGGCCGCCGTTCTGTTGCACGACGATCTCGAACATGGACGCGTCCGGGTCCATGTCGGGGGCGATCAGCTCGGCGGACGAGCCGGCGGGACGCTCGTCGACGGAGCGAATGCGCGGTGCACCGGCTGTTGGCGATGACGAGCGCTGGGTGCCCGATGGGGCCAGAGCTGGGTCCAGGACAGGTTCCGGGACTGAGTCACTGGCCTTCTCAATCACTTGGTCTTGAGTCTTGAACCATGTCTGTGCGGTGTCACGGAAGGTGGCGTTCGTGCTCAGGCGGTTACCTTGGGGGTCAGTCGCGAACTCACCGTTTGCGGTCAGGAAATGGACTGCTGCCGCGGACGCGCCATCAGGCAAGGTGATGACTGCGAAGTCCCACGCCGAGTGGCTGATCGCTTGAGGGAGCCCGATTCGCGTGCTCTTTCCCAGTGGGATGGCGTCCTTTACCGCCCTGGTGACCAGGAGTGTGTGGGCACCGGGGGGTGCGAGGCCGTTGCCATGGGCGTCATTGGTCGCCGCTTGTTCGCGTAATGCCGCGAGACGTGCGTCGTGGATCCACATCGACCAGAGTGGTTGAGTGTTGTTGGCCCAGTATTGGCTGCTGTAAGCGACGACGCCGCCGTCGGCGCGCTGTTGAACCTGCAGGTTCTGATTTCGTAGCGGAACGTGATATCGGGCGGTGTTGAACTCGAAGCCGCCGCCGTTGTCGACCGTGACTGTCGTCAACGGATAGATGCTGGTGTCCTCGAGGGGTATGGGGATGAATGCCGCCGACTTGGGAGTGGCTGGTCGGGCGGACTGGTTGTCGATTGAGTCGCGGTGGTCGGTGATATAGGTGACCTCGGCGCTGCCGACTCCGGCGGCCGGGTGCCAGGCATCAGCGTGGCCGTCGGTGTCGTCGAGTCTGCGGACCTGGGTGGTGCCGTCGCTGGTGTTGACGGCCAGAAGGACCGTGTCGCCGTCGGTGAAGTGTTCGCTGTCGGTTGCCGCGATGCGCACCTGGCGTCGGCCCAGTTCCGCTACCAGCTCAGCTGTGTCGCTGCTGGCGCGGACCGTTGCGCCGATGGTGATGTGGCCGGGCGGGGCCCAGGACTCATCGCCGGTGTCAAGTCGGTTGCGGGCCTGCGCTGTCGCGAAGTCGGCGGCCGTGGCGCGGATGTTGCCGCCCGAGTGTGACCAGCCAGGCAGTCCGCTGCCGTCGCTACGTTGGGCGTTGCTGAATATCCGGATCTGGTCAGGGGCGGCCGGGTCGCGTTGAACCCGGATCGGCACCTTGCTGAATGACTTCTTCCCCAGAAGGACTACTCCGGGGCGTGTCGGGTCACCGAGCATGTGGCCGAACACCAACTGCCCGCCGCTGTCGGTGACCAGTTCTATGACCGGGTTCGCGGCGTGGTCAGCGAAGGGTTTGGTGACCGAGTCTGCGCTACCCGGACTGGGGGCGTCGAGACGCGCTCCGTCGACGCTGCTCGCAGCGGCGGTGCTGGCGGCACCCTGTCCTCGTCCTCCTCTGCCTCCAGTGCCGTCTCCGCGTCCTCGGCCTCTACCGCTCGGGCCCGATCCCCGTCCTCGACCGGAGTGGGTGGGGTTGTCGGCGAGGTGTCGGAGTCCGGTGGTGGTGTGGATGTGGGGGGCCCAGGTGTTCCAGTTGTGGTCGGCGGTGGGGTGTCCGTGGGTGGTTTTTCGGGGGTTGTGGGTGGTGATGTGGGTGGGGAGGAGGGGGCCGAGGGTGTCGGTTCGTGGGGTGCGGAGGGTGCGGTGGACGGCGCGGGCCCAGGTCCCGGGTTCGGCGACGGTCCCAATCCCGATCCCGGTGGTGGTGGGTGTGGTGGTGGGTGTGGTGGTGGGGAGGAGGTGTCCGGTGGGGGTGGTGTGGAGGGTGGCGGCGAGGCCTTGGAGTTGTTCGGGGCCGGTGCCGGTGAAGGCCCAGACTTGGCCGTGGGGGGCGGCGGTGGTGCGGCGTAGGGATTGGGTGAGGGGTTCGGCCAGGTGCGCGGTGTCGCAGGCCAGTAGCACGATCGGGAGGGTGGTGGGGTTGATGTGGGTGATCAACGCGGCGAGGTGGGGGGCGGTGAGGATGGTGTCGTTGTCCAGTCGGATCCCGCCGTGGGCGCCGATACCGACGACGGTGAACTCCTCAGCGCCCATCCGGGTCCGGTCCTCGGTGTGCGCGTCGGCCACCTCGATCAGGGACGGGTCGTGCCTGGCCCCGACGACCAGGGTCCGCCCACCCCCGACGATTTGTAGGTCACCGCTTTCCAACAACCCACGGATACCGGCCCGCACCGACGCCGTATCCCCGACCAACACCCCCGCCCGCCCCGACCCAACATGACCCGGCCCAACATGACCCGGCCCAGTGGGGGCCGGGATGTGGGGTGCGGGCCCAGCATGACCCGGCCCAACATGACCCGGCCCCGCATGACCCGGCCCAGCATGTCCCGGCCCAGCATGACCCGGCCCAGCATGACCCGGGTTGTGGGGTGCGGGGTTGGTGTGGGGTGCGGGCCCAGCATGACCCGGCCCGGTGGGGGCCGGGTTGTGGGGTGCGGGGTTGGTGTGGGGTGGTGGTGCGTCTGACAGCGGGGTCGTCGTCAGTGGTGGGTCTGCTGGTGGTGTCGTGGTCGTGGTCGTGGTCGTGGGTTGGGTGTTCGCCGGGCCGGTGGTGTCCGGGGTGGTGGGTCGGGTGGTGTTCGGGGTGGTGGGTTGGGTGGTGTAGGCGGGGGGTGGGGTGCTGGCCCGGCTCGACGGGCCGCTCCCCGACCCGGTGACCGGGTCCAGGGTGAGCGGGCCGGTGAGCGGGCCCGGGGTGAGCGCGGGTGTGGGTGTGGGTGTGGTGGGGGTGGTGGGGGTGGTGTAGGCGGGGGGCAGGGTGCTGGCCCGGCTGAGGCTCGGCTCCCCACCGGGGGTGGTGGTGGGGTCGGGTTCGATGCCGGGGTTGGTGTTGGTGATGGTGGCGTTGGGCAGGGCGGTGGTGTTGGTGACCAGACTGCCGGTCACCCCGCCACCAGTCACCCCGCCACCAGTCACACCATGGCCGGTGGTGGTGCCGGTGGTGGTGCCGGTGGTGGTGCCGGTGGTGTGACCGGTGTCCCCGGGCCCGTGTCTGTGTCCGGGTCCGGTGGTGGCGTCGATGAGAGTGGGGTGGGGCAGCAGCAGCCCGTGGGTGTGGAGGTGGTGCAGCAGAGATTCGGAGGTGAGACCGGCTAACGCACCGAACCCGCCGGAAGTGAAGTCGTAGCCGTTGGCCTGAGGCTGCCCGGTAGCGATGGTGGCACCGAGCCCGGTGAGGAACTCATGCACCCCTTCCGCGGTGAAACGGTAAACCGCGGCCCGTAACCCGGCCGAGACCGCCCCCCCACCATGAAACAGAATCCCCTCCGCGATCTGGGCCGCGGCCTGCTTCACACCGGCCACATCAAAACGAGCCGGGACCGGCACCCCGGCCATCACCTTCGCCACCACCCCATCCACCTGCCCCACCCCCAACCCCGCCCCCTCCTGCGAGACGGGCAACCCCGCCTTCTGCGAACCAGGCAACCCAGCCTTCTGCGAGACGACAGCGGGAAAGGTGAAATCCTTCTCCAACAACTCCTTCTCCGGCAACACCTCCGGCAACTTCTCCGGCAACTTCTCCAACAACTCCTTCTCCGGCAATGTGTGGGGCAGTTTCTCCGGCAGTGTGTCCGGCAGTGTGTCGGGTAGGTGGGGGTGGGGGTGGAGGTGGGGGGCGTGGTCGGTGTCGGCGAGGTAGGTGCGTAACAGCGCCGCGATTCTGTGGCCGAGTTTCTCCCACATCTTCTCCAACGGCAGGTGCAGCAACCCCCCGACCGTGCCGACCACCACCGCCATCACGGTGGACTGGTTGTTCCAGTGGGTGCGGTGATCAGCGAACTGGATCACCTGCACCAACGCGTCGAGACTGTTCTGCAACGCGATCCCCGTCACCACCGCCGTCGCGATATGACCAGCAGTGGAGACCAACAACTCCCGCAGCGTCTGCCCGGCCGCTTCCTTCGCCAACGTGATGATCGCCGCCGCCACATCAAGACCGATCAACCACGCCCACGTCAACGCCCACGCGATCGTGCTGATCAACAACAAGATCTCCATGATCGAAATCAACTTGACGTACTGCACCTGCAACCCGGTGTCCAACGTCAAATCCGCTAACCCGACCAACCCATCCGACAACAACGGCAGATACGCCTGATCACCCTGCACATACTGCGCTAACGCAACCCCCAACCGCCGCTGCGCCTGACCCGACCACGACGCATTAATCCGCGCCACCGCCGCCCGGATCTGCGGCACCGCCGCCAACACATCCCCCGAACCCGCACGCAACCCATCCGCCCACCCAAACAACAACTGCTCATTACCCGCCGGAAACTGCTCACCGGTCAACACCAAAAACAACCCACGCCACGCCGGCGGCACCACCAACTCATCCACACCCACCACCCCCAACCCACACCCACACCCACACCCACACCCAACAAACCCACTCCCCACACCCACGCCCAACACCACCCCCCACGTTCACCAACCACCCACCCACCACCAACCCGATGAACCCACCACCCCACCCAGCCGTGGCTAAGAAGACGAACAACCCCACACAGCCACCAGACGGGCAGGAGACAGACCATGACCAACACACCCACCGGCGCATCCAACGTCACCGAGCCCCCGATCCGTCGGGGCCGTCGCTCTCGGGCCTACCCCACTGGCCCAAGGCTGCATGACAAGGCCATGGCCGTAGGACCGGCGAGTAGGCCACCAACTGAGAATCTCTAGGAGTCCTGCTATGGCAAACGCCGCAACGCGCAGTCGCACTGTCCACACGGTCGCCTCCGATGGCGCGGACTGCTTCCGTACGATCGGTGACGCGCTGGCTTCAGCGGCGGCCGGTGACGTCGTGTCAGTTCAGCCGGGAACGTACCGTGAATCACTTGTACTTGATCGAGATGTAACGGTATCGGCGGCTGGCGCTGCGGGTCAGGTACGGATCATCTGCAGCGGTAGTCCAACCGTGCGGCTAAGCGGTGAAGCTGCTCGACTCTCCGGTTTGGTGATTGTGCACGACGGTACCGAGTCGGTTGCGGTCGAGGTGGGGGGCGGGAAGCTGCGCCTGGACGAGTGCATCATTGAGGCAGCCTCAGCGGCGGCGGTGTGGTGCTACGGTGACGCGACGATAATCGCGTCGCAGTGCATCATTAGCAACTCCGTGAACGCGGGGGTGATCACCTCCGATGGAGCTCTAGGCGACTTCGTGCAGTGCCGGTTCGAGCGGATTGCCACTTCTGCAGTGGTGATCGGCAACGGCGCCAACCCCACGTTTGATCGCTGTCATTTCAGCCAGCTCGACGGAAGCGCGATTCTAGCCGCCGACGGTGGCCGCGGAGAGGTGACCGACTGTGTCGTCACGGGTGCGGGAAACCCCGCGATAGCCATCGAACGCGATGCGAGTACGACTCTGCGTGGTGTCGAGATCCGCGAGGCACAGGGCGCGGGATTTCTCGTGGCATCGGGAGCGCACCCGAACATAATCGACTGCACCGTGGTCGAAGCCGAGGGCCAGGCGATGGTGTTACTCGGCGCCGGAGATGCCGATATTGAAGGCTTCACCGCGCGCGATTGTGGCGGCTACGGCATCCAGGTGCTCGACGGCGCGGGTGGGCGGGTGAGTGATGTGCAGATCTCCGGTCGGGTTGACGTTGGCATCTCGATCGCTGGCCGTTCGACCACCACGTTCACCTCGGCCTTGATCTCCGACGTGACAGTCGGTGTCGTCGTCGAGGAGAACGCAACCCCAACGCTGTCGGATCTCCAGCTGCGTGATTGCCATGAGAGTGCAATACAGATCAGTTCGGGGGCCCGCCCACGCCTGCGTCAAATACAGATCGCCGCCTCAGCTACCGGAGTGACGATCGACGGCACCGGAACGTCTGCGTCGCTTGTCGAGCTCGTTGTCAGCGACTGCAGCGACACCGGAGTGACCGTCACCGACGGTGGCGACGTCGAGATCATCGATGGTGTTGTCCGAGTGCAGCACGGACGAGCGGTTGTACTGAATTCCGCGAGCGGGCGGATGCGTAGCTGCGAGATGTCCGGTAGCGGCGATGTCGGTATCGAAGTCGGGCCCGGGGCTTCAGCCGAGCTCGACGGCGCGTCCGTGGAGAGCTTCGCGACTGGCATCGCCTGGCGACCGGGGAGTACCGGAGGTATGACTGACACAAGGGTCAGCAAGGCACGCAACGAGGCGGTCCTCGTCGAGACGGATGCGCCGCTGAAGATCGCGCGTTGCCACCTTGATGACAATCCGGGCCTCGGACTGCGGGTGACCTCGACTGGACAACAGCTGATGGTGACCGAACTCCGCGGCATCACCGAGAAGCAGACGTCTACTCTGCGCCGGTCACCTCCGCCGCACGACACACTGCAACCGCCAACATCAAACGACGGAACATCACCGGTCAACGCCAACCCGGATGCGAGAGTGGTCGCATCGACCGCCCCTCTCACAGCCGGCAGCCTTGAGCTGAAGTCGTTGCTGAGCCAACTCGACGCGTTGGTCGGCCTCGACGAAGTGAAACGCCAGGTCGCCACGCTTGTCCGTCTGCATCTCATGGCTGAGCAGCGCTCCCGCGCCGGGTTGCCGATGCCCCCGCTGAGTCGCCACATCGTATTCACCGGCAACCCTGGAACCGGGAAAACAACTGTGGCAAGACTCTACGGGCGAATCCTTGCCGAGCTCGGCGTGATAGAAGGTGGGCAGCTGATCGAGACCGGCCGCGGTGATCTCGTCGCGAGCGTCGTCGGCGGAACGGCATTGAAAACCACAGAGCGGGTTAGAGAGGCACTTGGAGGTGTGTTGTTCATTGACGAGGCCTACGCACTCTCCGCAACCGGAGGCAGCGGACCGGACTTCGGGCGGGAGGCCGTTGACACTCTGGTCAAGCTAATGGAGGACCACCGCGACGAGCTGGTGGTCATCGTTGCCGGATATACCCATGAAATGCGATCATTCCTCGCGACCAACCCCGGCCTCGCGTCGCGGTTCTCGCGCACCATCGAGTTCGCTGACTACAACCCTGCCGAGCTCGTCGCAATAGTCGAGGGGCTCTGCCAGAGCCATGACTACCGTCTGGAGTACGAGACGCGAAACGCACTCCTCTCCTACTTCGAACGATTACCCCGCGACGCCGCCTTCGGCAACGGCCGCAGCGCCAGAATGGCGTTCGAAGAGATGCTGGGAAATCAGGCCTATCGACTGGCAGACGAGCCGGAGTTGACGACTGTGGCCATGACCCGCCTGCTACCCGAAGACATCGGAGCCCTGCCCAGCGGGAGCATCGGCGCCGGCGCTGGCGTCGCCGACAAGGATCAGGTCGACTCGCTGCTGACCGAGCTGCATGCCATGGTCGGGCTTCACAACGTCAAACACGAAGTCGAAGGAATGGCCGACCTGCTCGCCTCAGCGCGGCAACGAGAAGCGGCCGGACTGCCAGCGCCAGCGGTCTCCAGGCACTTGATCTTCGCCGGACCGCCAGGGACCGGAAAGACCACAATCGCTCGCCTTTACGGGCGACTCCTCGCCGCGATGGGCGTATTGCAACGTGGTCAAGTTGTCGAGGTCGGACGATCAGACCTCGTTGCCTCCTACATCGGCCAGACTGCGCAACGCACAACCGAGGCATTCGACCGGGCTCGAGGCGGTGTGTTGTTCATCGACGAGGCCTACGCCCTCGCGTCATCGACAGGTAACGGCGGAGACTTCGGTCGCGAAGCGATCGAGACCCTCGTCAAACTCATGGAGGATCACCGCGACGAAGTCGTAGTGATCGCCGCCGGATACGAAGAGGACATGGACCGATTCCTTTCGGCAAACCAAGGGCTTGAGTCCCGCTTCTCCCACCGCATTCAATTCGGCAACTACAGCACCGATGAACTAGTAACGATCGTGAACCAGCACGCGTCAGCCGCCGGGTACGAGTGCGACGGCCCCACTATCAGCGCACTTCGGGCTCACTTTGAAGGCACCGACCGAACGGCTACCTTCGGCAATGGTCGCTATGCCCGCCAGGTCCTCGATGAAGCAGTTACGCGCCATGCAAAGCGAATGCGCGAGACACCTTCGCCTACCGTTACCGACCTGGCGACGCTCAAACCCAGCGACATTCCGCACGCTGGAACCGTCGGCGTTAGTCAACAGAACTGAGTCCATCAGCGCGGGACGAAGGAGAGTTGATGGCGAGGGTGTGCGGCGACGTGAACCGATTGGAGGGTATCGCCCGTGAGGAGGAGGTGGAGTCGCTTGGCAATTCTTGGAGGCATAGATGACTGGAATCTTTCTCAGACGGCCATTAGGTGGTCTGTCGTTCAGAACGAAGGCTCTGGCGACCGTGCTCGTCACTCTCACGCTTGGGGTGGCGGTTCTGGTCACCGCGCTGACGCCGCTCGCGCCGACGGAATCTCGACGATCAGTGTCGTTACCACGGGAGCATGTATTCAGGCCGATCCAGACTCCAATGTGTATCTCGCCCCGTGCAATGGCTCGAACGCTCAGAATTGGCAGTTTGTGACCGCAGCCAACCGGCCAGCGTTCACACTACTTGTGAACACCGCCTCAGGAGCATGCCTAACAACGGTTGGTAATACGAACGAAGTCGAGAGTATGACCATGGACCCATGCGACGACAGTCCGGACATCACCGACCTTGATTTTCACCAGGGATGGATCCCGTCGTCCGGCGTCCACTTCTTTTCGGAGACAGATGGATTCCTCACGGACAACAGCCAGTGCGGTCTGATCGCAGTCCCAAGGAACGACGACTCACCGCTAAGTGGTGCAGCAACGTGGAACGTTCCCGGTGTAGAAGTGGCGAGCGACCGACTGAAGCAGGTGCTCGTTGACGAGTCAGGGAACGTCGAACCCCTTCTCCCGCTTGGGCAGACTCAACCGCCACAGTAGGCAGTGCCGCACTTGTCCGAGCCGATCCGTCTGGTCTATTAACCAGGGAATGACGCCGAGCACCGCGAAGGGGCGCCGTTCTCGGCGTAGCGGATCCGAGTCCGTCAATAATGCCGATCCGGCGTGTCGAAGTGCGTCGTTCGGTATGTGGGCTCCTGGCCCAGGACACCGAATTCCGTGGACGGTCACGTGAACCCACCAGGTAGCTATGTGCGTGATTTCTGCGTGTCCGTCCTATCAATCAACAATGGAGGTTGCAATGCACGCACTACTTGCACGACGCCCGAGGGGTGGCCTGTCGTTTCGGGTGAAAGCCGTAGCTGCAGTTCTCGTCGCCGTCGCTCTCGGCGCGACATTACTCGCCCGGGCCGGGGCAGCGCACGCTGATGGATTCTCAACTATTAGCGTGGTGACTACCGGGGCCTGTATCGACACCGGCCCCGATTCCAGCGTATTTCTCGCCCCGTGCACCGGGTCGAGTACTCAGGAATGGGGGTTTGTGTCACCCCCTACCGGTCTCAACGAAGACAACGGGTTGGCGGCCCCCTATTCGGCGGCCGTATTGATCAAGAACGCTGCCACCGGCGCCTGCTTAACGGCGTTCGGAGGGATGGGCGAGGCGAGACGTGTGGCGACAGCGCCGTGTGTCTCATGGGCTGGAGACCCCCTCGCGGACGCTCAGAATTTTACGCCGGTGTATGGCGTGCAGTTCGTCTCTGCGTGGGGTGGCTTTCTCACCGACAATAGCCAAGGCGGTCTTATCGTCTCATCCGATGGGAACAACCCGGGGCCACCGGCTACGTGGTACCTAAGCGCGTTCGAAGGTCCCACCGCCCGTAGTTTTGATTCAGCGCAGGGCGGAACGTAGCCAAGCGCACCTCAGCCCAATCCGGTCGGCTTGGCGATGTCTCCGCTTGGGCGGGGACGCGTCGGCGACTGGATTGGGCTCTGTGGTCGGCCCATGTCTGTGACGCCAGTGCTGCATCCGCTGCGGCAAGGCGACCGGCCTGCGGAACCTCGCCGCCGCGTTCGCCGGACTACGCGCCGCGCACTGGCGCGGCTGAACGACCACCATCACCGCAACACCCGAAGGATCCGAATCTGCCGGCAGACCGGCAATTCAACCCTGCACGCTCGCGGCAGCCCAACAGTCGAAGACCATCACACCGAGCAGTTGACCAACTCGGCCTCAGTGCGACGGATCGAGGTTGGTCGGCGTACCAGTGACATGTGTCCTCGAGTGACGATGCTCGTCGGTGTTGTCGTGGTGCGGGTCCGCTCGAGGAATGGACGATCGCGACGATCGGCAGTATTGACGACTCATCGGATTGTTTTAACCGAACTGTTGACCATGACCACGCGCCGTGTCTAGATTAGACCTTAGATGTCGCGCGAAGACTAACCATCGTCTGCATGATTGAATACCGAGCCGGAATTCGACAACTGACTACCGTGGGTGCTTACCTGCACTCAGGTTGTAGCCGCCTGAAATGTTTCGACATGCATTGGATGTCCAAGTTCTGGATGGATTGAACTATGTCACGTTTGAAGCAGTGGCCGACGACGCACGAGTGAATGTTCATGATAACCGCATAAAAGGCGTACCGGACAAATTCGAGGATGTATCGATGTCGCAAGAGGATGCACCGTTTCACAATGGCGACCGTCCTGATACCCGCGATGCGACTGTTGCCAGATCCGTCGACCAGGGACCAATGCGACAATCTCCGCCTCCTGGCGGTGACGAGAACGCTGCTGCCACGTCGACGCAGGTACGAGCCGGCTTCGTTCTGTTCATTGCCTGTGCCGCCACGTTCATCGCGACTCTGGACATTTCCGTCGCGAATATCGCGTTACCACGCATTTCGCTAGCGTTCCCTGGTGCTTCCGTCACGACATTGACTTGGGTCATTAGCGGATACGCCGTGACCTTTGCCGCGCTGTTATGCCCAGCTGGTCGGCTTGCGGATACGCTTGGTCGAGGCCAGGTCTTCGTGTCCTCGGTGCTTGTCTTCGGCGTGACGTCAGCGCTCTGTGGCGCTTCAAATTCGATAGGTTTGTTGATCAGCGCTCGGGTTGTTCAAGGGATGGCGGCAGCCTTCATGATCCCGGCTGCACTGGCCATCACGCTTGCCGCGACCCCCATCCAGCGGATCCCCGCCGCGATCGGACTCTGGTCGGCGGTCGCTGGACTGTCGGCGGCGCTTGGACCTGTCATCGGCGGCGCCCTGATCGCTGGATGGGGCTGGCGGTCGGTCTTTTTCGTCAACGTGCCCCTCGTGGTTGTCATTGCTATCACGAGCGTGCGTGTGGTCCCGATGCATCGTCCGGCCCAGCGAGCCGTATGGCCGGACCCACTCGGCGTTCTGTGCTTTGCCGGCGGCATTGGACTCGTTGTCGCAGGCCTTACTGAGGGCTCGACCTGGGCGTGGATCAGTTGGCGAACCGCTGCGGCGATGGCCGCCGGCATCGCCCTGGTAGCAATAGCTCTCATCCGGTCGTCGACCCGATCAAACCCTGCGATACCAACCGGTCTCTGGCGCAGCCGAACCTTTGCTAAAGCGAACGTTGCTTCATTTCTATTCGGAACTGCTCTCTTCCTCGGTGGGCTGGCTGCGCCGTTGTTTCTCGCACTGATTTGGAACTACTCGATCTGGGAGTCGGCCGGTGCACTTTCGGCGGCAACGCTCGCGTCGATAGTTTCGGCAACGGTAGCCGGGCGAAGAGTTACCGAAGAAACTACGTTTGTATTCGCATCCGTGGGTATGGGGATGCTTTGTCTGTCCAACATCTGGATGGGCTCGAGCGCTCTTGGCCTGGAGAGGCAACTCTGGGAAACGTGGGTCCCGGCCATGGTTCTTGGAGGCCTCGGCATCGGCCTCGCCATCACCGCTATTTCGGTTGCCGCGGCGAGTGCGGTGTCTCCGCTGGACTTTGCTTCGGGGCTAGGCCTGAACTTGACTGCCCGTCAGCTCGGCGGCGCGGTCGGCGTGGCAATTGTCGCTACTGTTCTCGCCGCCAACCGGCACAACTTATTGGACGGCTTTCACCTCGTCTATGACCTGTGCGCCGTAGTTTCTCTGATCGGTGCACTTGCGGGTCTCGCGCTGCGTTCTCGCTCCGAGGAGCCCGCCGCGTTCGGCTAGCTCGGCGTACGCGGCGGCAACGAATCCCACGACGCCTTGACGTGCTCGTCGGCTGGCGTTGATGCGGCACCGGTCAGTACCGGAAAGGCATTCATGGTCCGGTCGAAGAGCAATCCGCGCCAGGCGATGTCCGTGTACGGCACGGCCGGGCGCACGTGGGGGAGTCGATCGAACAGCATCTGCAAGGCGATGGTGACTTCATGTCGGGCGAGGTGCGCTCCGATGCAGTAGTGCGGACCCTGTCCGAACGATAGATGCCCGGATGTTGACCGTCCTGGCCGCAGCTCGTCCGGATCGGCAAAGACGGCTGGGTCGCGATTCGCGGCAGCTAACAAGACGAACACGACCGAATTGGCCGGGATAACAGTGCCGTCGACCTCGACCGCTGCCCGAGTGAACCGCCACGGAGAGAATGGAGCCGGTGGATGGTGCCGCAGCAGCTCTTCTACCAGAAGACTTGCTGTCTGCTCGGAGGCCAGCATGCTCCGCAGCACAGCGCCCGACCACATTAAGCGCGCGATCCCGGTACCAATGGCAACAGCCGTGGTCGCTATGCCGGCCGCGAGAAGCATCATTATGGTCGCGACCGCCTCTCGACGATTCACGACACGTGCGGCAACTGCAGTCTGCAATGCCGCAATGACTGTGTCGTCGGGCGCGGGGTCGCGACTCGCGACCTTAACCAGGTCGACCATGTCACTGTAGGCTCGCCGCATGGCGGGCTCAGTAGGATTGGCGCGCCGCCCGAGCTGGCGACTTAGTACCGCCGCGTGTTCTCCTATCTCGTCGGAGAATCCGATTATTCGGGACAATACCTGCTCTGGTAACGGTTGAGCGTAGCTTTGCATCAAGTCTGCAGTCGGCCCCTTGGTCAGCCGGTCTGTCAATCCGACCGCAATGTCTGCGATCTCCGCACCTCGATCGGCGACAGCATGCGGAGTGAACAGAGGTGCCACTACAGCGCGAAGTCGGATGTGATCGGCTCCGTCGCTGTTCAGCATGTGTCGGCCTTCGGTGACGACAACATCTTCGGCGTACCGATGTCCTTGAAAACCTTGCCCGTCGCGAGTGAGCGCAGGCAGGTCCTTAACGAATCGCGGATCGCGCAGGACCTGGCGACCCTCAGCATGCCGAGTGACGACCCAGGCCTGCAAGCCCTCCGGAAGGGTCACCGGAAGAACTGATCCGCGCTCACGCAGTTCTCGAAAAGTCTCCTCGGCGGCCAACTGGGAAGGGCCGACGGTGAGCCTCATTCTCCCGAAATCGTGGCCTCGATCAGGAAGCACAGATCCTCCCCGGTCCGTACCTCGAACAGCTCGTCTTCGTCCAACGCAATCTGCCAGCGCTTCTCGCACGCGACGACGGCCTTGACCAACTTCATCGAGTCCATCCCGGGAAGTTCCATGATGTGAGTCCCGAGATCAACCTCTATCGGATCGCACTGCAGCAACTCGGCGAAGGCTGTACGCAACGCATCAGCCACTTCCGAACTTGAGTCATTTTCAGACATGTTCCCCTCCGGCCTCTCAGGCGAAATACGCGTCAACTAGGTCGCGGACGCGCGCGCGCTGCCACTTTCCGCTGGTGGTTCGGGGGAGCGATCTTGGCGGGACGAGGATGACCTGTAGGGACGACAGGCCGACCGCACGGGACGCGGCCCCTCTGATTGCTTTGGTCAACTCCGCGCGGCTCTCCAAATCTGCGTGGACGGCTGACTCTGCGACCACGACGATGCTCTCTTCATTGGTACGAGCAACGGCCAGACAATGACCTCGATAAATGCCGTCCAGACCGCGGACGGCCTCCTCGACGTCATCTGGGAAGAAGTTGCGGCCTTGCACGATGATCACCTCCTTGCTGCGTCCGGCGATAAACAGTTCGCCGCCGTTCAGGAAGCCGATGTCACCGGAGTGCAGCCAGCCGTCGCGCAGTGCCTCCGCCGTCGCCGACGCGTCGTTCAGGTATCCATCGAAGACCGACGCGCCCCGGATACACACCTCGCCGAGCTGGCCTTCGGCCAACGGCGAACCGTTCGAAATCATCAGCTCAATCCCGGGTACAGGCACACCGAGGCTTATCAGTTGACGGGCGTGAGATGAGCTGGCCTCGACGTAGGTGACGAGTTGTCCGACCTCCAATGCATCGCGATCGACGTTTACGCCGCGGGGTTCGGCACCCAGTCGAGGGAGCGTCACAGCTAAGGTCGCCTCGGCCATCCCGAAACAGGGATACATCGTGGACGCTGGGACCCCGCGCGCTCCGAGCTCGCGGTTGAAGTCGGTCACGGTCTGCGCGCGGACTGTCTCGGCGCCGTTCAGCGCGAGCCGCCAAGCGCGAAATGAGATCTCGTCCATCTGAGCGGCCGCGGTCGCGAACATGTCGTAGGAGAAGTTTGGGCCGGTGACGATTGAACCGTCGACCGACGCGATGTGCCTCAGCACGGAGCTCGGGTCTCGGAGGAACGCGAGCGCGCTGAATAGATGGGCATCGTTCGGGGTGAGGAGGGAGCAGAGCAATGCTACGAGGCCCATGTCGTGAAATAGCGGCAGCCACTGAACGAGAACGTCGGTGCTCGTGGTGCGGATGTGAGTGTTGATGGCGGAGATACCAGCAACGGCGGTGCCGTGCTTGAGCACGACCCCTTTCGGACGAGCTGTGCTACCAGACGTGAATTGCACAACGGCTAAATCAGTGGCGCTCACTGGCGGCCGTTGATCGGCCGACGGCTCTGCTTGGCGTGCTCCGTCGGCGTTGACGATGGTGAGGCCTGGACAGAGCGCGACCAGCGCTTCGGCCACCGCGAGCCCAGGTCCAGCTGCGACTACATATCGCATCTGGGCCGCTTCAACGAGCGGGCACAGTGGCGCCGCCGCTACGGAGGGATCGAACACCAATGGCGTCAATGGCAGCGCGGAAGCGGCCGCTCCCGTGACGACTACCCCGAAGAAGACGGGCAACCAGTCGGAGGATGTCGGCACGAGGATTCCTACGACGTCGCCGGGTCCAGCCCCGGCGTTTGCGAGCACGCGCCCGAACGATCGAGCCAAGCCGGGCAGTTCGCGGTGGGGGAGCACCTCTCCGGTTTCAGGAAAGACCACGCGTTGGTCGCTGTAGGCAAGTGCGTCGAGCACTTCCACAAGTGTGTTCACGTTCCTTCCTTTCCGCCCCCGGGTGCGCCCGGCGCTTGTACAACGACGCAGGTCACGGTGAACCCCGCTCCTATGTTGATGATGAGTGCCCTCTCACCAGGCGCGAGCATTTCGTGCTGCAACAAGTGCTCCACGTTCGCGGTGAGATCCCCGGCGAAGAGATGACCTTCCTCGGCCAGATGGACGATTCGACGCGGCCTACGCCCGCGCACCATGCCGTCAGTGAGGGCCCCCGTTACGTCGTTGGCCAGCCGGGGGAGCGCCACGACAGCCACGTCCGGATCGCGCGGATCTAGGTCGGCGTCGACGAGTGCGGCATCGACTGCGGCGCGAACGCCGTGGCGCCGCACGAATATCACCGCAGAAACACTCTGGCTCTCGTCGCCTCCGGCAGAAATTTCAGGAACCCGATCATTCTGTGGGAGCCAGGCTTCCTGATCTGACCTCGCAGCCGACGCGATCGATAGCACCGCGAGCGCACCTCCGCCCCGGGATAGTAGAAGCCCGGTACCGGCGTCACCCATGGCTGCACCCACTTCGTCCATGAGCCAGAACCGGCCAGCGTCAGGACCTAGTGCGTCGGCGGTCAGCACGAGTGCGTGTCGCAGTCGTGGCTCGGTGAGCAGCTGTGCCGCGGCAAAATGAAGACCGGCCGCCCCACCGTTGCATAACTGGCGCAGCCCGACTGCCACGGCATGGGTGGCACCTAGCTGACGGGATAGCCGCTGGGCGATCTTCCAGTCCGTATTGGTGTCGAGAGTCCAGGAATAGATGACGAGACCGACGTCGGAACCTTCGATCCCGGCCGCGGCGAGTGCTTTACTACCAGCTGCGAGCGCGAGGTCCTCGCGCGTCTGCCCTAGGCCTGCCTCCGGCAGGCTTCTCACCCCGGATTTGGTGGCCTGTTCTGCGCCGACCGCACCACGCTCGATCGCGATCGTCAGCGCCTGCCGTCCGGCAGGGATTTCGGTCACTGCCGAGACGATCCACAGCTGGCCGTCCACTCTCATCGCTGACCCTCCGAAGGCTGACGGCGATGAACTTGAAGCGTGAGTCCCACCGGGTGCAAGAGGAGTACCTCTTCCACCTGAAGTGTGTAGTCGGGTGGGAGTGTTAGGTGGTAGCGGCGGATTAGCAGTCCGAGTGTTAGTACGAGTTCGTGTAGGGCGAATTGTCGTCCGATGCAGGCTCGTTCGCCGGTGCCGAAGGGTTTGTAGGCTCCGGGTGGTCGGCGTTTTATTTGTTCGGGTAGGAAGCGGTCGGGGATGAAGGATTCGACGTCCTCGCCCCATACCGGGTCGCGGTGTACGGCTGGTAGGAGTACTAGGACCCAGTCTCCGGCGTGCATGGGGTGGATCCCGCCGAGGACGGTGTCTTCGCGTGCCTGCCGGGCGTAGCCGGGTGCGGTCGGCCAGAGGCGGAGGGTTTCGTCGACGACTCGACGTAGGTATCGGAGTTTGGTGACTTGGTCGAAGGTCGGTTCGTCGTTACCCCAGATGGCGTCGACTTCGGCTCGGGCGCGGTCCAGCACTTCTGGATCCCTCGCCAGGTAGTACAGCGCAAGCGCAAGCGCGCCTGAGGTGGTCTCATAGCCGGCGGCGAGGAAGGTCAGCACCTGGTGTCGGATCGCGACCGGGTCAAGGAGGTCTGAGGCCAGCATGATTGCCAGCAGGTCTTCAGCTTGGTCGTTCGCCGAGGTCAGTCGGTGGGTGATGACGTCATCGACGACGCTGTTCATGTAGGCGATGTTCTGTTCCGCCCGCTGCGCGGCACGCGCACCGATCAGACTGCCCAGCATCGGTGGGCGGGTGACGGTGCGCTGCCCGTTGGCGACCGTGTCAGAGAGTGCGAGCACGAACGGGTGGGTCGGCCCCTGCTGGAAGGAGTCGAAGGAGTAGCCGAACCCGGAACGGCCGATGACCTCCAGGCTGAGTTTGGTGGTGTCGGCGACGACATCGACTGGGTCGCCGTCGGCCTGGTCCCAGGTCTCGATGAGCTGATCGGCGGCGTCCAGCATGACCGGGTGATACTGGCGCATCGAGGCCTGGCTGAATGCCGGCATGAGCAGCTCATGCCCGACCCGCCACGCCGGATCATCGCCGTCGGCGGAGAGCAGCCCGTCGCCAAGAAACGAACGCAGCACCGCGACGCTCGGGTGCACCAACTTCCTAAAACGCCGTTCATCGGACAATTCCGTGGCGAGCGCCGCACTAGAGACGAAAGTGAACTCAAGGTGGAACAGGCTGCGATGAAAAACTGGGCCCCGCTCACGGGCCATACGCGCGGAATCCTGCATAAAGGTCGTGACAAGACCCGATGCCGTGGACGACACGGGAACGGCCATGTGACCTCACTCCGACGCTGATACAACTTCGTGAAGTAAATCATATGGAACAGGTTTTGGATACGTGTCACTTACCAGCGTTTCTGGCGCAGCTTCGAACCTTCGGATGCTCCGACCGTTTGGTTATGCGGGCTCGGGGATTCGTTTGCATTGCCGTCGAATCCTGACCTATCACTTCCTTGACCTTCACTGTTCCGACCCGTCTCGCTAGCTGCCGGACTTGAACGCCCAAACGCGGCAATGTGCCGCCGATCTGTCAGGCTTGCATTCGGCGTCAATGCAGAGCGCATGAACCATTTGTGTTATCGCGTGACTACTGTCAATGATCGACTGCTTGCATGCATCTATAGCGAACGCGACGATTCGACAGCGGAATGGCCGCTGGTGCCCCTGTTGACCTTGCGCAGTCCAAAACCGCCAAGCCAAACGCGTTTGAATGTCCGCGACTCCGTAGCGGTGTGTTAAATATGCGTTTGGTTGACTGTGTGGTTAAGCGGCTTGTGGATAGCTCAGCGCCATCCATCGATCACCGTCAGTCGCTAGGCTGCGGGAATGAACCGATACTGGATTTTCTCGTGATCATTTCAGCGGGCGCAGCCGCGGCCGCTGCTGCGCTTCTGGGTGGAGGCATTGCGTCCTGCCAAGTCCCTGCGACATCGCCGCCCGTGATGCAGGTAGTCGGCTACGCGGAGGCGGGCGCCACCACCACTGCTCAGCTGGCCGCAAGTCGTGGCGCCCTGACCACTGTCGGCGTTGACGGCATCAACCTCACCTCGAACGGCGCCGGGCTCACAGCGGTGTCCACAGAGTCCCTGACTCTCCTCAGAGCGGCGCATGCGCAGCAGAAGAAGGCCGAACTGCTCATCGGAAACTTCGACGACGCGATAGGCGATTTCTCGCCGGCGATCGGCCACCGGCTGCTCGAATCATCGGCTCACATCGCCAGCGTCGTCAATGATCTAGCTGCCGACGTGAAGGCTCAGGGCTGGGATGGAGTAACCGTCGATCTCGAGAGCCTGACGGGAAAAGACACCCCTGGTCTGACATCCTTCGTGTCCAGGCTCAATAGCAGTCTCGGCACCGGCAAGAGCGTGTCGATTTGCCTCATGGCGACACCTGATGGTTATGCCGCCGAGGGCTACGACCTGACTGGCCTCGGTGCGGCGGCGGACCACATCGTGTTGATGGCCTACGACCAACACGGACCCACCTGGTCGAATGCCGGCCCCGTCGGTGGACAGCCCTGGGTGATCGCATCGCTCAAACCCGTCCTGACGAGCATCCCAGCCGCAAAGGTGCAACTCGGTATCGCGGGCTACGGCTATACCTGGCCGAAGTCAGGTGCAGGTAGCCAACTCTCTGATGCTGGGGCGCGGGCCATCGTGAAGCAGGACGGCGCCACGCCCTATTGGGACGCCACTCAACTCGAATGGCACGCCACGCTCTCGAGCGGGACCGTCATCTGGTGGTCTGATGCCAGGACGTACGCGGCCCGGGTGACGTACGCAAGGAGTGTGCATCTCGGAGGTGTGGCGGTCTGGAGTCTCGGTCTGAGCGACGCGCTGCGGTGAGCAGCGCTCCCGCTACCGGCCCCCCTGTCGACGTCGGGAGCTACCTGCAACCGCGGCGCCGCCAAGGAGCAGCAGGCACGCGGCGAGGACCAGCAGGCCCGTTGTGCGCGAACCTGTGTTCGCCAGGCCGCTGCCCGATGCGGTCTCCGCAGAAGGGCTCTGCTCGGCGGGTGACGGTGCCGCCGGCGAGGGCGTCGCAATCGCGGTCGACGTGGGCACCACGCCGACGCCTTCTCCTCCGCCGTCCAGTTCGCTGATTGTCGCTGGCGCACTCCAGCTTGTGCCGGCAGCTGTGGCATCCGCAGTGTCGGTCCAGCTGCTTCGCGACGCGTCTGTCACCGAGATCGGAATGTATGCGCGGACTACCGTACCAACGGCCGGAACGACGACGGTGCCGGTGAGCTTGCTTGCGGTGCATGATGTGATGACTGGGGTGGGCCCAGTCTGTACGTCAGTGGGGTTGCCCCAGGCGTTGAGCTGGGTGAAGCCGTCTGTCGTGACTGCTTCGGAGCAGGCCATCGCTTGACCCGGACTCGTCAACGTGTCGGAGAAACTGAAGGATTCGTTTGACGCCGTGGAGGTAGGAAGGTTGACGACGGCCAGCAACGCATGGCCGGTGTAGTCGCCGTGCTTCCGAAGATCTGTTGGCATGATGGAGCAGTTCGGGCAGCTTGCCATCGTGACTGGTGTAGTCACGGTGGTTCCACCAAACGTCCAGCTCAGCTGTTGGGTCGCTCCGGGTGCCGCGGAGTCGTTGATCTGTGCGCTGAGGAAACCTGTGACCGCAACTTGTTCGTGAGTCTGCACGTACGTCGAAAACGTCACTCGCACCGTCTGACCAGTGACGTTCATCGTCGCGACGGTGCTCCCGTCGGGCGACTTCAGCAGGTATACGGCGCCATCCTGGACTCTCAAGGCAGCGGGAATTCCGAACGAGAATGAGTCACCGGCGCAATGTCCATTGGATATCGTGCCGCTGAAGGTAGCTTTGACGGTTGAAAAAGCGACGACGTCGGCATCCGGCGTGATCGTGACATGCATTGGATCCGCGACGGGGGAGGAGACGCATGCGGGTTCGGCTATCGCTGAAGCATCGTCCGTGGCCAACCAACCTAGAGATGCGCCGACAATCAGGACAATGGATCCGACCACTGACCGGGCGCGGTGTCGGGCACGCGAGTGTCGCGTCGGCTCGCGCCGGCCCTCATTGACGGGCCGTCGTGTACCGGCGGCGCCAGGCGCCTCTCTGCTGGCGGCGGGTATCGACTGGATCGCAGCATGTTTACCGAATCTCGATTGCTGCATTGCTCGCTCCTCGTGTAAATTGCCCAGACTACAAGGATTCCCCTGGGCTATCTGCTTTCGGACAGCAGCTGGCCGAGAGCAACGAGGCCAACCTACTCGCATCGGCCGAATTATCCTAGACCCTCAACTTCATTCGGATGGAATTCACTCGGTGATGCGACATTCGCGAAAATAATTCTGATAAGGGTGTTGACCACGGATATGGGCAGATTCCGTCCCGCAGGCCAGCGTAAAGATGGATCACCAACGCTGCCGGGCGGATTGAGTTTGGCGGAGGCAATATCAGACGGAGTTTGCCCATAGTAAGCGTTTGCATTCTCTAGCCAGATCTTTCGTAGCGATCTGTGGATGCCGTGTCTCGTCTTGGTCGTTGGGTCGGCGGGGCTGCGTCAGCCGGGTGCTGGGATTCGTTGCAGTCGCTGCAAACCTTTGGGTGACGAGGTGGGAGCACTTCAACGGGACACCATCACCGTGAAAGCGGCCGGGTAGAGCGGTCTAAGCGACGTTTTCAGCAGGCGGCCAATGATGTCGACCCTCGGTGAGCGTCGACCAAGCACTGACCTCGACGGGGCCCGGTTTGACCCTCACCCGATGGGAGGGGTGGTCAGCCACGTCGCCGACGCGCCCGGAACGGATCCGTGCGGTGTCACGATGACGCCGCCCTGCCCATTGTCAGTGAGCCATCTGCCCTCCGGTGCCGCGATTAGGGTCCCGAACATTCCTTGAAGCTGCCACCCCGGCGTGGTGCCGGCATCACCGTCGCACGGCCCGGCAAACACGCCACTGGTCGACTCCATCACAAAATCTAGCGGGGTCATACATTGGCCAGTGGCCTCGTTCACAATCCAGTACCAGGTGCCATCGTTGTTGGCCCAGGGCGCCCTGGCGATCTGCCAGTTCTGCGTATTCGAGCCGTCACAAGGTGCCAGGTAGACGCTGGAGTCTGAGACATAGAGGTTGGTGTTTGGATCGATATCGATACATGCCCCCGTCGTCAGGATCCTGATCGTTGAGATTTCGTCGGCTCGCGCTGGGGCGGCGCCGACGACGAGGGCTGTGCTGACGGCGACAGCGACGAGCGTCGCGAGGAGAGCTTTCGCTCGAAGCGACAAGCGACCCAACGGCCGTCCGGTGACCAGAACATTCATGAGAACCTCCATGGATTGAACGAAAACGATGGCCAATACTGTGGAATCACGGCCACTCGGCAGCGGTCGGTTCATTTCAGCTATCTCCGGCACACATCGGGTGGACAAGAAGCGAGGCAAATCTGAGCGCGTCAATGACGACTGACAACGGGACTGCCCTTGTTCTTGCCAGACGGTATGTGGGACCGGGTTCGGGCCGGGACCGCGCGCAAGTCGTCGTGGGTTGTCGGCCGGGTTAAGCCGGTGGTGCCTACATTTGCGGATGAGGTCCCGGTGCTTGTTGAGCGTACGAGTGTCGGTTTGGATGTGTACGCGCAGTCGGCGGTGGCGTGTGGCGTCGCATCCCGGCCGCCCACACGCCACCGCCCTGGCCTGGGCGCGCGCGGTGTTGATCGCCGTCGATATCGGCCAGACAGTCACATCACCGTGAGGAGCGCCGGGTTAGTTCTGAGCAGTTGCATTTGCCCCTAATCGCGCATTGCAGTCTCAGTGCGCTCCGCAATGCACTGAGCGTTGCGTGACGGCTCCCTGTCACCCGTGCACGTTGACGATCCACGTCGCCGGCGCGCCTGGATCGCTCCAGTGAGCCGACGCCACCAGGCCACCCTGGCCATTGTCGGTCAGAAAGTTGCCTCCGAACGATTGGAACTTCAAGAAGCCAAAGACGCCCTGACCCCACCACTGCTCTTCGAGTGCGAGGTTGGGGTCGCCACATGGTGCCGTTGAAACCGCTGTCGTTTGGCCGTCCGGTGGCGTACCGGTCATTGCGAGGCAGGCGCCGGTGCCCGCGTTCTGAAGCAGATAGACCTGCGGTCCGGCCGCCCAGGGTGTGGGCTCGATCTGCCAGTTCTGAGTGTTGGATCCGTTGCACGGTGCGAGCCAGGCACCTCCGCCTGAGCCGGTGTCAATGCACGCACCGGTTGTTGAGACGCTAATCGGCGTCGAGTAGCCGTCGGCCAGGGCCGAACCGGCACTGGCGACCAACCCCGCGCCAACCGCGAGTGCGACGAGTATGGCGACGAGCGCCCTGACTCGCAGGGGTAGGGCAAGCGTTCGTCTGAGAATCCGTCTGTACATTCGAGCCTCCATCTGAATTGAACATGGCAAACAGCGTGCTACTCACGGTTGGCACCATCCGCTTGGTTCATTGAGCCCGAAGCCGGATGGATCAGGCGGACCGGCATCGGCTGTCGCCAGTTCGTTGAACCAGCGGCGAGCGGGTGGGCGTGTCTAGTGGTGTCGGCTGCGGTCGGTTCATGCGTCTGAATCCAAGGAGCAGAGTGCCCAAGAGTCGCAAGCGCAGGAGAGGTGATGGCCGTCCGGTACGCCGCAGGCACCAGGCAGGCCAACTGGATCAAGCAGCCTCGCTCGCTCAGTCCGAGCCGGCCGCGCCGCCGCCCGCGGTGCCTGGCGTCCGACGAGCGCATCAATTCATTGGTGATGGCGTCCGACGGCAGGCTGAGGACGAGGTCGTGCGACTGACCAATGAATTTCGTGTTGCGCGCGGTCTTAGTCCATTGGTGCCCAGTGAACTCTTGCGTCAGGCCGCCCGGGACCATAGCAGCGAGATGGCGATGCGGCGTTTCTTCGGACACGTCGATGCCCTCGGGCGGACACCGTTCGATCGGATGCGGGAGCACGGCTACCCGCTCCCGGCGGCCGAGAACATCGCTCATGGCCAGCTCACCCCGGCCTCGGCGGTTGAGGCGTGGATCCGAAGCCCTGGGCACCTGGCCAATCTTTTGCTGCCTACCGCTGTTTCTCTTGGTGTTGGCCTCCACAACTACTACTGGACGCAGAACTTCGGATATTGATGTGTGCCGGACAGCTTCGCCCACAGGTAAATCTCAAGGTCGCGAACGGTTGACTGATAGCTGGATCTCCGGCACACTCTGCGCATGTTGTCTAGTCCAATGTGGACTAGACCAATACCCTTCAGTGGAGTCGTCATGAGGCCACAGGTCCTGAAGAAGTCGTTCGCATTGCTGAGTATGACCACCGCCGTCGCGGCCGGACTGGTCGCTCTGAGCGGTCAGGATGCACGGGCGTCCGCTATGCCGACTCAGAACGGGGACGCTGCATCTGATTCGTCCGTACTCCTCTTTGATGCGGCTGGCCTGCAATCTCGCACGCTGGAAAGTCTCGAAAAGAGAGGAGCATTGCCGGCCTATGCTCGGCTCCAGCGCGAGGGAGTATCTGCTGAATCCGGAATCACCACTGCGGTTCCGGCGGCGACTGGACCGGATGTAGATGCACTCACGACCGGAGCGTGGCCCGCGCGAACAGGCACAACAGGCGACACCTACTTCGACACGCGTTCAGCGTTCAGTTCATCGCTCTCATCGACAGCTACCGCGGTGACGGCAGGACCCGCAGCCGGCGCGGACGAGGCCGAATCGCTGGCCGCGTCGGCCGAAGGTGCCGGACGCCTGGTTGCCCAACTTGATTGGCCGGGCGGTCTTGCGGCGGGGATTGCCGGACCGACGGTCGATCGTGCAACCTCGTACTCACAAGCGGGCGTGGTGCAGACCCCGGCCGAACCGACACGTGAAACGGAGGTCCGCGCTGCTGGCTTCGGATACCAGGCGGCCACCATCGAGGCAGCAACCGGATGGAGTCATGTGCCATCCAGCCGCCGACCGGCCCTGCAATCGACCTTCAGTATCGAGACGACTTCATCGGCCGTGAACCCAAACCGCGACTTCGATTTGTTTATCTACGCAACCTCGAGGCGCGGGTACGACCGGGTGCTGATCGTCCCTGCGTCCGCCGGGAAGGATGGCGTCAACGCGGTGGCCACTCTGTCCCCAGGGAACTTCGCGCCCATTCGGCTCTCGGGTGACAACTCGCTGACCGGAATCGCCGCCGGAGCAGCCGCCGGATTCTATGTGAAGCTGACCACCTTGAGCCCGGATGTATCGCACTTCGGCCTCTACTACACGCCAATCAGTCGGGCTAACGCACAGTGCTTTACGGCGGCTTGTAATGCACTGCCGACTAGCTCGCAGTGGGGCGGCCGATTCGCCAACTACCTGGCCGAGAACTTGCCGCCCGCTGTGTACGGGGACGCGGCAGCCTTGCAGGCCGGAGTCATCGACGAGCGCACTTGGTACGAACAGACCAGCCTTCTCAGTGGGGCCTACGAGCGAGCCGTTGACTCCTATGTCCTGGGCAAGTTGCAACCACATACGAATGTCGTCCTCGCCGGAACTGACGTCATAAGTCAGACGAACGGCGAACTGTTGGCCTTGCTGACCCCAACTACAGCGGGTGATGTCGCCAATCCCTTCTTTGACCGATTCGCAGGCTCCGGGCGGCGGGATCATCTCACCCGGCAGCGCCAATCGATGCTTGAGGGTGCGTACCGAAACGCAGATCATGAAATAAGCACGCTGCAAGGCCTGCTAGGTACGAATACCGACGTGGTCGCCACGAGCGACCATGCCGTCGCACCGGCTTGGCGCGCGGTCGATCCCGCGCTGCCGCTGGTGCACCTCGGCCTGCAAGATACAGAGCAATCGGCGAACTGCCAGCCTGCGGCGGTCGGTTCCAGTCTGGCGAAAGCCTGCTCCACCGGGGCGACGACCCAGATCTATCTCGAACTGGCCGGGCGTGACCCGGACGGAACGGTAGCAGCGACCGACTACTCGGCTACCGTCTCGAAGATCGTCAACGCATACCGTGACCTGGTTGACCCGACGACCGGCCAGCGCATCGTGCAGGCGGTCTATACCAAGTCTGATCTGGCCAATCTGCCCGGGACGGGCGGGGCGAACCCCACTCGCAGTGGAGACGTTACGGTCATTCTACGTCCGCCCTACACCTTCACCGGTGCAACGGCCGGAACACAGATCAGCACGATACGTCCGGTGGCTGAGGACGGTTACCTGCCTGGGCCAGACAAAGCGGGAGGCAAGCAGGCGGCAGCCCCGGTCTTCCTCGCCGCTGGACCGGGCATTGATCACCACGGTCGCGCCGCGTCGGTGCAGCAGGTCGATGTGGCGCCGACTCTGGCCGTCCTCGGCGGATTTGATCCACCGCTGCAGACCCAAGGGCATGTGTTGACCAGCATCCTCCAAGATGGTGATCGCTATGTTCAAGCTCAACTGTTGGCCGTGAACGACCTGCACGGCAACATCACCGGGAATGGATTGACGTACAGCGATCCGTACACCGGTGTAAAGGACGCGGCGGGAGGAATAGCCGCACTGGCCGGCGACCTTGAACGAGCCCGCTCAGAGAACCCGAACACCGTTACGGTCGAGGCGGGTGACATGGTGGGTGGCAGTCCGCCCGAGACCGCACTCCTGCGCGACAAGCCGACCTTGGACGCCATGAACCTCATGGGGTTCGATATCGGCACTCTTGGAAACCACGAGTTCGACCGCGGCGTGAAGGAACTTCAACTGCAGATCAATGGGGGCACCTCGACCGTGGACCCGTCGATCGATTTCAACAAACTGGACTACCCCGTGGTCGACGCGAATGTCATCAGCGACGCGACGGGGCAGCCCTTGCTTCCGCCGTACCTCGTGAAGCGCGTTGCCGGCGTACCGATCGGCTTCATCGGAGCCACCACCATCTTTACGCCAACCGTGACGACCACCGACGCTACAGCCGGTGTTCACTTCACGGATGAGGTCACCGCCATCAACGGCTCTGTCGCCGCACTGGAGAAGCAGGGCGTGCACACCTTCGTCGTGATAATCCACGAGGGCGGTACGCAGACTAGCTTCCCGGTCGGCGTGGTGAGTGATCGCATCAACTCGATCGCCGCCCACCTCGATCCGGCGGTGAAACTGGTCGTCTCCGGACACACTCACACGACGGTCAGCACACGGGTGGGTCAGGCACTCGTCGTGCAGGCGTCTTCGTACGGTCGGGCGTTCGATCAGGTGCAACTGCTGCTGGACCGCAAGACCGAGACGATCAAGGCGACCTGGGGGGCCATCGTGCCGGTCTGGCGCTCGAGCATCCCTCAGTCCACCGATCCGGACGCGCCAGCCGTTCCAATTGACCAACAGGTGCAGGCGATCGTCGACAACGCCGTAGCGACCACCAACCCCATCACTCAGCGCCTGATAAATACCGCCAGCACCGATATCCCTTCCCAACGCGAGAACGGGCAGAGCGCGGCGGGTGAGTCCCCGGCCGGTGACCTTATCGCCGATGCGCAGCGCGCCTACGCCGGAACGCAGCTTGCCTTCGTCAACACCGGCAGCATCCGCTCGGGGTTCACCGCGGGCCCGGTGACCTTCGGCAGTCTGTATACCGCGCAGCCCTTCCAGGACAACTATGTTGACACCTTCGAACTGACGGGGGCGCAGGTCTGGGCGGTGCTCGCACAGCAGTTGGCAACCGGAACCGGGGGGATCATGCAGGTCTCCGGGCTGCACTTCGCCTACACCGGAACCCAGGGAAGTGGCTCAATCACCGGGGTGTGGCTCGGTAAGGCCGGCGATGATTCAAACCCCATTCCCAACGACGGCTCACAGACCTACACTGCTACAGCCAACTCCTTTGCCGCAAACGGAGGCGACGGGTTTACCGTCTTGAAGGGCGCGTCGAACGTGGTCCAACAGGTTCAGCCGGTGCTCACCGCGCTCGTCGACTTTGTGAGTAAGCAGCCGGACCCGTTTACCTACTCGATAGACGGACGCATCGTAAAGAACTGACGTATCCCGTCCCCCTCACGCGCGCCGCTAGTCCTGCCGCTGCCCGGCGGCAGGATTAGCGGCGCCGTCGTGTCTACAGCGCGTCGATTTGCTGCGTTGAACTTACTGGGCCGTGGCATACGTGGGTACGAGGACATCGTCTGTTCTTCTACCACGGAGGTCGCTATGAATCTCGTGTCTCTACGACGGTCGTTGGGGGGATTGTCGCTTCGCGCGAAAGCCTTCATCGCCGTCCTCGTAGCACTGGCTATGGGGGCGGCGCTCTTCGCTCGTGCCGGTGCTGCCCGCGCCGACGACATCTCGACGATCCGGGTAGTAACGACTGGCGCCTGTCTCGATACCGCAACAGGTTACGACACGCTCAGCCTGGACGCTCCTGTCTTTCTCGCTCCGTGCAATGGGGCGAATACCCAGAACTGGCGATTCATTGGATCACCTTGGTCCGGGGAAGACATCTCACCAGCCGTGCTGATCCAGAACGCGGCCACTGGCTACTGTTTGGTCGCCCATGGAGGTGGAATCAGACAGGTGTCGTCGACCAATTGCGGAGACTTCCCTGAGTTCGACCAGGAGTTCACACCGGTGTTCGGCCTGCAGTTCGCCTTCAAGGAAGGCGGATATCTTACCGACGACGGCCGAGGCGGGCTGATGGTCAACACTAATGGAGAAAACCCAGGCCCACCGGCGACCTGGTTCATGCCGGGAAAGGAGGATCCCGTCCCACAGGACGGCGAATCTACCGGGCTGTCGGACCCTTTGAGTGGCGGCTTCACTCCGCTGTCACCGGCGATCATCCCGCCGGCATCATGACATAGTCCGGCGACAACCTGCAGACTGGCGCAAGCCGGATGGCAAGCATGAACCGCCGCGGCCGAGGGATCGGAGCGCTTGCCGGAGCTGGGCCCGCGAATCGCACTCGAAGGGTGGTGGCGTGTCGTCATATCTCGCTTACTCTGAACCAAGTCGCAGGTTTGAACGTAATGCTTGTGGCCGCGTCTGCGAATCGTTGCGCGGTGGCAAGCGGGGGCGCAGGAGACTGCATGACATTCAGTTTGGGATCTGGATCAACGCGACGCGCACGCCGTGCGATTCGAGAGCACGCGTCTGGTGAGGCGCTGGTGGTCACCCTCTACGCCGAGTATGGGCGCGCTTTGCTGGGCTATTCGTACCGGTTGTGTCGTGATCAGCAGCGGGCTGAGGACATCGTTCAGGAGACACTCCTGCGCGCCTGGCGTCATGGCGACAACCTCTCGGCCGAACGTGGTTCGGTGCGTGCCTGGCTGTTCACGGTCGCGAACAATGTGTGGATAGACATGGTGCGGGCTAAGCGAGCACGTCCGGTCGAGGTGGACGGCGAGCTCGCCGACGCTGCCGGCAGGGTTGAGCGGCTGGGCGACCCTGTTCAGGAACTCGATGACAAGCTCGTCGTGGAGAAGGCGCTGGCATTGCTATCAGTCGAGCATCGCGCCGTGCTGGTCGAGGTCTACTTGAAGGACAAGTCGGCCCAAGAGGCTGGACTGACGCTAGGAATTCCGGCCGGGACCGTCAAATCCCGCACTTACTACGCACTCCGGGCGCTGCGCGGGACGCTCGGGCAGGGGCAGGAGATAACTGCATGAACGAAATCGACTTCCGGCCGCAGCTTGGTGCGTACGTCTGCGGCCTCCTCGACGAGGATGAACAGCGGGCGGTGGCTGTCCACTTGACCAGCTGCGGTGAGTGTCGACGGGAGGTGGCGGATCTGATCGATGTGACCCGTCGCCTGGACCGGCTGAAAGGAGATGCGGACGTGACGGAGCCCGGTTCCAGCGGCATCGACGGCATGAATTTCGATCAGCTCGAGGCTGAAGGCGCGCAACTGGAGAACGACCTGATCCTGCCCCGAACGCTGGCCGCGCTACGTTCGCAGCGAGCGCACACACGACGACGGCGTGTGCTCGGTGTCGCCGCTGCCGCCGCGGTGCTCGTTGTCGGCGGCGGTATCGCCGGGGGTGAAGTCAACTCCCATCGCCACGTGGCGTCAGCGGAAATTGCTGCTGGGCCCGGTTCACAGACGCGTACGGCTCACGATCTCGTGAGCGGTGTGTCAATCGTCGCGACGCTCACCCCCGAACACGGATTCTCACGCGTCAACGCGCTCGTTGCCGATGAGCCAGGCAATGCGCATTGCGAGCTCATCGCGGTATCCCGAAGCGGCGAGCAGCAGGTTGTGAGCAGCTGGGCGGTTGCGCCAGGTGGGAGCGGATCACGCGGCACCCAAGTCGAGGGGTCGGCGGCGATTCCACTTAGCGACGTTGGGCAACTGCAGGTTCGTACGCTCTTTGGCACTCACATCGTTACTGTCGTTATCTAGATTCGACGTGACCCGATCAGCGGGTCGCCTCGAGCTTGTCCGTCACGGGTTCTAGCCACCCGGCACGCCTGGCTAGGCCAGTGCGAGGAGAACAAGCAGCGGGACAAGACCGCAGGCGACGAGACTCTGCAGCGAATCGATCCGACTTGGGGACAAGCGGCATTGGGCAGGGCGCTTGACAAGATCGGTTGAACCGGAACGGCCCATTGTCCGTAACGCTTTCGACCGGTTCGATGAGAACTCCCTTCTTGATAAGGACAATGCAGATGCTATTCAGGTCGTTTACAGGCAAGTCCATGCTTATCTCCGCACTCGGCGCAGCCGTAGTAGTCGCATCCTCGGTCGGGGTTTCGATGGCGGCCAGCCAAGCCAGCACGAATGCCGGCCACCGCACTGGACCTGGCCAGAGGCCGTTGACCCGGCTCAGTACCCTCCCTGTGGCCGCTGGCGAGTCAGCCGCGAGTGATAGGCATTCCGGTCGTCGTGATACTCAGCGTCGTGTGGTGTTGGGGGCGCAGCCGGTTGGGGCGGTTCGTGTGGGGGTTGATGAGGGTCGGGTTTCGGTGCGGGTGGATGTGTCGGGTTTGACGCCGGGTTCGGTGCATACTGCGCAGATCGTGGGTGCGGGTAGTACTCGCCCGATTGTGCGGTTGCAGACTGTGACTGCGGATGGGAGTGGTCAGGTGCATGGGACTGTTGAGGGTGTGGACACGCTCGCTGGTCCGTTGCCGGCGGGTGCTCGTTTCCTGTTGCGCCTGGGGTTGTATGGCGGTGACAGTCACATCAATGCGGTGGCGGCCGAACCTATCGCTTTCTCCGGAGATCTGACGGGCGCACCGTTGGGCAGCAGCTTCGGTCTGCACCCGGTGAGCGTCGATCCGAATGGCAACTCGACCGGGATGCTGGCCGGCAGCGCGGCGTTCCGTTACGACCCGGCTGCGCAGACGGTGACGGTGACCGTCAACGCGACGGGTCTGACTCCGGGGCAGCACGCTGCGCATATCCATTCCGGCAGTTGCGTCGATCAGGGTGCACCGATTTACATGCTCGCTGATCTCACCGCGGACCAGAACGGCAACATCGTGGACCAGACACGCACCATCACCGGTGTCACGAGCCCACCGGCCACCGGCTGGTATCTCAACCTCCACCAGGGCGACAGCAACTCCATCCTCGTCAACGGCCAACCCGCCCTCAGCTTCCGCCCTCTCCTCTGCACCAACCTCCCCGCTACCGCAACCATGCGCGGCACGACCCCGAAGCAAGGATCAAGCATGCCCTCAGGTATGGCGTCGAGTCCCTCGAGCCAAGCACCGACCTCGAGCCCATCGAGCCCGAGCCCGTCTGACCCCACGATCTCAAGTCGTGTGGTGTTGGGGGCGCAGCCGGTTGGGACGGTTCGTGTGGGGGTTGATGAGGGTCGGGTTTCGGTGCGGGTGGATGTGTCGGGTTTGACGCCGGGTTCGGTGCATACTGCGCAGATCGTGGGTGCGGGTAGTACTCGTCCGATTGTGCGGTTGCAGACTGTGACTGCGGATGGGAGTGGTCAGGTGCATGGGACTGTTGAGGGTGTGGACACGCTCGCTGGTCCGTTGCCGGCGGGTGCTCGTTTCCTGTTGCGCCTGGGGTTGTATGGCGGTGACAGTCACATCAATGCGGTGGCGGCCGAACCTATCGCTTTCTCCGGAGATCTGACGGGCGCACCGTTGGGCAGCAGCTTCGGTCTGCACCCGGTGAGCGTCGATCCGAATGGCAACTCGACCGGGATGCTGGCCGGCAGTGCGGCGTTCCGTTACGACCCGGCTGCGCAGACGGTGACGGTGACCGTCAACGCGACGGGTCTGACTCCGGGGCAGCACGCTGCGCATATCCATTCCGGCAGTTGCGTCGATCAGGGTGCACCGATTTACATGCTCGCTGATCTCACCGCGGACCAGAACGGCAACATCGTGGACCAGACACGCACCATCACCGGTGTCACGAGCCCACCGGCCACCGGCTGGTATCTCAACCTCCACCAGGGCGACAGCAACTCCATCCTCGTCAACGGCCAACCCGCCCTCAGCTTCCGCCCCCTCCTCTGCACCAACCTCCCCACTACCGGTGGCGCGGCATAACGCTCCCGCTAAGTCGGGTGCAGTCGATACCTCGGCGAGACGTGATCCGTCCGCTATGCGTGAACACCCTTGAGCACTCTGAAGGAGATCGTCATGTCAAACGTTGGCCAGCAGACAGCAGGTGCCATTCCGCTGAGCATTGCTGCGCAACATCTGTACGACGCTGAATGCGCACTGCATATCGCGCACCAAACACGCGTCGACACCTGGATCGCGGCGGCCAGCGACAGACTCCACGAAGCCGATGTCGAATATCAGCACGCTATCGGCCAGAGCGGGTAGTCGCTCAGTTCGGTACCCGACGTAAGTGTCGGAATGACCCGGCAAACCCTGGTCGCCACCCAGTCTGTAGAGACCATCAACTAAGGCGAGGCCCTGAGTATCGGGCTTTGCATGCCGACCTCGCGCCCAGAACCGGACCGATTCCTCCATTGACGCGGTGAACTATGGATTCCATGGCGAGCTCGCCAACGTTGCAGCCGAGCGTAGTTCGAGGGGTCGCCACGGCGAAGCGTCGACTGCAGCTGACGGCAATGGTGGCGTCGTGCCCGGTCCGGTGCGGGTTACTGGTGCCAGCGTGAACGGCCAGCCCGATCGGACGCTGCGGGCCGAACGCCGCCGAGCAGCACCCGAACTTGTATGACGGACCGACCCTGCATCGACGACAACGCCGTCCCCGCTCGACACAGCCGAACCCGGTCCTTTGTCGTCCAAGCGATCTTTACCAACCGCCGCGCCTCATCCGGATCAAGATCACGAAAAAGATCTCAGGCTTCATCGCCATGCCACGTCACCCCGTGCACAGCCTCAAACTCCCAAACCAGATCACGAAGCGCGACACGCGAGGACCACCTCACACCAACCGGACGTTGCACTAGCGGCCGTCATCTGGATCGGTTCGGGTCACACCATCCGTTGAACCGCTTCGGGCAGATCAGGCGTGGACAAGACATGGATCAGGCACAGCGCGGGCCGGATATCAGGTCGGAACTCGGCGAGTATCGCGAGGTCGTGCTCTTCGGCGACCGTATCGCATACCGTCAGCTTGGCGAGCGCGGTCCTGTGGTGGTTCTGTTGCACGGTTTGGGCGGCGACGGCCGAAGCTGGGATAGGGCGCTAGCGCATCTTGTCGACTGCGCAGTAGATGGAGGCATGACGATCGTGGTCCCTGATCTGTTGGGCCACGGGCGATCCGCTAAACCACGTACCGACTACTCTCCCGGAGTGCATGCCAATGTCGTGCGCGACCTTCTTGACGAGCTTGGATTCCAACAGGCGACCTTCATTGGCCACTCTCTCGGTGGGGGTATTGCTCTCCAGTTCGCGTATCAGTACCCGTCGCGGTGTGAAGCGCTAGTCCTTGTCGCCAGCGGTGGCCTCGGCGGAGATGTCTCCGGACTTCTCAGAGCCGCCTCTGCGCCGGGTGCAGGAATTATCCTGCGCGCGCTTGCGAACCGGTCTGTCCTGCCGCATATCGTCAGGGCAGTTGGTGGCGTGCTCAATCGACAACTCCCAATCCTGAAGGATGTTGAAGACGCCGACCATGTCTGGCACTCGATGCGTGAGAGCGACACACGCGCGGCATTCTTGGCCACGCTGCGCGCCGTCGTCGACGGCGGCGGCCAACGAGTCTCTGCCCTAAGGCGGCTTACGGAATCCGCCATACCTACTTTGTTCATCTGGGGTGATCGGGACCAGGTGATACCGATACGACATGGGGAAGAGGCGCAGTCGCGAGTTCCGGGAAGTGAATTGGTCATCTTTCCAGGTGCGGGACACTCGCCTCATCGCCACGATTCCGCGCGCTTCGCGAAGGTGGTCCAGGCGTTCGTCCATGAGGTCAAGCGCCGGAGGCACCAGCGAGTTCAGAATGTCGGTGCCCCTGACGAGATAGTCCACGAGAGAGGAACCCGTTCGTGCGAGCTTGTTGACGTTCGATGATCGCGAGAGGTATTGCGCGATCGTCGCTAACGTCGACGGGCCGCCCCACGATGTGGAGAAGATGTCGGCCTCGTACGAGGCGATCTACCGGTGGGGCCACTCCAAGACGGTCGGTGAAACCGCGCAAGGCGTTGATCGTGCTGCGTTTCGGCCGGCCAGCTGGCGCGCTCAGGGGCGAGCGGGCCACCTTCGCCAGATATTTCCGAGCCGAACTGGATCGAGGACCGGCCCGCCGAAGCGGACCGACCAGACAATTCCGGATACACGGAGCCCGATGATCTGCACGCCGTTGGTCGCGGTCTGTGGGCGGTTTCTTCGTGTCGAGCGATCTCGATTCCTTGTCGCCGGTCTGTGCGAGCCTGCGCCGCCGCCACGCGAACCATGACCCTCGAAGTGTTGCGCGGTCACAAAGACAACGTAGTTTGATCAGGGCAGAGAGTTCAATCCGCCAGTACTTTATGACGAAATCGGCGTGGGACGGTGGTGATGCTCTTCAACACCCCCGTGCTGAAGAGCACCACCACTGTCCCACGCAGTGGGTGGTGTTTAGGTGGGGGGTAGTACTTCTAGTGCGTCGCCGATTGGTCGTTGTCCGGTGGTGTCGGAGGGTGTGTTGATGACTTGTCCGTTGATGACGGTGGTGGTGGATCCGCCGCCGTCGAGGTTCATTGCTTGTTGGAGGCCGAGTGATTTGGCGACGTTGGCTTCTTCGGTGATGGAGAGGCCGAGGCTGTTGGTGCTGCGTCCGTCGGCGGTGATGAGGAGGGTGCGGCCTTGGCAGTCGATGCCGACGAGGGTGCGTGGGTTTCGTTTGTGGGCCCAGCCGTAGTAGTAGTTGGGTTGTCCGGGGTGGACGGCGCCGTCTTGGGCGGGGGTGGTGTGGATTTGGCCGGGTTGGATGAGTAGTGGTGATCCGTTGATGATGGTTTCGTCGGGGGTGAGGTGTAGTGGTCGGCCGTTTTCGGTGAAGAGTGTGCTGTCGATTCGTAGTGTGGTGTTGTGTTGGGCGAGTGTGGTTAGTGCTGTGGCGTCGTCGCCGATTGCTTGGATGGTTCGGCCGCCGGCGGGGATGGTGGTTACGCGGGTGTTGTTGATTGACACGATCCGGCCGGTTGCGTCGAGTACGACCTCGGTTCCGGGTCCGGTTGGTGTTGTTGTGGCGTAGGAGTTGTCGAAAGCGACGATTTCGGATGCTTTGGTGCAGGTGATGTCTTGTTGGGGTTGGGAGGTGGGGGTGTCGCCGGGTTCGCCGCAGTTGCGGATGAGTCCGGGGACCCGGTTGAGGCCGGAGAGGGTGAGGGTGTTGTGGTGGGCGCCTTGGAGGGTGCCGTGCCACCAGAGGCGGGCGATTTCGCTTCGGCCGGTGTTGGCGTGGACGATGAATGCGGGTCGGCCGTTGGTGGCTTCGCGTTCGATGATGCCGTGGTAGACGGCGACGCCTGCGGGGTCGCCGGGGGCGAGGGCGAAGGTGGGTTCGCGGTTGTAGAGGTTGGGGCCGTAGTCGCCGACGAGTTGGCCGGTGAAGGTGTGGGGGTCGATGGAGATGACGTCAAGGTTCCATGGGCCTTGGGATGGGGCGCTGCCGGCGTCGTCGTCCCAGCCGGTGTAGACCGCGGAGCCGCTGAGGCCGGTCGCTTTCACTGCGGTGAGGGTGGTCGCGGCGTCGGCGGCGGTGGCGAATGTGCTGACGCGGGTGCGGTAGCCCAATAGTCCGCCGGTGTCGGCGGTCTGGGGTGTGTTCACGGCTTCGACTCGTGGGGTCAGTGCGGCGGCGGTGAGGGTGGCCGCGGATTGGTTGGCTTCGGTCTGGTCGGTGATGGCCAGTTTCGGGGCGTCGGGGTCGGGGTTCGGGTCGGCGCTGTAGACCTCGATGGTCCAGGCGTCGGTGGTGTCGGGGACGCCGCGGTGGATGGTGGTCAGGGTGACCCCGGGCTGCAGGGTGATCGTGGTCCGGGTCTCGGGGAGGTTGTCCGCGCCGCGCCCAGGGACAGGACGGCACCCACACCCGAATGACGGGGCCAGTGGGCGGGCTGCGAGCCGAACGCGGGCGACGCGCCCACGGCCAGCCCACCGAAAATCAAAACGGTTGAAGCCAGAGCGGCCGTGCCACGCCGCGTGAAGGTGGAAGTCATGCGTAGCTTCTACCACCCGCAATTGGTCTGGACAACTACTCACCACCATTCATCCAAATCTCCTCTGGCTGGCCAGCAGACAGAGGTTGAGCCCGAGCGGCATCGGGCCACACGGAAGGGGGCGGCCCGTTCTTCACGCTAGTTCGTGTCGCGAGCCCCGGTGCTCGGAATTCGATCTATCCCCCGAATGCTGAACAAATATCGGAAACCGGCTTCGTAGCGCCTGCCCGTCAACACCTGGCTCGACCTCGTCAGGACGAGGTCGAGCCACTCTCAGCTTCGGCGGCCAGGAGATCTGAAATCGCGTCGTGGAGCTTTCGGTTTGCCGCATCGACCCAGGCATCAACGTGCGTCTGGTGGGCTACGTGCAGTGCGCACTCGGCATCGAAGAGCTTATGTGCGGCCAGTTCGACTCGCTCGGTTTGGTCTGATTCCGTAGTCATAGTCATTTGCTGCTCCTTCTTGGGTACTTGCTACACGCCGGCTGAGGACGTCTTGGTTCACCTACTCGGCGACTGAGCGCACGGTAACCGAGAATCAATAAGTGCTGGACGAGCGTGGCGTGCTAGTTGGCCGCATGCTCTACTCACCGGCCCAGGGCGCTCCTCGGTCGTGACGCCGAGTGGGCGCCGCGGCGGTGAAGTGCCTCGAGCGGCTGAATGGCTGGTGTAGTAGGGGAATCCCCACCCCAGCAACGGGGGAGGGCACTCTGAAGCCGTAGGCCCTACCCCGCCGAAATTGGTCTAGCAATTCGTGAAGCTCGATGCATGACCACTGATGAAGCGTGTGAAACCCCTTTCAACATCGAGGGCCGCATTCGAGATCTCTTTGATCAGCATCGGCAGCCACTGTTGGACTACACCACGCGACTCACTCGAGGCGACGCGGCTTGGGCCGAGGATGTCGTCCAGGACACCTTCATTCGCGCATGGCGGCACCTGGATCGGCTGACTCCGGAGTTGGGCTCGGTGCGGGGTTGGCTGATGCGTGTCGCACACAATCGCGTCATGGACGGGTATCGGGCCGCACGCACCCGTCCGGTGACAATCGACTTTGACGAGTCTCACGGCAGCCCGGTCGAGGACAGCAGCGAAGATGTGCTGCGCAAGTCGGTGGTGACGAACATGCTTGACCAACTGCCCGCGCTGCATCGGGAGGCGATCGTAGCGACGATCCTCAGCGATCGGACCATGGCCCAGGCCGCGGATCTGCTCGGAGTTCCGGAGGGGACGATCAAGAGCCGTGTCTTTTACGCACTTCGTATGCTGCGGTCTGCTCCGGGCAGCGACGAAACCCAATTGATTGCCTGAGGTCGTTCCCGTCGTGGTACATGAATCCACTCAGGCGGGTGTAACTCGACATTGGCTGACTTGGCAAGACACCTGTATCACCGCCCCGGCCCGCCCCCCGAACTGGACGTGCCCCTACCTGAGTGTCCGGCTCTCCATCCGAACCCCGACCCGAAAGGTCCCCCGCTGCCGGAGTTGAGCGCTGCGCGGTATCGAGGCGGGGAAGGCCCATTACGCGATCAGCTGGATGTGTCGGCTGCTCAACGTCCCACGCTCAAGCTATTGCGCGTGGGTGAACGGGGTCGAACCCCCAGTCAGGCCGGCGGCGGGATTTGGCGGAGCAGGTTCAGCGGGTGTTTGATGCGTCGCGGGGGACGTCGGGGTGCCGGCGGGTTACAGCTCGGCTCAACCGCGACGGTGATCGATTTGGCGACCCGGATGGTCCTCGGGTGGCAACTCGCCCCGCATATGCGGACCAGCCTGATCGTCGACGCGCAGGACATGGCGATCACCAGCGGCCCGGGGCAGGCCCGGTGGGGTGTTCCACTCCGATAGAATCCGGTCAGTACACGGCGAGGAATTCTCCATATATTGTCAGCGGATAGTCATCTCCCGCAGTGCCGGGCGAACGGGGTGTGCTGGGGACAACGCGGTCGCTCATCTCGTTCTTCGCACCGACATCCAGCTGTCAACGGCTACCTGCGCCCGCGCCGCGACCGGTTGGTTTGGGGAGCGAGGTAGACGGAGCGGAGATTGAGTTGCCCGTACGCTGGCGTTTCGTCAGGCTACTATTGACTCTAGGGCGCCAGAACGAACACTTGCCGCCGGAGGGTGGGGGAGAAGCCCAGGCAAGAGCGTGAAAGGTGGCCAGGCCGGCTCGCTGGGCAGCGGGATCGACTGACTCACTCCGTTGGCGGCGCGGGCGGAGGCGATCCGGCGCAGGCGCGTCTCAGCGCGCTCCCGCCGACGCTCGTCGAGTCTCCCACCCGACGTCTCGGCAAGGAGGATGCGGGCCGGAGATGTCGAACGGTCAACCGCCATGACCTCGAAGGTGGTGTTTGGCAGGAAGATCACTTGAGCCGGTTGATCGGCATCGACCAGGCCGTCGAGCCTGCGCCCGGTTGCCGACCAGATGATGCACTCTGTCGGGCCAGTGAGTGGGGTATTCGGATCGACAACGGCTCGCATTGGCGCTGGTTCGACCAGCACCTCTCCGGGCTCGTATGCAGCTGCGGCGTCGATACCTTCTGGCATTCCGAGCAGGACCGGTCCGGTCAGGGATGGCAGTCGATGTAGGCCGGCCACCAGCCAGCGAAGCGTCGAGCGTTCAGACTCCGGAACCATTCCGGCCCTGATCGCATCCGTGAGTCCGAGGTCGGCCCCGGAGGCGAAGAGCCGAACAACCGCCAGGTCAGCTGAGGTCTCCTCGCCGCGACCGTGCCCACGCAGTCCAGGGCGCTCGGAGAGTAGCTGCGTCACGAAATTGGTCGCTGCATCGAACTGCCATCCGAACCGGCGTCGCAGTTCATGTACGTCATCAACCTCACTGGGGTCGGCGAATGGTGACTTCCACGGCGTGCAGCGGGCAAACGCCGAGAGTCTGGCCTGCGGCATGGCGGCGACTAGCGTGTCGGGAAGCGCCTGCTCCATAGACGCCTCAGCTGATGTTTCGGCGGGCACGGGGAGCCATTCGTTCTTGATCTCATCAGTGGTCTCAACGTCGGCGGGTGGCAGTTCGGCCGGGTGGACGCTGATGGGCGGAACCCCGACGTCGTCGTAGTCGTCGTCGTAGTAGTAGTCATCGTCTTCTTCATAGTCTTCTTCATAGTCATCGTCGTAGTGGTCGGTGTCGTACGAGTCGGTGTCGTACAAGTGGGTGTCATTGTCCGTTTCGTAGTCGATGGCAGCGACAGCCTCATCTATATCGGTGGGGACGTCCTCGTTCTCGCCGATAGGCGGGTTCGGCTCGCCGATCGGTCCGGTGCGAGCCGGGCTGGCTGTTCGGGTCAGCGGGGCTGGTGGAACAGGGCTCGCTATGGTCACGGCGGTTGGGGTCATTGGCCTGGACGGGAGCATGGGCGAAGCGGAATCGCCAGCAATTGCCTGCGCATTCTGTCGGCCAGAGGCCCTCGATCGGGCCGTGGCCGTCGCTGGTGCTGGACCATGGGGACGGATCGGTGACTCGCGCGGTGCCGTGACCGCTTCCCCCTCAGGTGCGGGGACCGCAGCCAGGCCCGGACCTCCATCGGGCCCCGATGGAGCGATTGGGCCTTCTTCACGAACGCCCATTTGATGGGCGAACTCGCGGAGCTGAGCACTCTGATGCGCGCTGCGGGAGATCAGGTCAATGCGACGTCGGTCGTCGGTTGGCAGTCGATCGAGCAGTGTGGCAACTGCCTGCAGCACCTGCGTCGGAATTGGATCCGTACTCCCGGCCGCTGGCGCGATCGCCAGTTCGATGCGATCCGCTCGTATGGGACGGTGGCGAGCACTCGCGTCGACTGCGCCTTGCATCGGTCGAACGAACATACCTGAGGCGATCACTTCGAGGGCCCAGCCATCGGCGATCTCGTAGACGCCGTGGTCGGCCTCGGCTAGGTCCGCCACCGGTGATGTCCAGATGTACGGCTGCGGATCATGTCCGCGGCGGTAGCGGCTGATGGTGACATAGGGCCGCCAGGTGGGTGTGCCGGTGTCGTCGTAGGCGACGAATTCGACCATGGAGCGCTGAGTCTCAACGGGCAGGACGTGCGCGGCGAGGATTGAACCGATCGACCAGTCGGCTATTTGCTGCGCCAGCGACATGCCCTCGGCCAGCGGGCCATAGGGCAGCAGCAGTGCTCGGCTTCGCAATGCCGAGGGAAGACCATCAATGACTTCACACACCTCCTGTGGGGAGGGGCTGACCTCACCCGGTCGCCCGACGAGAAGCGCGATGTACCGGTCCGACTGTGGCACCCAATAGGCATAATCCGCTGCGTAGTCGGCGTCCGTCTCGGTGGTAGCACCGACCGTCTGCGAAGATCGCAGCCAGAGCCCGGCGGGCAGGGACGTGACGGAAACTCGTTCGGTGCCCAGAGAACGCAGGTCAGGCGCGAGCAGATCCTGCCACTCCGGTGCCGGAAACCGCGGCCCCTCCCGGCCGGCGGGTCGTCCGCCGACGAACTGACGCCAAGCTCCTGAGGGACCGGTGCAGAACATCTGGCCGCGGCGTGGCAGCATCAGCGGACCTTCGGGCGCCAGTACGTCGACATCTAGCCGTAAGGAGAGCTCGGCCGCGAAGGCGAACGTCCCCGGTTTGGCGTTGCCGGTATTGCTGAGCAGGAGTCTGATCGCCCCCCGGCGCCCCACGGACCCGAGTGGTAGTTGACGGGAAAGAGCGGCCAAAACTCGAGGGGACAGCTGCAGAAGGTCGTCCAATGCGGCTGGATCGACGACCAGTGGAACACGCCCGTTCTCGACTGGGATACCGTCGGCCGGCCTGACCCGCTCCAGAAAGTCAGTGTTGTTGTGTACGACCACGCAGTGCCCGACCCGTTCGATGATTGGCATCGCGTCGATCTCCGCATGGGCGCCCCCCGCATTCGGATAGATCATCGTCATGTGTCCTCCTCGTGTTCGTACTGGTCTGGTGGTGTGCGGACCCGGCATCAGAAGTCACGTGCGACGTCAGCTTCCGGTTCAGAGGTGCCGTTCTGCTGAGCTGACCGGTGGGATGACCCATCCGCTCGTCACCAGCCGTGTACCTGCTGTGCATGCCACCGTTGAAACCACTACGACACCACCGGGTTGCACGGTGCCGCCAAGGAGTTCGAGCGGACCGATGGTCGACGGTGCAGCCGGACGCGATGCCCTACACCGATTGGATGTGCTCTGGCCCGTCGCGACTCATCACGCGAGAGCTGCGCGCTTTGCCGGACTCGTTGGTCGGTGTGGCGCGGTCGGTCAGAGCAGTCCAGAACAGCCATCGGTGGGTCTGGATCTCCTCACAGACTCCGGCGATTGCGGCTGTGTGCCCAGCAAATCCCCCGATCAGCAAGGCACAACCGCGAACTACGAGAACCCGAGGGAACCGACAATGGACTCCGGATCGTCTAAGTCATCTGACTCCGTGTTGGCCGGCTACGCAGCCGCCGTGTCGACCGCCCATCAGATTCCCAATGGAGTGTGGCTCGTTCGCGGACGTCAGGCCGAACTACCTGACGCCCTTCTCGCCAGTGCACGGCAGTTCGATCGCTTCACGGTCGTCGTCGGAGCACCCGGTCAGTTGGGTCCACTCCCTGAGGAAGTTGTACATCTACTGCGCGGCTTTGAGCCTCGGCCCGACCTCGTCCTGCTGACTGCAATCGACGCCCAGCGCATCGCCGACCTGTTAGGCCAACCTATCCATGTGCGCTTCGGCTTACCCGGCGACAAGACAGCGTCGATGATTGACACGAACTGGAGCCGTACCTGGCAGGTCGTGGCGCTGGAGGCGGTGTATCGCCCTGGACATCCTCCGCAGGTTGAGCGTTGGACTGCTCCGGCTCCGGGGCTCACGATGCCGAGTCCGGCCAGTTATCGGCTGCTGGTCGGATGGCGGCTCGACGTGCTTCCGCGTGGCCTGCTGCTTCGGCCCGAGGGCGTTCCGGCCAGTTCGATCAGCTGGTCGGTTGGACCGCCAGACTCTGGGCATTTCGATATCGGTGTCTTCGGCCTGAGAAAGCATTCGCCGGACGGTCCGCTCACTGCCCTGCTCAGATTGTCTGCGCAGCTGCCTGAGGGGGCTCGGTCACGGCTTCGGGTCGTCGCTCTAGAGCACCAGTGCCGGTCGATCCTCGGGTCAGTTGGTCGGCTAGGGGGTCGCGGATGAGCTCTGTGTGGGGAAGCAGCAGGGCAGGGGAGCGTGCTGCACACCTGCGCCCTTTGCGTCGGACGGCAGGATCAGGATCCACCCAGCCGCAATCTTGTTGGGGTCGGTGAGGGCTCCTCCGTCGGGCTGCAGTCGACCCTTGTTGAACGCAACGATCTCTTGTAGTCGGTCGCCACTTGTCAGGAATCTCTGGGCAATTTCGTAGAGGTACTCGGGCTGACCGTGGTATCCGGTCTGCACGACGTAAAAAGTCGAGACTGGACCTGGACCTCGGGGGATTCCAGCCGCCGAGCTGGGGGACCTGCTGGCGCTGCGATCCGCGAGCTTCTCGTCACCTCTAGTGGCGTTGTGCAGCAGTAGGACGACGAGGGCTACGGCCAGTACGGCAACCAACCCGATCAGCAGCGCCGAGGACCGCCAGCTCGGGCGCTGCGCCAGCGCGGTGTCCGTTCCAGTGGCGACGAGAGCGTTTCGGACCGCCTCTGCTGACCCGTGGCGTGAGGCGGCGGCGCCTGGGCCGGTGGCGAGCTCCGCCGCGAACTCGGCGGCCCCCAGCGCGACAGCGGCATCGGTGACCAGCTCGACGGGGCAGTTGACCGCGTCCTGCACCGCTGTGAATAGCAACGGAATCCGGGCCGACCCGCCGACCAGCAGTACCGCTTCCAACTGCACATCTCCGGCGGACCGAATTGCCTCACCGAGCACTTGCAGTCCCGACCGAATGAGCGGCCTGATCAGATCCTCGAAGTCACCTCGCGAAAAACTCGACCCATTCTCCAACCGAACTTGCTCTGACTCACTCAGCTGATGTTTCAGCGCCCGCACGCGCTCAGCGTCCATGAGCGGAAACCGCTGGCTCAACGCTGCGTCAAATGCATCCCCGCCAACCCGATCCGATCCGACCGGTATCCCGACGACATCAGGAAGCTTCTCGCCGATCCCAGATCGAAGCACCGCCGCCTCCACGGCGCCTCCACCCAAGTCAAATACGGCAACGAAGCCAGTGCCCTCCAGGCCCTGACCGGCGAACCAGCGACGTGCCACCATCTGCGCGTCGCTGACCACCACGCAGCTACCAACTCCGGCTAGCACCGGAACATCGTCAAAGAGTTCCCGTCGAAATGTTCCCCACGTCACGGGGCAGGTCAGTACCACCTGCTCGGGGCGCTCTCCCACCACCCGCTCGACGACTCCTAGGCACTCGGCCAACAACGCGGACAACAAAGTCTCGGCCGAATAGGGCGCTGAATCGATGACTACCGGACTCGGATCGCCCAGACCACCCCGAAAATTTCGAGAGATCCGCGACGGGCGCTGGACGCCCGCTTGTACCGCAGCCTCGCCACAGAGCAGCGAGCCATGGTCGTTCACATATACGGCGACAGGAAGACTTGCTGCGATGACCTCCCCGCTACCAGTGCCGCGACTCACCGCCACCTTGCAACATGTCGAACCGATATCCACTCCAGCGGCGATCATTCGATCTCCCAATTCCCCGTGCTCGGCCGGTGATTCCGCGCCGGATTCCCTGTAGCTACGGGCAAGTGTAGTTTCATTTGGAAATCAGTTGCAGTGTGATTCCTTCGCTTGTGCCCGCCGGCATTTGGGGTCAAATTTCCGACCTTTGCTCACGACGGAGTGTCGCCTTCCGTGGCTTCGTCCTGCCTCCGGACGCTACGACTTCGGCGATCGTCGTCAGCGCGGTCATTGGCTCGCCGCTGTCGATGGCCATGCGCATCAAGAGCAGGCCGTCGTCTGGGATGCGCCTGGCTAGCTCGCTGACGGTCTGCCACAGATCCGCGGTCGAAGTCGGGCGCGGCCGGGGCTGTAGTTCGGTGACCCCGGGTTGGGCGACCGCTTGTTTAGCGGTTGTGGTCGCGCCGGTGGCGCACCACTCGAAACAGCCCGAGCATGAGATCCTCAGAACCGGGAGGCTACCGCGACGTCGATCCCGTCGGCAGCGAACTCACAGACCAGCCGGAACCCCATTTTGGGAGTACGTTCTCCCGAGCGAAGTAGGCGCCCGCACGCTTGAGGATCTCGGTTTCCATCTCCAGCGCCCGACTGCTGCGACGCAGCTCCACCAGCTCCCTACGCTCGTCGCTGCTGATGCCCTCCTTACGCCCGGACTCGACATCGTCGATCACCATCCAGCGACGCAAACATGACTCGCTAATCCCGAGTCCTTCGCGACGGACTCCTTCCCGAGACGATCGTTGCCTCAGAACAAGTGTCGGGGAAAGCGGGTCAGGCTCCGTGGGTTCATCGGGTTGGTGGGGGTGGGTGGTTGGTGAACGTGGGGGGTGGTGTTGGGCGTGGGTGTGGGGAGTGGGTTTGTTGGGTGTGGGTGTGGGTGTGGGTGTGGGTTGGGGGTGGTGGGTGTGGATGAGTTGGTGGTGCCGCCGGCGTGGCGTGGGTTGTTTTTGGTGTTGACCGGTGAGCAGTGGCCGGCGGGTAATGAGCAGTTGTTGTTTGGGTGGGCGGATGGGTTGCGTGCGGGTTCGGGGGATGTGTTGGCGGCGGCGCCGCAGATCCGGGCGGCGGTGGCGCGGATTAATGCGTCGTGGTCGGGTCAGGCGCAGCGGCGGTTGGGGGTTGCGTTAGCGCAGTATGTGCAGGGTGATCAGGCGTATCTGCCGTTGTTGTCGGATGGGTTGGTCGGGTTAGCGGATTTGACGTTGGACACCGGGTTGCAGGTGCAGTACGTCAAGTTGATTTCGATCATGGAGATCTTGTTGTTGATCAGCACGATCGCGTGGGCGTTGACGTGGGCGTGGTTGATCGGTCTTGATGTGGCGGCGGCGATCATCACGTTGGCGAAGGAAGCGGCTGGGCAGACGCTGCGGGAGTTGTTGGTCTCCACTGCTGGTCATATCGCGACGGCGGTGGTGACGGGGATCGCGTTGCAGAACAGTCTCGACGCGTTGGTGCAGGTGATCCAGTTCGCTGATCACCGCACCCACTGGAACAACCAGTCCACCGTGATGGCGGTGGTGGTCGGCACGGTCGGGGGGTTGCTGCACCTGCCGTTGGAGAAGATGTGGGAGAAACTCGGCCACAGAATCGCGGCGCTGTTACGCACCTACCTCGCCGACACCGACCACGCCCCCCACCTCCACCCCCACCTACCCGACACACTGCCGGAGAAGGTGTTGCCGGAGACACTGCCGGAGACACTGCCCCACACATTGCCGGAGAAGGAGTTGCCGGAGAAGTTGCCGGAGGTGTTGCCGGAGAAGGAGTTGTTGGAGAAGGATCTCACCTCTCCCGCTGTCGTCTCGCAGGAGGCTGGGTTGCCTGGTTCGCAGAAGGCGGGGTTGCCCGTCTCGCAGGAGGGGGCGGGGTTGGGGGTGGGGCAGGTGGATGGGGTGGTGGCGAAGGTGATGGCCGGGGTGCCGGTCCCGGCTCGTTTTGATGTGGCCGGTGTGAAGCAGGCCGCGGCCCAGATCGCGGAGGGGATTCTGTTTCATGGTGGGGGGGCGGTCTCGGCCGGGTTACGGGCCGCGGTTTACCGTTTCGTCGCGGAAGGGGTGCATGAGTTCCTCACCGGTCTCGGTGCCACCATCGCTACCGGGCAGCCTCAGGCCAACGGCTACGACTTCACTTCCGGCGGGTTCGGTGCGTTAGCCGGTCTCACCTCCGAATCTCTGCTGCACCACCTCCACACCCACGGGCTGCTCCTACCCCACCCCACTCTCATCGACGCCACCACCGGACACGGACACAGACACGGACACGACACCACCGGCACCGGCACTTCCCCTGGCAACGGTGTGACTGGTGGTGGTGTGACCGGCAGTCTGGTCACCAGCAGCACCGCCCTGCCCAACGCCACCATCACCAACACCAACCCCGGCATCGAACCCGACCCCACCACCACCCTCGGTGGGGAGCCGAGCCTGAGCCGGGCCAGCACCCTGCCCCCCGACTACACCACCCGACCCACCACCCCCACACCCGTTCCCGCGGATGAGGTCACCCCGGGCCCGGTCGCCCCGGATGCGGTCACCGGGCCGGGAAGCGGCCCGTCGAGCCGGGCCAGCACCCCACCCCCCGCCTACACCTCCCGACCCACCACCCCCGACACCACCACCACCACGACAAACACGACACCACCAGCAGGCCCACCACTGACGACGACCCCGCGGTCAGACGCACCACCACCCCACACCAACCCCGCACCCCACAACCCGGGTCATGCTGGGCCGGGACATGCTGGGCCGGGACATGCGGGGCCGGGACATGCTGGGCCAGGTCATGCGGGGCCGGGTCATGTGGGGTCGGGTCATGCTGGGCCGGGTCATGCGGGGCCCTCACCCCACAATCCGGGGCATATCAATCCGGGTCATGTGGGGTCGGGGCGGGCGGGGGTGTTGGTCGGGGATACGGCGTCGGTGCGGGCCGGTATCCGTGGGTTGTTGCAAAGCGGTGACCTACAAATCGTCGGGGGTGGGCGGACCCTGGTCGTCGGGGCCAGGCACGACCCGTCCCTGATCGAGGTGGCCGACGCGCACACCGAGGACCGGACCCGGATGGGCGCTGAGGAGTTCACCGTCGTCGGTATCGGCGCCCACGGCGGGATCCGACTGGACAACGACACCATCCTCACCGCACCCCACCTCGCCGCGTTGATCACCCACATCAACCCCACCACCCTCCCGATCGTGCTACTGGCCTGCGACACCGCGCACCTGGCCGAACCCCTCACCCAATCCCTACGCCGCACCACCGCCGCCCCCCACGGCCAAGTCTGGGCCTTCACCGGCGAAGGCCCCGAACAACTCCAAGGCCTCGCCGCCACCCTCCACACCACCCCCACCGGACACCTCCTCCCCACCACCACCCCCACCACCACACCCACCACTACCCCCACCGGGATCGGGATTGGGACCGTCGCCGAACCCGGCACCTGGAACCGCGCCGTCCACCGCACCCTCCGCACCCCACGAACCGACACCCTCGGCCCCCTCCTCCCCACCCACATCACCACCCACAACCCCCGAAAAACCACCCACGGACACCCCACCGCCGACCACAACTGGAACACCTGGGCCCCCCACATCCACACCACCACCGGACTCCGACACCTCGCCGACCCCGCCAACAACCCCAGCCGCAGCAACAACACCGTGCTGAACACGGGGGGCGAGTCCAGTGCGAGAGTGGGTACGAGAGACGGTGCGGAAGCGCCGCGAAGGCCGGATGGCGCCCACGAGCGAACCATGGCGATGAAGCCTGATGTATCAAGAAACCCGGTCATTGTCGCTACGACGGACGCCAACGGCACGCTGCACTACGGAACCGCTTCCCGAGGCGATCATCGAGTCGTCGGGCGGGTTGAGCTGGGTGCGCACTTCGCGAGGACGCCGGTGCGGGTGCAGTTGAACGCGGGGGCTAAGACGATTACCCTGTTCAGCCTCAACGATCGCACCGACGGAAGCGGTCTACCGGAGTGGTCGCGCTCAGCGGTTGGAATTCGGGCCACGCAGATGGACTTTGCTCTGGCCCGGGATCGGAACCGAGTACGAGACGATTTCGAGGCGGGCATGGCCCGATCACGCTTCGCGGATAACGATGACACGGTTACCCCGATCGGGCACCGGGCTATCGCCCGGGTCGTCCGAACACGAGGGGACGAGCTCGTGGTGGATCTGGGTGGCCACACAGTGCGGATCGGACGGGTCAACGACGGTCAAACGGTCGACGCGGGTGACCGTCCTGGGGCTGGCGACATCGTGCTGCTGGCGGTGCACACTGCCCGGGGAACCACCCAGGTTCGCCGCATCGATGAAGGTGCGGTCTGGTACCCAGGCGCCGGTGTGGGACAGCAGGTCGTCAAATTCTTGAGTGAGCGCCCAGATGCCATCGCGAACCGTCCAGCGACGGTGCCGTCCCGACCGCCGAAGGCATCCACCCATGTCATCCCGATGCTGGACGGCCAGCACCACCCGATTCAGTCGCTGGTCACCGACTCCGGCGGCGCGCTCAAGGTTCCTGGCTACCCGACCCCGATACCATTGGGACGGGCGAACCGACCGGTTCGGGCTCAGACACGTCCGGACGGCAGCGTCGTCGGCTACAGCGAAGACGGCTGGGCCAACGGCGACCCGCACTGGTCGATGTGGCTGATCGACAACCGCCTTCAGACGTTGCTGACGCAGGCCTCCACCGACAACACACTCGCTCCACTCGGAGCCCATACCCTCATCATCAGCAGGGTCGGTGATGGTCGCAGGTTGACGTTGGCCGCGCCCGGCGCCGAGCAACGCGGACTCCAGCTGATGGACATTCCTGTGGGCGGCTGGGATTTTGCCTTGGTGACACTTCCAGTGAACACGTTGCAGGCCACGGTCCGCTTTCGGACGGGCGACGGCGCAGAGGTACCCGTGATCGGCGCGGATCGCCGCGAGCTTGTCAAACGGAGCACCTTCAATGAGGACCAGAAGGTATGGCTGACCACCCACCGTGACGTCGTCAACCGGTCCGGCGAGGCCGCGTCGGCGGCGACCACGATCGGACCATCCTCACACCAATCGGTCGGTGGCGTTCAGATGGGTGGCACGACCCGGCCTATTGGTGGACCGGATGGTGCGCACGACCAGACGCTGTCGATCCACCCTGATCGCGAGACGAACCCTGTCATTACTGCGGCAACGGACGGCAACGGGGTACTGGTCTTCGGCCATCGCTTCGGCGACGAAGACGTCGTCGGCCGTCTCCAAGTGGGAAAACCGTTCGCGAGGATGCCGATGCGCCTCCAGCTAAATTCGGCCGACAATACGATCACGTTGTTCAGTGCTCGCGACCGCGTCGATAGCAGCGGCTTGCCGGAGTGGTCACATCCCTCAGGCAATATCAGGGTGACGGCCACGATGATCGCAGACACACGACATCAGGTGCGGGATGATCGCGTGGCGGCCATGGCCCGGTCCCAGCTCGACGATGATGATGATGAGGTAATCCCGTTCGGGCATCTGGCTATCGCCAGGATAGTACGGACACGCGGGGACGAGCTGGTCGTGAACCTGGGCGAAAGCCCGGTGCGGATCGGGTCGGTCCAGCACGACGAAACCGGTGGCGTCGCTGGATCCTTTCGGGCTGGCGACGAGGCCCTACTGGCGGTGGAGGTCACCACGGGGGTCGCCCAAGTCCGCCGCCTTGATGACGTTGCGACCTGGCAGAAGGCTGCTGCCGTCGGACAACGCGAGGTCAGTTTCCTGCGAGGAAACGGAAGCGCCATCGCGAACCGGGCCGCAGCCACGAATTCCAAACCAACCAAAGCATCGACTCGTGTCATCCCGACGGCGGATATTGCACGTTACCCGATCTATGAGGAGGTCTCCGGCGCAGACGGCAGAGTTCACGTGCGCGACCGGTCCGAATCCGTGCCGTTTGGGCCGAAGGCATTTCTCCTTGAGATCCAGAATCGCCCGGACGGCAGCGTCGTCGGCTATAGCAGGAACCGCTGGGCCAACGATGATCCCCACTGGTCGATGTGGCTGGTCGACAACCGTCTGGCGGCCTTAAAGGAACGAGCCCCATTCGATGACACGCTGGCTCGACCCGGGGCTCACACCCTCATAATCCCGAGGGTTGGTGACGATTCCCATCTGACGTTGACGGCGCCGGGTGGGCCACGGCATCGATTCGTGGTCGATGCAGAGGCCTGGGACTTCGCCATCGTCACGCTTCCGTTCGGGCAATCAACTGTCACCATCCGCTTCCGACTCGGCGACGATGCCGGCCAGATCGTGACGGGAGCTGACGGCACCGAGATCGTCAAATCAAGCACCTTCAATGCTGAGCAGAGAGAATGGTTGATCGACCACGACGATGTGATCGACCGCAGTGAGGTGGATTCGGCAGCGACCACGACGGATTCGGTTGGTGGTCAGCGGCCGACAGGCGCGTCGGCTGGACTGGTGCATCTCTCGAAGGTCCACCCGACCATCGAGGTCACGATCGGCAAGCGTGGCTGGATCCACATACTCGCGGTCCAAGGGTTCGCCCAGCTGGATGTGCCCGAGAGTTGGGTAGGAAAGAGGGTGCGGTTGCAGGTCAATCCGGCAACGCACGGTGTGGTGGTGTTCAACGGCATCGACCAGGGGCACGATCCGGTCTGGACGGTGCCATTGGATCGTCCGATCACCGCACACCTACTCGCTGAGCTACAGAAGGTCGACTTGCGGCCAATGGGTATCCGCGAGTTACTCGTTGCTGACCGAGTGCTGTCGCCGCCAGGTGCCTACACCGCCGTCGCCCGTCTCGACGGTGAGCGCGACGATCCACCTCGGATCGGTCTTGGCGGTCAAAGCGGCCGTATTCAGAGGTATTCCTTCCCAGGGCGCGAGGTCGGGCAGTACGTGGTGGTGAGCGTGGCCCCGGGCAGCTCGGTGGTCACTTTCACGGGGCTAGACGTGCAAGAGGACGACGCGGGTGTGGTGACGGGAGTCTCTGCTGCGTGGAGGTCGCACGATCACTTGAGCGATCCGGTGGGGCAACAGACCTGGATACGGAAGGGGTACCTGTTGTCCTTGGCGGCCATCGACAGGGTCGGAGGCGGCATTGGGCACCAGGCAGCATTGAATGATCCGCGATTTGCTCCTAACGGAGGCTGGACGGTTATGCGGCCGGTGGTCACCGTCGACGGGGTTGGGCGCTTCTCCCTTACCGACGACGATCCATTGCGACCGGCACCCGGAGGGAGCGACCCTCAGGGGACAGGCGTCGTGTCAGTAACGACCTTTCCTGACCAGACCACTATCCGTCTCGTGGGACGCGATGACGGCGGGAGATCCTTCGTCGCCACCGACCCGGTGGTCGGCGAGAGTTTTGAGCAGCGCCGACGGATCGCGACCCACCCGGATCGGATCGACCGCACCGGTGGCGCCGACTTGACCAAAACCGCACCGGACCGGCCTAAACGCATCCCGCATCCGCCGGCGATCTTGCCGATGTTGAGTGTAGTAAAGACCGCGTCCGGGGTTGAGTCGCCGGTGGGTGACGGCAAGCATCTCGTGTTCGAGCAAACCCTGGACGAGCACGGCCGGTTCGTCAACCCGGCGGGCGTTGCGACGGACTCCTTCGGCCCGGCGTTCGCCCACACCGTGATACGGGTGCAAGTCAATATCAGCGAACCCGTCCATCATGGCGAACCGAACGACAACGGCGCGGTCACCTATTTCAGTGCCGACGATAACCCTGCCACCGGCCGACCGTACTGGTCCGGCCCCGGTACCAGGGACATCACGTTGGCTGCGGCCGCGGCGAACTCGACCGCAGTGCAGATGACCCATGCCGCCAAAGAGATCCTCGAACGCAGTCGCCGTGCTGCGGTGTTCCCGTCGGGGGTGGGCCTATTGGCCACCGGGGCTCGGGGGTTCGACGCCGTCGCCGCCGCTGCCGCTGCCGACGTCGCCCTAGCCGAGGTGACCGGGGCTACGGCGGTGCGGGTGTTGGCGCCGCTGGGGGCGGTCAGCTTCCCAGTCACCGCTGAAGCCGCCGGTCCCACCGGCGTCGGTGTTGGTGTTGGTGCGCTTATTGACGGTGTGTTCGTGGACATGATCCATGCGGCCGTGGGTCGCGCTGGGTTGATGTCGGTGCACGGTGACGGCACGATCGAAGTCCGCACGCCTAACCCCGCGAACCCGTACGGGCTCTGGCGGATCGACCGGTCCGCTGCGCGAGTCGAGCCGAACCGAGTCGAGGTACTGTCCGCCACCCGCGAGGGTGCCATCGACCTGCGACGCCCCCCCGCGCTCGCCGCTCGGCCGCAACGGGCGCACGCGACCCGGATGGATTTCGCTGGTACGGTACTGGACGTATACCGGACAGGTCGGCGAACGTTCCGGTGGGACGAGGCGATGACCCGTGCCCTTACTGTCGAGTTCCTCTTCGCCCACGGCATCGACATCGTCGCCGGTGGCCAGTCCGCTCTCCGTGCCGCACTGAGCCAACGTTTTCTGCCGCTGATGCGGGCCATCGACGAACTGCGCATCGACCCCCGTGGGAACGTACTCAAAGCGGTCTACGAGCACTACCTCACGCACCCCGATCCGATCGCACTGCCTGCAAAGCTAAGCAGTGGAGGGTGGACTCAGGATCATGCGATCGTCCTGCCGGCGCTGGCCGCGTATCTGCTCGACCTGCGCATCGACACCTTCGACATCTCCGCCACCAACTCAGACGTCAGCATCCTCAACGGTCACGGACACCACCACATCCGGATCGTCGCCGACAACACCAAGCACTATGCAGCTTGGCTAGCCGACACAACCGCTGTCGCTACCCTGACAGTAGACGCCAACCCGCTGGTCGCGGGCGGACCATCCGCACCACAACCCGGCCATCGACCAGCCGGTACTTCTTCCGCGGCACCCGCACCGAAACGCCGCCGGGTAGGAAAGGATGAGCCAAGGGGCGCAGCCCGTTCACATGGTGGCTCGGTGGCCGAGCGGCGCCCGCCGCTGAAGATAACCGCCGAGCGCTTCCGCGCTCTGATCCGCAGCGGCGGCCTACGACTGGTCGACGGTGGGCGCACTCTCGTCGTCGGCGCCAACCATGACCAGTCTCTGACCGATCTAGCTCGGGTCTACACCCGGGCTCGCGTAGATATGGGCGCCGATGAGTTCACGATCGTCGGTATCGGCACTCGCGGCGGAATCCGTCTGGACGGCGACACCGTCTTAGGCACTGACGAGATCGTCGCGCTGGTGCAGAGAGCTGACCCGCGTGCTTCCCGGCCGGTGGTGCTACTGGCGTGCGAGACCGCCCCCCTGACGAAACCCGTAGCAAGATTGCTGGATCGGGTCGCCGCCGCGCCCGAAGGAAAGGTCTGGGCCTTCACCGTCAAAGGCCCTCAGCAGCTACAGGGCCTCGCCGCCGGGACCAGGACCACCGACACCGGCCACGTCCTGCCCGCCGCCGACATACCTAGCAACTGGGCCCGCGCACTACCCGAGAACGGCGATGACCCAACACCCGAACTGGTTGGACCGATCCTCCCAGTCGACGTCGCCACCTTTGACCCGAACATATCGGTGAACGGAGAAGCCGCCGCCGAACACGCCTGGAAAACATGGGCAAACCACGTCCCCACTGTCATCGGATTCCGACACCTCGCTGACAACGCCAGTAGCGCAGACCGCCCGAACGGTGGTGGCCGGGATGGTACGAGCGAGCGCGCTCGACGGGGTAGGGGCGCCGGAGCGACTCGTGCTAGCGCTGGGCGACGCGTCCCGGGACGTGGCCGCGGCGCCGGGCACGGCCACGAGGTTATTGCTGGTGCCAACCCGGAGTCTTCCCCGGCAGTGGCGGGCGCGAGCAGGCCAACTGGGGCTCATGAGGAGGCGGTGCGTTTGGACCCACATATGGGTCCGGTGATCAACGCGACCGTCGATCACGACGGATATGTTGCGGTGGGTCGTCGCCTCGGTGACCCTGGCGTACAGGGGCGCATCCTGCTCGGCCGGGAGTTCAGCCACTCCTCGGTACGGCTGCAGTTGATGTCGGCTGAGCGGATGGTGGTGGTGTTCAGTGAGCACGACGACCCGGCGACCGGAATCCCGCTGTGGGCGGTCCCATCGGTGAATGTCCGGGTCTCGGATGCTGATCTCGTTGATGTCAGAGGTCGACGGGCGCGTATCGAAGCGATCGAACTCGCACAGAACCGGCTTGACTCCGGCGACGAGTCCTGGACACCGAGCGGGCATCTGAGCGTGGCCCGGACAGTACGCGCCGACGGTCCAGACCTCGTCTTGGACCTCAGTATGGGCTTCGGAATCGACGGCGGCCTGGACACGGTGCGGATCGGTACGGTCGGCGACGGTCGGTTCAGCGTGGGTGACACGGTGATACTGGCAGTGGACGCCGCAGACGGAACCACCCAGGCGCGTAAGGCGACCGTCGGCGACACTGACTTGATCGGGGCCTCCACGTGGGTTCCTACGCAGGGCGTCGGCTCCCGGCAGGTCGATTTCCTGCGCCGTGACGTGAACGCGATCGGCAACCACGTCACTGCACCGGTCAGACCGAAAGCAGCATCGGCCGATTTCACGCCGATGTTGTCGACCAGCGAGCATCCCACCGTCTACGCGAAGCCGGACTCGGAGGGCGTGCTCACCGACATATCGACTGGTCTGCCCGTGACCATCGACGGGCAACAAACAGTGCGAATCAGCGATTCGCAGATCAGCGGGCTTCAGTTGCAGACCCGTCCCGACGGCAGTGTCGTCGGCTACAGCACCGGCGACCCTCACGACCCGAGAATGGGGGCGTGGGGCAACGGCGAACCGCTCTGGTCAATCTGGCTGGTCGACCGCCGCGTCGAGTCGCTGCGGGACCGGGCCCTCACCGATGACAGCCTGGCTTTGCCTGGCGCGCACACCCTGATACTGCCGCGGCCTAATACCAAGACACTGCGTCTTGGTGCCGGCAATCGCCCGCTGAACCTCCGGCCGGTGACTGACCTGGCGTGGGACGCGGCGGCCGTGAGCCTCCGTGCGGGTGAGGACACGGTGAGCATCCGATTCCTCACTAGTGACGGCACGCCCGTTACCGATTTCAAGGGCAGCGACATCGTCAAGACCAGCACCCTCAATGACGAAGAGAAGACCTGGCTGACAACCCACAGTGATGTGATCGACCGCAGTCCGCTGAACAGCGTTCCGGTTGAGGCGACCACTGCGGATCTGACTCCAGGCGGCGGTAGCCGATATGTCACGCATAACCACGAGGGGCCCGCAGATCCGGCCAGCGTGTTCGCTGACCTCCTGAATGTGCACTGGCTGCAGGCACGAGGAGTGCTGACGGGAGACGGAACCCGCGCAGCCATCGCCACCGGTCTCCGTGAACACGTCGCCGCCGCTGCCACCACGACGAGCGTGAGGGTGGGTGATCACGAGATCATCGACCCGTCCGCAGCGATTCGCGCGGACGGCGAGGACGTGGTCGCCGACGTCTTATTCATCACGCGGGCCGCACGCGTTCTCGGGATCAATACCTATGTCTTCGATATCGACGAGAACGAACTCCTGATCGTGGACGAGAACCTAGATCTGCCCGGTGCCCCAACTGTGCACATCCTCGACCGGGGCGGTCGTCGCTTTCAGGCTGCCTGGTCGGTGCCTGACTCACTGGCCACCGCACACCGACCGTTGAACACGACGCCGAGCCCCATCGCATTGAACGACGCCCATCCCACCATCGAACTCACGATCCGTGAGCGTGGGTGGATCCATCTGCCGGGGCGGCGCCGCTTTGCTCAGTTGTTCGGCAAGCCCGGCTGGGAGGGCAAACGCGTCCGCGCCAAGATCGACCCAGAGACCCACGGAATCATCATCTTCAACGGTGTCGACCAGGGCATCGAGCCGATCTGGACGATTCCGCTGGATCACCCGATCGACCCGGCCACGATCACCGCACTCACTACGGATGTTGCGGAAGACGGGACCGTCAAGGCAGGCGGGTTGGCCGAGCTATATCGCCTGCGCGAGGCGATCCGCTCCGATCGCGACATCGCTCCCGAAAACGCGTACACCGCTGTCGTCCGCCTGACCAGAAGTAGCGGGGTTGGCGCCGCGATGAGAATCGGCATGAGGCCTGAGGAGAAGGCATACGAGCAGCACTTCAACTTCGCCGACCGTCAGCCCGGCGACTACGTTGCGGTAACCATGACACCTGGCGAGGCGCATATCCGAATCCGCGAGCTCAATGTCAACCCAAGGCTTGAACTCGCGACAACACCGTGGTCGACCAGCCGAAAATTGACGCATCCCGACATCCAGCTGAAATGGTTTCGTGACGGCGTAGGCGGCACCCTCGCCGGCATCGACAAGGTGTCGGGGCGTACCCAGGGTCAACTCACTGCCGCGCGAACTCGCGACATCGGTGGCGGCCGGTGGATGGTGGATGGTGTGGTGGTCCCATCCGGCGCGCGCTTCGGTGACCGACTGGCCCCGATCGACAGCGCCGAGCACTACCTGATACCACGACCCGTCAGTAAGGAGCGGGACGTCAGTGTCGGTGCTGGCCACTCCGTCTCCTTCTCGGCACTGGACAATGTATCGGGAAGGGTCTGGCTGTGGGTCTCCGTGGCCACTGGCGAGACCCGTCTCTACGACCGCGACGCTACGCCCACCTGGTCGCTCGACCTGCAGGATCCGCTGAACACTCCGCACCTGAAAGCCCCTTCGCTGAGCCCCGCTGAGCGGAACAAGGTCAAGCAGGAGGCAGAACGATACGCGGGACAACGACTTGCCGAAAGCGATCCCCGGCTAGGGCCCGCTGGCGGTCAGACGATGGCCCAACCGATTCGGCTCATTGGGACGACTGCTGTCTATTTTCTGGGCGATAGCCGCTCTCGGGCAGCGCCGGGTGGCCGGGATGGGCCGAAGTCCGGGCATGTCTTCGTCACCAACTTTCCAGGCCGAACCGCTGTCCGCATCGTCGCCCGGGACGCCAATGGGCGCGTATTCGTATCCGACAGCACACCGGACTACTTGGACGACGCTGCGCGAGATTCCATCAAGAACGGCCAGGGAGTCCACGACCCTACCCCCGCCGCGGCTTTCCAGCCGACGGCACCCGACGGGCAGAACCGACCGTATCGCAACCGACCGGTGCGACCGATTCGCGCCCGGGAGGTCCGTCTCGACCCGGCGGGCGAGGTAACCGTGCCCAAGCTGGCGACCGTTCAGGTAGGAGAGGCCGCTGAGCAGCCGCGCCGCGATCGCAGTCACGTCGTGTTCGAGCACACCCTCGATTCGGACGCTCAGTTCCAGGCCGGCTCGTCCTCCGGCTCGCGAGAGCCGACTTTCGGAGCGGCGTTCGCCGGCGTGCTGATACTGGTCGAGGTCACCGCCGATGGCCCCGACGCGGGCGCTGTCAGGTTCTTCAGCGCACCTGGAGCCAAGACACCCTGGTCGGCGTCAGCAACTCGGGTCTCCTACTCAAGTATGGCCATTGCGGCCTTACGTAATCTCCTTGGGCGCCGTTCCCTTACCCAGCTCGCGAAATCTCGTCTGGCAATGAATGACTACTCGCTGGCGCCCGCCAACAGCGTGTCACTTGCCGTGAACGTGACTCAGCTGACCACCAAGTACGGCAAGAAGCTTCGGGTCACGTTCTCTGCCGGCGGGAAGTCGCGAAGCGTCCCTCTCACGGAGCTCGGCTTGGTCTATGAGCACGGTGACGCGGTGATGTTGTCCGTTTCCGCGTCCGGTGTTGTATCGGTGCGCAGTGCGTCCGACGCCGCGTGGCGGGTGCTGTCACAGGCGCGGGTGGACTTCATCGAGGTGCTGCGGGGGCACCCAGAGGTCATTGACCAGCTGTCGCCGGCGTTGTCCGAAGGTCGGCCTGCGGCCGTCGGTGACGTCACTGTGGTGGGTGATGCTGAGGTGGGTGATGCGGAGGTGGGTGATGGCCCAAATGTGGGCCCGGACCCGGCGATGATGGGTGGCGGCTCGCTCAAGGCTAGTGGGCTGCCATTGGTCGGGGCGGTGAGTGTCCCAGTGACTGTGGAGCGTCTTGGGGCTGCGGGTGTGAGTGTGGTGGTCGGGACGCGGGTCTTTGGGTTGGGCGACGGTGACGTGAGCGAGGGCGACACCGTGCTGGTGTCGGCGTGGCCGGATGGATCGGTACAGATTCGTATGCCTGATCGGCGTGACCCGAACGGGCCGTGGATTAAGAACCACCCGTCGCAACGGGTCACCGCGGAGGAGATCGAGGTGCTCGCCGGCTACCCCCACGCGATCGATCACCGCCTAACCGTCCTCGGCGAACCAGCGTCGGGGTTCACCCCGACCCGTACCGTCCTGGCCGGTGACGAACTGGCTGTATACCTCTCCGTGGTGGAAGGCTACGAGTGGGACCAGGCGATTACCAGGCTGCTCACCCCGCAGTTCCTCGACGCTCACGGCATCGACCGCTCCAGAGTCGGCGCGATCCGGGCCTGGGCCGCTGACCAGCTGATGACCGTCACCCCCGCCCTCGACCACGCCCAGCTCACCCTCACCCCTCTCCTAAAACCGGTGTACGAGCACTACCTCTCCTCTCCGGATCCGGCCGCCCTACTCACCCGCCTTCGTGGGCCTGGGTGGTCAGCCGACCACGAACAGATTCTCCCGCCACTGCTGGCCTACCTGCTCGACCTCAACACCGACACCTACACCACCACCGGCGCCATCGGTGAGGGCCACAGAGACACCATCAACGACGGTGACAGCGACACTGACCTGAGTGAGCTCAGCACCCTCAATCCCGGCGCCCACAACCACATCCGGATCGTCCACGACACCATCACCAACACCCACCACGCCGCCTGGCTCGCCACCAACACGAGCACAGGCCCAGACTCAGAGTCTGACCTTGGGGCAGAGTCTGACTCCGGGTCGGAGTCTGACTCCGACACGCGCGCACCGGCACCGAAACGCCGCCGTCTCGCAAACCCAGAGCAGACACCGGAACCAGTGGATGAGGCAGCAGGGGCGGCGGAGTTAACCCGGATCGTGAACTCCGCGTTTGAACGAGCCGTGAATCAACATAGGCAGTACCTGCAACTCCCTGCCGAATATCAGAAAGAGAAAGACCCCGACGCTCAACGCTGCCTGGCGATGCTCGCCAACATCACCAACCACCTGCACCCCGACGGTGTCCGCACCCTCATCACCCGCGACGACACCGCCCTTACCCCCCGCCCCAGCGACGGCACCACGCCCATCACGTCCTGGCACGCCCTCGCCAAGAACCTCCACGCCGCCGGCCACGGCTCCCTCGCCGAAGTCCTCATCTCACGACCCACCGGCCCAGGCCACGCACTCGGCCTACTCAACTACCACAACAACATCCACCTCATCCACGACAGGGGGACCCACCCCGAACACGTCCCAGTCAACGACCTACTCGACAATGAACCGGACCTTCACGACCACCGCTTCACCCACCTATCTCTCGCCTACAACGCATCCGCCCGCATCATCACCCCAGACCACGTCTCCCACCCCGTCACCAATACCACCAACCCCGTCACCAACCAGCTCGACCACCCCACCAACCCCACCCACGGCGCGTCCCAACCCACCCCCGGACCTTCACGCGCCGCAGCAATTCCGACCAGCGATCCTCAGACCGTCAGCGGTGCGCGGGCTGCTCCACCTCCTGAGCTGCGGACCGAGCCTCGGCCGGCAGTCGGATTGCTGGTCGGCGATGTTCAGCGTGTCGGTGACCGCTGGCCGGAGACACTCGTCTCGACGCTCTCTGCTCAGTTCCTGGCCCAGGTGTTGTCCGCCCATGGGGTGTCGCTAGGGGACACCCTGGACACCCACGTTGCGATCGCCGGTGTCCGTGCCGTGCTGGCCGACTGGTTCTTGCCTCACATCGAGCATCTTCTGCGTAATGACCTTGCTCCTCCCGCGCCGGGCAGTCAGCTGGACCAGCAGGCTGGAGCTGCACCCGACGCGTTCTATGCCAGCCTGGCAGTGGCGTTGACGGCGCACCGAAGCACATTTCCTGATGACGTCACGGCTACCGCCATAGTCGACCGTTCCATCCGCTTCGGCGGTAGCGAGCAAACATGGAAGAGCGATCTCTACGACGTCGTCATCGACCGCACCGCGCACATCCTGGGCGTAACCATTGCGTTCCACACTCCCGGCTGGATCACCTTCGAACGTAACCCCGGTCAGGCCGCGACCATCCACGTGTACCGGCATGACGACACCCTCCGGCCCGCCTGGGTCACGGCCGCTCTGAGCTATACCAGCCCCATGGATCCGGACGGGTACCAGCGGATGCTGCTGTGGGTTGAGCATCTGCGACTGTTTCTTACGGTCGATCGGGATACCACCCCTGTACTTACTACCGTTCAGCGTGCGGACTATCTTTCGGGAGCCCACAGGAACGCGCTACGCCGCGTGCGGGCGCTCGAGCGGCGCGACACCAGTGGGTGGCTTCGAGGTCGAATCCGGCGCCACCAGACGGACGTCGTCGAGCTGCGAAGGCGGGCACAGCAGGTGCTGAACCAACTTCGGGAGACATCATCCACGCTTGGTCCTGTGGGGGACCGGCTGCCGTTGCCGGCCGGAGTAACGGCAGCAGATCTCCCGGATTGGATAGAGCGTCTGACCCAGCTGCGACAGACGAAGTTGCAGGCAAACGTAGCGATATCAGAACTGGGCCGGTTGAGCCGGCATGCGGCCCGGTTGAAGACGCTGATTGTTCAGGACAGTCTTCCGGCGCACGAGCGCAACCCCTACATGCAAGCCAAGTCTGCAGTATGGGTCAGCGAAGTCCAGGACCTTCTCGGGCCGCCGACCGATGGACTCTCAGACAGCGAGGTGCCCGCCCCGACCGAAACCCGCTCCGGCTTGGGTCAGGAGGTGGAGCAGGCCGTACGCGTATGGCGGGAGGCCAACGACGACCTCGACGCCCCGACGGCAGCCACGGACCTCTCGTCGATCAGGATCGACCCTTCCAAGCCGGAGGTGACGATCAATCTGGAGGAACGACTGGCCCAAGTTGAGGCTGGGCAAGTTCAGTTCACGCAACCCCGGGTCGTGGAGCTCTTCAGGCTCTTCGGCCTGCGATGGGCCGCTGACATCATGACGACAATCCCAGCCTCGGCGTACCAGCCTGGCCCGGGCGAGGTGGGACCGTTCGGACTGCCCGGGTGGCCGACGCACATCACCACAGCGACGGTCACGCCGGACGGTTCGGTAGCGGTCGACGGAGTTGCAATCGCCAGCACGAATCGGGACATCGGTGCCGGTGGTGTCCCCTCGCTCGAGACGATTGTCATCGCCACAGTAGGAATGGAGGCGGCGCTCATAGGTCAGTCGGCCAATTCAGCTGGGCTGTGGCATCGGCATGTGGTACTCAACGACGACGCGGCACGCCAGCACGTCGAACGCGCGGTCTTGCACGACGAGTTCATGAAGTCACGGGACAAGGCGTTCGTGACCCTACGATCCGGCAAGTACGACAATCCGAATGCGCTAGTGGAGTCGGTCGCTGTCCCAGCGTCTGCTGTCACCTCGGGGCCGCCGGCCTCGCCAAAACCCAAGCCGATCGCCTGGGAGAGCGGAACGTTCGGGTTCCTGCCGGTACACGAGCAGGTTGGTGAGGTACCGGCGCATCACCGTGCGGCGCTGAAGCAGGTCATTTCCAGTCTGGAAGCCCGCGCACTGGTGCTCGCGGTCAAGAGTCTGGGACGTCTCGGCGAACAGAGCGCGCGGTTGCTCCATGACATCGCCACGCAGATGAGCGTCCAGACCGGCCAGGTCGATGAGAACGGCAGCGCGCTGCCGGCCGCGGTCAGCTACTTCCAGACGGTGGTCGCTGTCGCTTACCTCCGTACGGTTTCCCGAGGGCGCACCTCTCCCGGCGCGCCTCACGTCAGCTGGGTCTTCGACCCCCACGGGCAACGTGCGCCGCTCGACCAAGACCCGGACATCAGTCAGGACCCCCTCGAGCCCCGCCCCCAAGATCCGTCTGCTGCGGTCCAGGGAAAAGTAATTCCCCGCATTCTGCTGGACAGCGACAATCTGCGCCTCGATCGCGATCCTGTCGCGTTGCTGCAGTGGTGGCATCAGCAGACCGTCGAAGCTCAGGTCAAGGAAGGATTGCGCCCCTTTTCTGTCGCTACTACCGCAACCGCTACCGCGGACCTAGCGTGGCTGGCCGATGCCGAGCGCCTCATCGGGGTCGAGCGAAATGGACTGTTGACGGCTGTCGTGCGGGCGAGAGTGGCCGCGGGCGAGGAAGCGCTATCCAACGCACTTGTAGTCACCCGCCGCACCGACGAGGGCGGCACTTGGCAGTTGTATTCCAAGGGGCGTGAGTGGCGCTCGGGAAGTGGGCAGGCGCTTCGGTTGGTCACGGTCTGGCTCGATGGCACTCACTTGGCCCACGCCTACACCCACCCATCAGGTCTCAGTCACGTCGCCGTCACCGACTACTCGCCCTCCCCCGATCTACGGCGCGCGCTTAACGACGAAGGAGCGGGGCTCAATCGTGCCCGAGACCGAGTCCGGCAAGGACGTGCGCCATTCGACAACTCCATCGAGATGTCCACACTGACCAATGAAAAGGGAGAGTGGCGCCTAGACCCGGACATGGATTGGGAGCCCTCGGCAACTGATCAGCCTCGGCGCCGGGTGCGGCTCTGGTTCGACGGCAGGTATATGGTCACTGCCGTCGAGGGAGCCGATGGTGAAACCCATGTGGAGCTGTATCCGAACCCGGTACCGCCGGAGGGCCTGATGGAACACCGGGCGAGCGCCGGTCTGCTGGCAAGAGCCCAGCATCAAGTTGAGAACAATCGACCTCCGCTGCCACACGCAATCCCGCTGACAAACCGAACAGACAGAAATGGAATCTGGCGCCCGGCGCCGACGTCGCGGTGGAATTCAATAGACCTCGGACTACCCGATGTGCCGGTTCTCGCATGGATGGACGGCAAACGCCTGTTGATCTCCGTCGATGATCACGAGGGTCGGCCGATCCTCCAACTTTTCTCCTATAAAATGGACGCTTTCCAATTCGATCGGCTACCCGTCGATCTGGTCCTGGCCGACGCCAACGCCCGCCTTGACGCAGGTGAACCTGCGCTGCCGGACGCGGTCCAGGTGATGAGGCTCAGCGATGACCGGGGCATGTGGCGGCTGTTCCATGAGGACTCGCCGAAGAGAAGCGGCAGCGAAGCGGCTACGCCCGTGCAGGCGTGGGTGAACCGCGAATGGATAGTGAGCGTTACTTCAGCGACCGACGGTGCCCGCGTGGTAAAGGCTGTCCGTCACCATGATCCCGACGGGCAGCGTCTGGCCCGGCTGCGTCTCCAAACAGAGGCTCCGCAAGCGGTCGAGCGCAACGACGCCGTGAGCCAGCCGGCCCCGGCGACACCCGACCTGGCGGCGTCCACTGGACCTCGGCTGACTGTAGAGATCTCTGCCCTCCAGCTTCCGAGCCCCGCACTGTCACCTTCCCGGCCCGCCAGATCCAGCGCTACTTGGCCCCAGCCGTCGACCGCAGCGGCACCTGGTTCGGCGCGGGCGCCACATTTGGTGATCGGGTCGCCGCCGGTCTCGATTCTGCTGCAATCATTGACCATTCATAGTTTCGAAGACGTTGTGCGGAATGCGTTCGAGGAGGCTCGGCAACTGCATGGCGAGTATCTCAGCCGTGCTGTCGCCGATCAGCGTGAGAACGACCTCGCAAACCAACGATGCTTGGCCATGCAGGCCTACATCTTCGACACGCTGCACCCGGGTGGTGTTCAAACGGCAACCACCCGCGACGATGCAGCGGTCACTACCCGGCGCGGCGGCTCGACCGCACCCTGGACACCGATCAGATCCTGGCGCCAACTCGCGCTGGACCTCGAGGCAGCTCAGCACCTGTCGATGGCGCGAGTTGTTCTATCCCGGGCCGCCGGGCCAGGCCACGCCGTCACGATGATCAACATCAACGGAGACTTGCACTTGGCCCACGACGCGGGCGACCGCTACGAATTGGTGCGGGTCAACAGCCTGCGCGATCGCGAACCCGACCCTGCCGACGCTCGCTTCCGTCACCTACCGCTCGCCCACGCGCACGCCCAAATCGTCACAGTCAACGGCACCCTGCACCCCACCACAGCCGGTACCTCAACCACCAACGCTTTACTAGACAAACCGACCAACTTCACCCACGGCGTCATGCCGCAGGGGCCACGCACTAGGTCCGACGAACTGGAAGAGAGCGCCAGTGCGCTGCCGCGGGTGAGGCCGCGGACGTCCAGCTCCCATCGGGTACCTGTGCCCGTCTGGCAACAGATTGCTTGAGGGAACGGGGGTAGACGGTGTTGGAGTTTGAATTGCGCTTACCTTGCCGGTCGTCAGGCGTCGCGTCCCAGCCGTGGTGTAAACGACGACGGACGTAAGCTCCTTCAAGACCTACCAACTCGGCGACAGGACGGGCTGCGCCCGTGTCTTCACGAGTACCCTCCCGCCGACCTATCCGACGCGAGATCAATGCCCTGTTCGATGGCCAGCGTGAGCTGGCCGAGATCATCGAGGACGTGGCTCGCCTGGGCGGCCGGTTGACATCCAGACCGCGGTCGCGGCAGTGGTTGAGGTGTTCCACGGTCTAGCCCGCTACCAGCCGGCAGCCGCGGTGCCTGAGGCTCGGGCCGGGGCACGCAACGGCTATTGGTAGGCGACGATCCAGACGACGGCCCGCTCGATGGCGCTGGAGCGGCCGAAGCTATGGGGCACGACCGAACGGTTCGCGTCCCAGTTCGGCACGTCGGTCACGAAGTCGAATGCGTTGGAATCATTGGTGATCGCGTGTGTTCGTGCCTTTGCTCACGACGGCGTTTCGTCTTCCGTGGCTTCGCTGATCGGAGGCTGGGCTGCTCGGGCGGCGTTTAGCAGTGTCTCCATGGCGATGTGGCGTTGAAGGCGACTTGTCGGTGCGGGTGTCGCTGAGGTGGCGTGGTTGGTGAGCGCGAGGTCGGGTGCGAAGCCGTGTCGTTCGAGGTAGTACTCGCTGGCTGCGGACCAGATCCACTGGCCGTCGGTGCGGTAGTCAGTCGGAACACAATTGGGATCGCCGGTGATGACGTCATCGAGGCGGCCTGGGCCGGCTAGCAGGGTGTCTGCTGAGCGCATGTAATGCAGGACGGCGGCTTGGTCGTCTTCGGTGAGTGTGGTGTGTTCTGGGTCGAAGTAGCCGACCCCGTCGTGGGCTCCGTCGAAGACTGGAGCGAGGGTGGGCGGTGTCGGTTCTTCGGCGATCCAGACGAGGGCGGCGCCGGCCATAGCGGCCTGCTGGTAGCGGGTCAGTTGGTCGTGTTCGCCGAAGACTTCGACGCGGGGGACCAGTACGCCGTAGTCGGCCAGGGCAGTGATGGCGGCTGCGGTTGCGGCGATTCGATCCGAACCAGTTGAGACCTCGATGAGCCGTATATCTGTGCTGGTGCGCGATGAAGTGCGGGTGACGCGCCAGAGTGCGCGGACGGTGAGCGGGCCGTCGGGTAGGACGAGAGTTGGCTCGTCTCCGTCTTCGCCCTGCAACTGTCCGGCGCCGGCGGCGGCCAGGATGGCAAGGTCGTCGGCTGAGTCGGCCCAGTCGTCTTGCAAGTCCGGCGCGTCGAACTCATAAGGCAGCGGCGTGAGTTCGACGGGCTGCGCCTTGTCGTAGGGTGCTGGGTCGGTCCGGTAGGCCCGGGCAAGGCGGCTGAGTCGGGCTTGTTCTCGAGCGGTGATCGTCAGGTGTCCGGACGCTACGACTTCGGCGATCATCGTCAGCGCGGTCATTGGTTCGCCGCTGTCGATGGCCATGCGCATCATCAGCAGGCCGTCGTCTGGGATGCGCCCGGCAAGCTCGCTGACGGTCTGCCACAGATCCGCGGTCGAAGTCGGGCGCGGCCGGGGCTGTAGTTCGGTGACCCCGGGTTGGGCGACCGCTTCTTCAGCGGTTGTGGTCGCGCCGGTGGGTGTGTTGGTCATGGTCTGTCTCCTGCCCGTCTGGTGGCTGTGTGGGGTTGTTCGTCTTCTTAGCCACGGCTGGGTGGGGTGGTGGGTTCATCGGGTTGGTGGTGGGTGGGTGGTTGGTGAACGTGGGGGGTGGTGTTGGGCGTGGGTGTGGGGAGTGGGTTTGTTGGGTGTGGGTGTGGGTGTGGGTTGGGGGTGGTGGGTGTGGATGAGTTGGTGGTGCCGCCGGCGTGGCGTGGGTTGTTTTTGGTGTTGACCGGTGAGCAGTGGCCGGCGGGTAATGAGCAGTTGTTGTTTGGGTGGGCGGATGGGTTGCGTGCGGGTTCGGGGGATGTGTTGGCGGCGGTGCCGCAGATCCGGGCGGCGGTGGCGCGGATTAATGCGTCGTGGTCGGGTCAGGCGCAGCGGCGGTTGGGGGTTGCGTTAGCGCAGTATGTGCAGGGTGATCAGGCGTATCTGCCGTTGTTGTCGGATGGGTTGGTCGGGTTAGCGGATTTGACGTTGGACACCGGGTTGCAGGTGCAGTACGTCAAGTTGATTTCGATCATGGAGATCTTGTTGTTGATCAGCACGATCGCGTGGGCGTTGACGTGGGCGTGGTTGATCGGTCTTGATGTGGCGGCGGCGATCATCACGTTGGCGAAGGAAGCGGCTGGGCAGACGCTGCGGGAGTTGTTGGTCTCCACTGCTGGTCATATCGCGACGGCGGTGGTGACGGGGATCGCGTTGCAGAACAGTCTCGACGCGTTGGTGCAGGTGATCCAGTTCGCTGATCACCGCACCCACTGGAACAACCAGTCCACCGTGATGGCGGTGGTGGTCGGCACGGTCGGGGGGTTGCTGCACCTGCCGTTGGAGAAGATGTGGGAGAAACTCGGCCACAGAATCGCGGCGCTGTTACGCACCTACCTCGCCGACACCGACCACGCCCCCCACCTCCACCCCCACCTACCCGACACACTGCCGGAGAAGGTGTTGCCGGAGAAACTGCCCCACACACTGCCGGAGAAACTGCCCCACACACTGCCGGAGAAGGTGTTGCCGGAGACACTGCCGGAGACACTGCCCCACACATTGCCGGAGAAGGAGTTGCCGGAGAAGTTGCCGGAGGTGTTGCCGGAGAAGGAGTTGTTGGAGAAGGATCTCACCTCTCCCGCTGTCGTCTCGCAGGAGGCTGGGTTGCCTGGTTCGCAGAAGGCGGGGTTGCCCGTCTCGCAGGAGGGGGCGGGGTTGGGGGTGGGGCAGGTGGATGGGGTGGTGGCGAAGGTGATGGCCGGGGTGCCGGTCCCGGCTCGTTTTGATGTGGCCGGTGTGAAGCAGGCCGCGGCCCAGATCGCGGAGGGGATTCTGTTTCATGGTGGGGGGGCGGTCTCGGCCGGGTTACGGGCCGCGGTTTACCGTTTCGTCGCGGAAGGGGTGCATGAGTTCCTCACCGGTCTCGGTGCCACCATCGCTACCGGGCAGCCTCAGGCCAACGGCTACGACTTCACTTCCGGCGGGTTCGGTGCGTTAGCCGGTCTCACCTCCGAATCTCTGCTGCACCACCTCCACACCCACGGGCTGCTCCTACCCCACCCCACTCTCATCGACGCCACCACCGGACACGGACACAGACACGGACACGACACCACCGGCACCGGCACTTCCCCTGGCAACGGTGTGACTGGTGGTGGTGTGACCGGCAGTCTGGTCACCAGCAGCACCGCCCTGCCCAACGCCACCATCACCAACACCAACCCCGGCATCGAACCCGACCCCACCACCACCCTCGGTGGGGAGCCGAGCCTGAGCCGGGCCAGCACCCTGCCCCCCGACTACACCACCCGACCCACCACCCCCACACCCGTTCCCGCGGATGAGGTCACCCCGGGCCCGGTCGCCCCGGATGCGGTCACCGGGCCGGGAAGCGGCCCGTCGAGCCGGGCCAGCACCCCACCCCCCGCCTACACCTCCCGACCCACCACCCCCGACACCACCACCACCACGACAAACACGACACCACCAGCAGGCCCACCACTGACGACGACCCCGCGGTCAGACGCACCACCACCCCACACCAACCCCGCACCCCACAACCCGGGTCATGCTGGGCCGGGACATGCTGGGCCGGGACATGCGGGGCCGGGACATGCTGGGCCAGGTCATGCGGGGCCGGGTCATGTGGGGTCGGGTCATGCTGGGCCGGGTCATGCGGGGCCCTCACCCCACAATCCGGGGCATATCAATCCGGGTCATGTGGGGTCGGGGCGGGCGGGGGTGTTGGTCGGGGATACGGCGTCGGTGCGGGCCGGTATCCGTGGGTTGTTGCAAAGCGGTGACCTACAAATCGTCGGGGGTGGGCGGACCCTGGTCGTCGGGGCCAGGCACGACCCGTCCCTGATCGAGGTGGCCGACGCGCACACCGAGGACCGGACCCGGATGGGCGCTGAGGAGTTCACCGTCGTCGGTATCGGCGCCCACGGCGGGATCCGACTGGACAACGACACCATCCTCACCGCACCCCACCTCGCCGCGTTGATCACCCACATCAACCCCACCACCCTCCCGATCGTGCTACTGGCCTGCGACACCGCGCACCTGGCCGAACCCCTCACCCAATCCCTACGCCGCACCACCGCCGCCCCCCACGGCCAAGTCTGGGCCTTCACCGGCGAAGGCCCCGAACAACTCCAAGGCCTCGCCGCCACCCTCCACACCACCCCCACCGGACACCTCCTCCCCACCACCACCCCCACCACCACACCCACCACTACCCCCACCGGGATCGGGATTGGGACCGTCGCCGAACCCGGCACCTGGAACCGCGCCGTCCACCGCACCCTCCGCACCCCACGAACCGACACCCTCGGCCCCCTCCTCCCCACCCACATCACCACCCACAACCCCCGAAAAACCACCCACGGACACCCCACCGCCGACCACAACTGGAACACCTGGGCCCCCCACATCCACACCACCACCGGACTCCGACACCTCGCCGACGTGGACTCGTACCCTGACGACCCCTCGCGTTTGGGTGACCCGGCGCGTCGAGCGAGCCACTCCGCCCTTGGTCCTCGACGCAGCAGAAGTCACTCGGCGTTCACACGAAGCGCATCGGCACGCCGAGCTAGCGGGTCAATGCGATCGCCCTCCATGGCGTCGCGCGACACGCACCTGGTCGATCCGGTGGCTCGCGATGCCGCCGACCACGATCCGAACGGCGCCTCGAGGCTGGGGACATCTGGTCGGTTCACCGGCCCGCACCACGACACCGTCCTGCCCCTCGAACCGGAGCGCGATCCCTCCCTGCTGCGGAAGCTGCCTACATGGATCGACGAGGACAACGTCGACCTTCTAGGACAGATGGCTGCATTCGACGTGGCCGGAATCAGTCGGATCAAGGCTGCGATACGCAACGCTCTGCCGGCGAAGGTCTGGAAGGAGGCAGCCAAACACGTCGACACCCTCGTTACCTCAGACGCATTCCGTGGGGCGATGCCGGCGTTGATCGCCGGCGACGTATTGATCGTGCCAACGGATTCCTACGGCTCGATCGAAATCGACCTTCGCGCACTTCTCAGCAATCCCATTCACTACAAGACGCCTGATCCGGTTCGTCCGGACAACACCCTTCAGGAATGGCGAGCGCGTCTGACGCAGGTTCTGTTCGCTTCGTCGCGATCATGGAAGCTCGGCCTCGGCGGGACGCTAAACCTGTCGCTACCAAAATTCATGTCATTCAAATCGGCGAACGTAGGTGCCGATGCGACGGCTCAGGGTGGCGTCAGTGGCTCGATGAACACTGGCCAACGCGACCACACCGCGCTGAATGCGAAGAGCTTGGATGTCGGTGATCTATTCGGATTCGACGCTTCCTGGTCGGTAGCCGTTCGCTGGCGTGATGGTTCCAGCGAAGCCAAAGTCTCCATCGACGAACCTCAGGGCGTCATGTTGGTCCTCCCGCGAAGTTCGACTGTTCCAGCACCCGCGCTCCCCACACCGACTCCCTTTCGGCCACGACACTACCGTTCGAGCAGCGACGCAGCCGGCCGGTTGAAAGTACCGGAGGCGGGTCCTTCGGCCCGTGGTGGCGATGATCAGCGATCTGTCGGGATCCCAGGGCGAGAGGACTCCGAGACAGACAGCGATCGTGAAGCCGAGGTTAGAGCGAACTCCCTGAGAGGTGTGGCTGAGGCGACCGTCCGCAGCCGCCATCTCGGCGTGCCGATAACGAACCTGCCAAAGTTCAGGACGATTGAGGACGCGACCAGTCTCGCACCGTTGCAGAATCGCATTATCGAAATGCTTCAGCCTGAGCTTCAGCAGGTCGGTACCTCGGGCCGGGCCGCTGTGTTTTCGCACTACAGTCACGAGGGTCTGCGCGCGAGTGGACAGGAAACTCTCGATGGAACTCCCTGGGTCTTGGAGGTCTACTCCGAGGACCCACGGGACGCTGGATTCGGATCTGGAACACGATCACTGATCAGCGTTCGGGCCGAGGTGACTGGCCTGCGGTTCGTAAGCCAAGCCCGCACAATTGCCATGGAGAACATCACCCGCTCTCAGATCAACGCCGTGACCAATGTTGGGGCTTCGGGCCTGGCTCGCGGTGACGTCTCCGGCAGCCTTGACGTCGCGAAGGACTACGGCAGCAGCAGCAATCTGGGCGAGTATGCATCGCTCGGAGGCTCGGTCCCAGTCGATGTCGCCAGCGGTACCGACGTTCACGATGAGCAAGGTGGTGCTGCGCTAGCGGCTCGGTTCCATCGATACGAAGGGGAGACTGGCCTCTTCATCGCGAACGTCCGCTACCACATCACCGTAAAGCAGGTACATCGGGCCGACATCGTTCCGGGAGTCCCTTACGACGTCAACAAATACTTCCCGACGGATGCGGGCGAAGTGACGAAGACATTGACCAGCACCGTAGACGACGGGCCGTCGGTTCTCGCACGCTTCGCTCGGGACGACCTCATCGAGTCGGGAATTCTGGATCGCGCTGAGGCCGATTTATTGATCCCCGAGGATACCGAGCGCCGGGCGAAGGAAGCTGAGACCTTCCTGCCGGGCGTGCGGATTGAACCGGACTACATGTCAGACGGGCGAACGCTCGGTGAAGGCTTCGCAGCTGCAGTACGAGGCTCGCAGGCAGTTGCCGAATCGCTCATCAAACAAATTGCCAACGTTGCCGCGGCACGCGGAATAGGCGTGGATCATTTCCTGCCGCCCGACTGGCAGGCGGAGTTGCGGGCGGCGGCGAGAGATCTGGAACCCCCAACAGCTGCCGACCCAACCGTGTCTCGCGAAATCAGCCCGGATGAACAGGGGCGTCGGCGTGTCGAGGTTCGCCGCATGCTCGATGACGTCCCGGTTTCGCGAACCACCGTCGGGGCCGACGGCACACCGGTCAGGGTGCAGTTTCTGGACCCTGCCGGCCGGATCACGCGTGACGTCGAGTGGGGTACCGATCGTTCGATGGTGGTCACTACGCGGCACGGGAAGACGACGTTCGATGCCGATGGATCTCCGCTAGCGCACGTTGATGACGTTCTGACGGGCCCGGGGACGGTTCACCCCTCCTGGCGCACCCAGGACGGGACGTCAGGCGGCATCCGCCAAGCGAACCTTAACCAGCTGATAGGCAAGCTGCTGAAGGGTGGGCCGCATGCACGTCTCGAGGGGATGCTTGGAGCTCGCCTTAGCGCCCGGCTGATCTCGGCTGACGGGGGACGCGACCTGTTTGCGTTCGTCGAGGCGCGCATGGGCAAGCCGAAGTTCAACCGGATACGTGGCGATCTACGGACGCGACTCTTCCTGATGGCGCAGAGGCATGCTCTCGCGGCCTACGCGATGCGCAAGACGCGAGGCATCGCGTACAAAATCCCCGCCCGCATCGGGTTGCACAATGTCGGTCTGCGCACGATTGACCTCGGAGGTGGCCAGCACTGGGGTTGGACAGACACGAACACTATGCACACAGGCATAGTTAGCAAAATCTCGCGAAACGCAACGACGCCGGAACCGATGGCGGAGTTCGACTTTGAACTCGAATATACGGTCTCGGTCCTGCTGGTGAGCAGATCCGACCCAAACATCGAGCGGGCGACTCACGCGCTTGCCGATGCCAGCGGGGGACGGGTTGGCCCGATCAAGCCTTCGAAGCAGTGGAGCACCGAGCGGCTCGAAATGGGGTCGGGCGCGGTTAGGTACTACGTTCCGCAGAGCCTGACGACCCGAGCCCCCGATCCAGTGCTGTACCAAGAGATCGCGACAGGTGACATCGAGACCCAGGCGGGCGTTGACACTAACAACGGCCACACCGACGTGTTGCGCGGCCAGACGGCATACCGTCGCGCCAAGTCGGCCGCCGACGATGCGGGCGCTTCGGTGGGCGCCGCACAAGACGCTCTCCGTCTGGCCCGAGCCAACCTTGCTGCCGCTCGATACCGCCAGGCCGCGCACACCTTGCTCAATAGCGTGGACACACCGGATTCGATTGAACGAAGAACTGTCCCACGCGGCACCGAGGGCTTCGACCGCTTGATCGCCGCGGTCGAGTCCGTCGAAACGACTCCGGCTGTGACGCCTGGCGCATTGGAACGACTTAGGCGGGCCATCGAAGCGGCCACCGCTGAGGTCGGCGCCTTGGAACGTCAACTGCCACGAACCCCGGCGCGATTGGAGGCTATGCAGGTCCTTGACCCGCAGACCGGCACGGCTGGCCGGGCTTCCGCTCACGAGCAAGCGGCCCGTGAAGCAGACCGGCACGCCGAAATCCGAGCTCGGCTGGGCGACTCGATCGGTAGACGAGAACGCCTTCAGGACGAACTCGCTGAGGCCATTGCCGAGTCCCACGAGCACGACCGGATCACTGATCACCTTGGTCAGCTGAGCCTGACTCTCGAGCTAGCACGAGACTCCGCAGCGCACGCCGTCCTGGTCAGTCAGCAGACCGGAGTTGCTCGACCGTCTCGTGTCGCGAATCTGTCGACTGGCACTATCAGCGAATTGGAGGGCGCGATCTTGGCCGCTGCCGAGACCGCGTCGCGTGCCAATCTCCGACATGCAGGCGCGCTCTTGTCGTTGCAAACGGCGCAGCAATTGCTTCGGCGACTGGGCGATCAGGTAGACGAAGCAAGTGACCGCGCGGCGGGCCTAGTTGCGCTTGGCTCAGCGGCGCTCCACCGTCCCGACCTCTCGTCGGCCGTCGATGAACTGCGAAGATTGGCCGACCGGGTGAGGCGGGACTCGGTCTCCGCACAAAACTTTGCGCGGGGCGCACGCGACCACCTGCGTCTGCACGTCGAGAACCTCGGCATTACCGGGCTGATTGATCCGCACTCACCAGAGACAGAGGTGACCGACACGACCTATGACTGGGCAACTGACAATGAAGACTTTCCATATATCGAATTCACTCGATTCGTCGAACCACATGGACCGCACGCTGAGGCCGCTGAACTGCTTCCGGCGAGGCCCGCCACGACCATCTCGGCGTCTAGGCTAGCGACGCAATCAGCGCGAGGTCTGCTCAATTCAGATCCGGGATTCCGGATTCCGTCACGGCATGCCGTGACGGCCGTGGTAGATGTTCCGAGCATTTTGGAAGCGGCGACGCGTACCGTTGACGACGCGGTCAGGGTGTTTGACCACGAGGAACTCGTGGATCCTGCAGACTTCCCCGTACCTGGCAGCTTTCCGAACGAAGACGATGAACTCAGCGTCGGTGCGGGGGAGCCGAACCTTCACCCCGTCCCCACCGTTGAATCCGCCCCCGCGCCTGACTCTGCTCTCTACTTCGCAGCCGAAGCAGCCGCGGAGGTCTCTGAAGGCGCGGAGGTCGAAGGTGGGACCCCGGCCGTGGCGGCCCGGGCGGAGTCTGATGCCGAGACGATCGCGGCGATCGATTCCGGCGACGAAAGTGACGTCTCCGGCACGACCCTCGTCGACAAAGCACCTATACCGATTGGCGAAACCTATCTGACCGACGAATCAAGCGATGGACGCGACATGCTCGCCGGCGTCGTGTCGCCTGAGTTCCTCCGAAGCCACTTTGACGTAATTCACGACACTGGCCTGATTGTGCGAATCGTTGGCAGCAAGGGTAAGGGCGACGTCCTTGCAACAGTGGTCCTACATGCCAAGGTGGAGGCACCGCGGATACGTCCGGAGTACGTCGGCGAAAAGGCAATGATCGACATCGCCGCAGTCGGGACGTCGCAGGCCACCAGTACGGAAGCCAGCGGCGTTGATCTCACCGATTCCGTCCAAGCCTCAGCCGTAGCCCAGCCCGGACCAGTTCGAATCAGCAGTGGCCCCAATGCCGGACGTGACAACAGTGCAACGCACTCGACGAGCACCGGCACCGCCGGGAGCATCACCTCAGTCGCGTTCTTTCAGGGCGGCCGCACCAATGTGTATACCTCCGACATCACGTGGACGATTTTGAGTTGGGTGACCCAACCGAACCAAAAGGTCCCGGCCCGTCCAGTGGTTCGGACCGCGCGCGTCCACGACGGCATCTACTTCCGCATACCCGAAGACGAACACGTCAAGGTTGAGGACTATCTCGCATCTCTCATGAGGCCAGGCTCATCGAGCGACGTCGGTGCCGCGGATGAGGTTCCCGAGCCGAACACGCCGACGATGCAGAGTGAAGCGGCGCCCGGCACAGAACCTGAACCAGGTCCAAGTACAGCTGCCCCGGCTTCGCAACTCGTCGAAAGACCTACTGCGCACCACGCAGGCGCGACCGATGACGCTAGATCCAGCGCCCACCGGCCGCGTCACTTTCCGGCTGTGGATGTAAACGGAGAACCCCTCGAGATCGACCACAGCGGCGGGACGCCTCGGGTTGCGAACCGTGTGCCAGTGACTATCAAACCGTCACGCCTACGCTGGCTTCCACGGTGGATAGGCAAGCTGGTTGGGCACGTCGTCGTCGAGGATGTAGCGCCACTCGGCGCGGTCCACGACGAAGTCGAACGGCAACTGCGTGCGGTATATGGACTCGAAGACTCCGCGACTACCTCGGACGCTCAGAGGGCCCGCGATTCGGCGGCGATTACTGATGCATTGACGAATGCGTACACCGTGATCAGCCGCGCCGGGGTGCAGACGCATTTCACCGAGATCGTCCAGGCCAGCGTCCCCATTCAGATCGGCGATCCGGCGACCGGGCGGGACCTGTACCGCCTCGACATCAGTGCAGTGCCGGATCTTGACGGTGCTCGCTACCGAGGTTTCGACGACAAGATGCGGCTGGAGACGTCCAGCGAAGCGTCTCGCGCCATGTTCGGGAACTGGGTTCGCAACGCCTCGACACTCTTCGGTGGGGCGTTCTCATTCTTTGGCAACATCGCCAACAAGGCAATCGCCCGTGCCGGCGCCGGTACATGGGCTGGGCGCACGATCGGGGCAGAGTCGCGTGCGGGTGACAGCGGCGAGACGCCGCTTACCAACAAGATCACCATTGGGCCGCGGAAATCGCATCGCTTCGACGTAGATATGACCTACCACGTGAAGCTCACCAAAGTGCGCGGTGTTCCGATCGGGCGCAGTCCGGCCATCAGCGCCCAGCGAAGCCTCCTGTTCGACACCGCGGGAAGAGTCGTTGTCCCGCGCCCGGTGACGGTTCCAAACGGGGTCACTCTCCTCGTGCCTGAGGGCCTTGTCTCCGACCGTCCCGTGTCGCTCCCGGCGCGAGCTACCGCGCCGGCAGTCCTTGACCCAGAGGGACGGGACATCGTGTGGACAGCCGGCGAGAAGTTTCTGCGGCTGCCTCGCCCGCATTCCGTCGATTCGGTCGGCAACGTACCCGATGTACGGGCCTTCTTGCGCTATGCGCTGTCCAGGGGCGCAAAACTGCCGGCCGTTGCGGATCTGACGCCTAGCTCCGAGGCTGCGGTAGCCCACGATTGGTCGGACAGAATTTCGAACCCGCAGCTCAGCCAGTGGATACGGACTGGTGCTGCGGGCATCAATCCGGTTATCGCCGCGGGGACGCCAGGAGAGCAACTCATCGACTTCATCGCGTCGTCGGGTGGGCTGCGCGCGCTCATGTCGTTCATGCATGGGCACGGTGAGGGAGTGACCACTGCCTCCGTCGGTGGCCACGAATTCAGGGTGAAGCAAGCCCTGCACGGGCTTCAGCTGGAGTTCATGGACGCATCTGTGACCGTCGATTTCATCGCCCCCGTGAAAGACCTGCATGTAGCAGACAACTGGGAATTCGGTATGGACCACCAGATGCAGTCCAACCGGAAGGCGACCACGACGATCGGTCGCACACGGGCCAGAAACTTCGGCCTCCGCGGCATCTTTCGGTTCAAGACGTCAGGAGGCTCTGGCCAGAATCAGGTTCGAAGCGACGGACATCCGGACACCCCTCCGGTGATGAAACGATCGACGGAGACTGAAAGTAGCTTGAAGGACGCCATCAAACAGCCGGCAGCGAAGAAGACTGGTCTGATCGGCACCTTGCTGGACATCAATCCGATGCGGTACGGAGTGCATCGGGTGACCAGGACGCTAGGGTCAGGAGCGAACTACATCCATTCCATCGTCCTGAAACACCTGCCGATGGTTGACGGCATCGCAGTGCGTTCGCACCTCATTGCGCCGGACGTGGTCTGGCGAGTCCACACCGCACATGGTTCACCATCGCTTCGCGTCGGGTGGGGAGCCCTGATCCGAGTCAGCCACAACGCAGCTGAGACGACGGCGAAGCTAAGCGGCATTCCACAGTTGCTTCCGAACCCTGACGACTGGAAATCGCTTATTGTATATGGGAATCCTCGCGTTGCCGACGTTGTGGGCACACCGATCGATGCAGGGCTGTGGAGCCGATACGAATCCGATGAAGCGTCGACTGTTGTCACCGACTCGTACCCGGCGGGCCCGGCGACCAACCGGATGGCCCTGGTCGTTGGCGGTGGCGCGACCCCGATGCGATACGTTGACCAAGACACTTATCAAACCGGTCTCCCCGTCTCGACCGAGCCCGATCGAATCATCATCATGGATCACCCGGGTGCCCATGCCCCGGTGCCCCTAGGGCAGGCCTTGGTCGACCGGACGCCCCTGTCCGGCTTGCGCCCGACGGTTCGCGCGTTGAACGGACGCAGAACCTTTGGCCAGCGGACAGCTGGTAAATCGCCTGCCGTAACTGGTGAGGCGCACGCCGCGCCGGGCCGTGCGGAGGACGGTGGTTACTCGCTGCGTTTCCCGGCAGTGCCAAAGCGGGACGGCACGCCAGGAATACAACCGATAGCCACCCGGATCACCTACCACCACCGCCCGGATGCGCCGGCCGACGACTCCGTGTCGGACATCGTGCAGGACGTGCGCCCAGACGTCTTTCTCGCCGAGCGGCAGCAGATCCCCACACTGGAGATCCGCCCAGCCGAAACGTGGCAGTCCGAGGAGTCCTGCCTGGTGGCTACCGCAGACGAGACGGTGTGGCATATCGCTGGTTTTCCCGGCTGGAAGGTCGTGGTTACCCAGTCCGGTCTGCATGCCCACAATATGGACGATGCTCGCATCGACCTACCGGGCGGTCGGCTGATCCACACCCTGCGATCCCGCCCCGACGGCCTAGTCCTACAGGTCGGCTTTCCCAGTCGTGGGCTGGACCGCGAAGCGATCGACGTCGTCCAGGCGATTCGAAGTTCTCTGCGACTGGACGATGCCAACGACGCCGATGGCCCAAGTGCTACGAACTTATTCGTCCACGCCATAACGGCCGATGACGCGCTCCGTGAGGAGATCGAAGCAGGCAATTCGCTGCCGCTGATTCCATCCGAAGGGGTCGTCCTGGACGGCAATCTTGTTGCTCGCACCGATCCTTTCGGCGTCGTGCACATCGTTGCGGCCGACGAGGAGGCTCTTCCGCCGCCACCACTCCCGAGCGATGTCTCTCTGGACGGTATCCAGATTGCGATTAGTCCGGACGCGCTCGGTGCCGCAGGCATACGCGATGCCCTAGAGGGGGTGATCACGCTGTTGCCGGCCACGGACGACCGCAGAGTGCGGCTCTCGTTTCTGGATGCTACGTCGGACATCCAAACGGAGCTCACCCCGTCGACCCGGACGGAGATCGCGAAGCGACACGGCATCGAACTTGAGGCCGCCGCATATGTTTATGGGATACCAATGCCGCTTGGTGGGCTGAACACGGGTGAAGTCGAGCGCCCGCCGACGCCCTATCAGGGTCCGCCGCGACCCCTACTCGGTCCGAACAGGCCGGCTGACCCTGTGCCCCACGGCCATGTCGCTGATTCCGGCGATGACACTGACCGACCGCAGCGGGGCCGTCAGCCCGTTCGCAGCGCCACGCCGCCCCCGCGTCGTCGTCGTGCCATGCAGGTCGGCCTCGATGAGGACGCTCATGCCCGTCCGGCGCGTGCGGTAGGTCATGTCGAGGATGGCGCCGCGGACAGTGACGCCCAGAGTGACGCCCACAGTGACGCCCAGAGTGACGCCCACAGTGACTCCCACAGTGACGCCCACAGTGACCCAACCTTTGAGCCGCGGTCTTCGATGTGGGGTCACCAAACCCGTCGAGGTGGGTTCCCCGGACTTCGACGGCCGGAGTGGACCGACGACGTCGATGCCGCGTCCGTGTACAGCGGTGACGCAGTTCAGGTAGTACCGACCGGGACGGAAGCGGTCGGGTCAGGCGATAGCTCGCCTGTTGATCCGTTGGACGCATCCCGGCCCGCACGTGGCGATGCGATGGCGATTGCGGTGGACCCGAGGGCGGCGGAGAGGCCCGCTGCGGTTGGAGCGATGCCTACGGCTGTGTCGGTGGCAGGTCCGGTGGTGGCGGGTCCATCGACTGCGCTAGGGCACGTGGCTCCGGTTGTGTCGGTTGTGTCAGCGGGTGGGCTTCACCCGGTTATGTCGGTGGCTGAGGCGAGTGTGCGGGTGCGGGCGAATCAGGTGTGGTCGTTCTTGGACCGAGTCGATCTTGTTACTGCTTCCTCGGGTCGGTCTGTGTTGCTTGACGGCCTGGAGGCTCGACCGGGTTCGGTGGTGGCGGGTGGGTTTACTCGGCGGTCGAGTGGTGTTGGGTTGAAGCTGCGCCGTACTCCAAAGGTCATATCCATTCCGGTTGGTTACGAATTGCTTCGTGCCGATGACGGTACGGGCGAGCGGGCAAACATCGGGGCGATCGCTGCGCGGGCTCGCGTTGAAGGGATTCGTGTCGTTCTGTGGAGCGAAGCGACGCGTGAGCAGGTGCATGCTGCGCGGGACGCAACGGAGCCGGATGAGGTTCAGCGACGGTTGCTCGACATGCTCACGTGGGCGCAGCAGAGCGGAATTCGGGTGGTCAGCGTCGGGGAGGTGTTCGGACACGCTGCGCCTATGCATCGTCTTGGGCGAGTGCATCGTGCGCGTGCTGGGGCTATGCGGGGAACGGCGGCCGAGGTCGAGGGCCGGTGGACCGTGGGTGACGAGGTGGTCTATCGGTTCGGGGGTGCGACGATTCCGATGACGTCCCAGTTGGTCGACCCCGATGGGAGCCTCCTCCCCATCTTCCCGTCCGGGGGGGGCGATCGCTTCAGGTTGGCGACACCGGGTATCGCCTTCAGCAACGAGGGCTACGGGGGTGGAACGAGGCGGACCGGTGACGTTGTTGTAGTCACACGCCCGATCGTCACTGCGGGCGCCGCCCGTTCGGCCGGCGCTGCCACTCTGCTCGAGGCCTCGTACGGGTACCGGACGGAGCGTGAGTTGGCGGCCGAGGTCTCCCTCAGACTCCGGCGACTCTTTGCCCGCCCGGGAGCCGGCCGGGTCGTATCACTCCCCGCCCTCCTTCGGGAACACCCCTCACCTACCTCCCGCCCAGCCAACAACGACATCGCACGGCGCCGGTTGGACCCGCTCGAGCCGCAGAATTTTCCGGACTATGCCGCAGCCACCGAGTCCGCACTCTTCGACCCCGCGAACGACGACGAGTCCGGCCCGATGCTCCCTCCGCTGTTCCGCGATAATTCCCATGCCGGCGCGGCGAGTCGAAGCGATGCGGCGAGAGAGGCGTCGGCGGCCGGACCGTCTGCGGTGGATGGTGACCTCGCAGACCATCGCGCCGCCGGGCCGGACTCCGGACTTCGCGGCAGCCCCGCGCAGGCCGATGGCTTGGACGTTCAGTCCACGTACAGCCGCGACACGACTCAGGGTGCCGACGCCGGGGGGCCAGCGGTTCAGCCGGGCTCGCCATCGGCGACGGGGTCCGCGGGAGAAACGCGTAGTACGCGAAGTGTTGCTATGGGCGTGGAGATGGGCCCCGAAGCGGTACTGGACCCGACCGAAGCTGCTGTGCAGAGCGCAGCCTTCTTCGACTCGCCCACGCGCACCCGGCATCACTATGCTGATCGACCTCCCACACCATTTGCCACGCAAGCGTCATCGATACAAACCGAATCCCCGTCTGGCTCCAGCGTCGCCGCGACGCATCATCACTACGCGCCGCCTGGCCACACACCGTTTCGTAGCCCGGCGCTGTCACAGCGTTCGGACGCGGAATCAATGCACGATGCAGCTGCGCCGCACGATGAGATCGCTACGGAACGGGATCGGCCCGACGTCTCTTCGGCGATTGGTGGGCGGGACACCTCCAGACCAGGATCCGCTGACGCGCTACGGGTCGGGGAACATACTGGTTCCCTCCCAGACATGAATGAGGCCGCCGAAATCGCAGCCATTCCGACGGGGTCGCTGGCACCGTCGCGCGCCATGCAGGGTCACGCGGTAGACGACGAACTGTACCGCGGCTACTCCGATTCTGAGGATGATCGCACTGGTCCCGGGCGCCGTCTGGGCGGTGGCGAGACGCCGCCAATGGCGACTGAAGTTGTGCCCTCGTACAGCGACGAGGTGCGCCGGGTCCTCGGACCGGGGTCCGTCCATGGCGAGGAGGAACTCGCGGACGTGGATGTCGACGCGACCGTCGAGGACATGCTGGCGGAGGGCACCGATGATCGCGGGCCGAGCATTGGAACGGATCGCGGGTCTATCGATGGCGACACTGCTTCAGGGTTCGCACCGCTGCACAGCCCGACACAAGCGCCCGAAGTCGATGCAGATCATGCGATCGGGATCGGGGTGGTCCCGGGGGCGATGGAGTTGTCCGCCGTGATTGGAGCGATGCCTACGGCTATGTCGGTGGTGGGGCCGGTGGTGGCCGCGGGTCCGTCGACTGCGCCTGCACATGAGCCGGTTGCTCGACCAGCGGCGCCGACGCGTGCGACGGCTCGGCCTCCGATGGCTCGGCCGCTTGCATCGGCCGGTGCGGCTGGGCCGGCTTTAGTGGCGGGTCCGGCTGTGTCGGTGGCCAGGGCCAGTCTACGGGTGCGGGCGAATCAGGTGAGGTCGTTCGTGGACCGCGTTGATCTTGTCTCCGCGTGGTCGGGACGTCCGCTCTCGCTTGAGAATTTGGAGGCGCGTCCGGATTCGGTGGTCACGGGTGGGTTCACCCATCGTTCGAGTGGTTTCGGGTTGAAGTTGCGTCGCATTCCCAAGGTCATATTTGTTCCGATCGGCAACGAGGTGCTCTCGGCGGACGGTGGTAGGGGCGAGCGGGAGAACATAACCGCTATTGCCGAGCAGGCTCGTCTTGACGGGATCGGAGTTGTGCTCGGAAGCGACATTTCCCGCGATCAGGTCGATGCCATTCGTAGCACTGATGAAGCGGATGCAGATCAACAGCAGCTGATCGAGATGTTCCGTTGGGCCATGCAGTATGGCATTCAGATTGTCAGCGTCAGTGAGGTCTTCGGGCCGGACGCGCGCATGCACCGCCTTGGTGGCCTCCACGCGACGCGGCCGACGGCTGGATTGCGGACGCCAGCATCGACCGTGCCACGGACGCCAGAGTCGGTCGAGGCGCGGTTTGCGGTTGGCGATGAGTGGATGTACCGGTTCGGGGGTGCAACGATGCCGATTACCGCGCAGCTAGTCGACGGTTCGGACAGCCTCCTTGAACTTTTCGCCTCTGAACGAGGGGATCGCTTTAGGTTGAGTTCACCCGGCATCGCCTTCGGCCCTGACAATCGCAGGTATTTTCCGACGAATCCTAGTGGCGACCTTCAGGTCGTGCACCGCCCGATCGTTGCTGTTGGCGCAGCCCGTTCGACCGGTGTCGCGACTCTGCTGGACACGTGGCACGGGCTACGCCTGCGTCGCGAAGTGGCGGCCGAGGTGTCCCTCAGGCTCAGCCAACTCTTCGCCCGCCGCGGAGCTGGCCAAGTCACAACGCTGCCCGCGCTCATTCGCGAACATACCAACCCTGCACCGCTTCCCAGCCCGGCCATCACTAGAACATCGAGCCCGAGCCCTAGCCAGAGCGGCCCAGCAATCGAAGCTGCGCACCTGTCGGCTATGCGCCCGGTTGACGTGGCTGCAATGTCGACGCCTGAGATCCAGGCCCTGGCCGATCGGGTAGCGGCGTGGGTCCGGATACATGGTCCGGCGACTCAAGCCGGCGTTGACAGCAGCGATCAGGCTGCGACGGAAGTGTGTCTGACCGGTGCGTCCGAGTTCGTGCGTCGAATGGGGTTAGGTGTGGCCGCCGATGACATCGTGATCGGCACGTCACTGGACCGCCGCGACGGCACCTGGAATGCAACGGGGGATTGGCGGGACTTGGTTGAAGAACTCGGTCGCCCCGGGAGCGAAGGCGCGGTCGCGTTGGTGATCGCGCCGAGTCCGCGTGCTGCGGAGCTGGAACACGTGCTTGTGCTGGTTTCTACTGCTGAAGCTGTGCACGCGGTCGACTTTGGGTCGCCCATCGATGGACGCGGTCGTGATGGTGTGGTGGCCGAGGTGCGGGATGCACACCTACTCGCGACCGCCCGCCTAGGCCAAGGAATTGGAGATCCTTTGGTATTGCTTAGCGAAGCCCGCGCTCGAGTGTGGCGAGACGGGCAGTTGGTCGCACCAGCACGAGATCTTGTGGTTGGGGTGAAGCCGTCGCTGCGGGCCTTGTTCGACCCGACCGAGACGTTCAAAGTCGGTGCCCGCCCATCCAGGGCTAGGCGGGCCGCCGGTCGGGCGGCTACGGCGGACGGCTCCGCGCCGAGTCACGAGGCCACAGCGAGCGGGACCGGAGGAGGTCGCGGAGGTCGTGGCACAAGTGGGCGTGGGGGTGCGGTTGCTACCTCTGCGGCCGAGACTTCCCCGACCGTGGGTGGGTTTCGCCGGCCCTACGGTGCTCATGACGTAGCGATGAAGTTCAACCCGGATCGCGTCAACAACCCGGTGATGACGGTACCCGTTGACGGGGACGGGTATGTACAGGTTGGGCGTCGGCTCGGTGACCCGGGCAAGCCGGGGCGGATCCTGCTCGGCCCGGAGTTCGGCGAATCGTCTGTGAGGGTGCAACTGATGGCACTTGAACGGACGGTGGTGGTGTTCAGCGAACACGATCACCCGGACACGGGGTTGCCGTTGTGGTCGGTCCCGTCGGTGAATGTGCGGGTTTCAGACGCGGATCTGGTCGAGGCCTACGGCCAGAACACGCGCGCTCTTGTGACCCAGTTGGTGCGGGGGTGGTTGGCTAGGGGGGATAGGTCGTGGTCTCCGTCTGGATATCTGATCGTGGCCCGTACGGTGCGGACCGAGGGAGCGGACCTCGTCGTCGATCTCGGACCGACAGCTGTACGGGTCGAGGCGGCCCATGCCGTCGACGGTAGCTATTTCACCGACAGTGAGACGGTGATGCTGGCTGTGCATACCGGTGACGGAACGACGTGGGCCCGCAAGACCAGAGCGGTAGGTCTACAGGGGATGGCTAACCGGGGGTGGGTCGAGGTGTCGGGGGTCGGGGCGTCTGAGATCGCGCTGCTGCGGGCACGAGACGACACGATCGGAGACGATCTTGTTACACCGAACATTCCGGAGTCAGCGTCAAAGGCTCTCATCCCGATGCTGTCCACGGACGAGTACCCGACATATGTTGTGCGATCCGCGCACGATGGGCGCCTGCTCGATCCCACGACAGGTGAAGCAATGCCTATCAATGGGAAGCTGTTGCAGCTCACCGAGCCGCAGATCTCCGACCTACGGGTTCGCTATCTGGAGGTGCAGCCCCGCCCGGACGGAAGCGTCATCGGGTACAGCGCCGCCGACCCGGGCGACCCCGCCCAGCATGGTCGGTGGGGCAACAACGAACCGTTCTGGTCGATGTGGCTAGTCGACAACCGTCTCGCTGCGCTGCGGGAACGTGCCGCTACCGACGATGAGCTAGCTCCCCGCGGCGCCCACACCCTGATGCTGCCCCGACCGGCCAGCACGGTCCTTAGTTTCGGCCCTCCGAACGATCGCAAACGACTGACCCTCACCCTGGAGTCCGGATTGATGTGGGACGTCGCCTTCCTCACGCTCCCCGCGGGCGATTCGACGATGAGTATCCAATTCCGCGACTGGACCGGTGAGGCGATCAAGGGGCGAGACGGCAGTCCGCAAGTGCATACGAGCGCACTCAACGACAACCAGACGGCGTGGCTGAGGGAATATGACGGGGTGATCGACCGGAGTGGGCTGATAGCAGCTCCGGCTGAGGAGACATCCACCTTTGCGGATGCGGTGACCGGACGTCGCTATGTCCATCGAAACGTTGACGGGCACGACTCCGATATCGGCGGTCCGCTGGCTGACTTGTTCACGGTGCAGTATCTGCGAGCGCGTGGCGTGGAGGTTGGCGACGACGCGACCCGGGCCGACATCGCTGCGGCGATCCGTACACGCATCGATGCTGCCGAACCCGAGGCCGAGGCCGGTGACGCGGTGGTGGGTGCGGATGCCTTCCTCACGCCCGAACCGGATGGCGAGAACCAGCCTGGTGAGGACGATAGCGTTGGCCCCGACCTGTACTTCCGCCGAGCTGCGCGTGTTCTCGGGGTGAACATCCTCGTCGACGGTGACATGACGGTGAGCGTCGCCGACGCAGGCCTAGTCGGTGCCTCCACCGTCCACATTCTTCGCGTCTTCAGACCGGAGCTCGGATGGTCTTTCCGGGCCGCGTGGCCGGTGACTGAGGCGAGGACCGTCGGGCCAGTGCTGGCCCCGGCGGAAGCCGCGGATCGACCGGCGAATGCTTCGGCCCACATCATCACGCTAGATGATGCCGGTCCCACCACCGAAATCACGATTGGCATGGGCGGGTGGATCAGTCTTCCCGGTGTGCCCGAGTTCGCTCAGCTGCAGGTGCCGCCGAGCTGGGTGGGGAGGCGGGTCCGGGTCCATGTGAATCTCGAGACCTACGGTGTCGTCGTCTTCAATGGCGTTGACCAGGGCTGGGCGCCGGTCTGGACGGTCCCGCTGGACCGCCCGATTACCGCGGCGCTGATCGAAGCGATCAAGTCGGACGTCGAGCTGTATCGGGTGCGCGAGCGGGCCCGTGACGACGACACCGTTGCCCCGGACGGCGCCTACACCGCGGTGGTCCGCCTGACAGGGGCGGGCGGGTTCGCCGTCGTGAAGGTCGGCTACCGCTCCGATGAAGCACGGGAAAAGGTCTTCCGGTTCGCTGAACGGAGGATCGGTGAGTACGTCGCCGTAAGCATGATCCCGAACGACCCGTGGATCACCTTCCGCCTACTCCCGGACCCGAAGCGGGCGGCCGATGCAGCGACCGAGCTGTGGTTGACCAGCAGGACCTTGCTCCATCACCAGGCACGGCAGAACTGGTTCCGCGACGGCGAACCTGGTTCGCTCGCCGGCATCGACAAGGTAACAGGACGCAGCCCGGAGCAGATCGCCTCGGCGGGCGCCGACCGTGACCTCGGCGACGGCCGGCGGAGGGTGAACGGTGTGACGGTCCCACCCGGCGCGCGTTACGGTAGCCAGTTGGTGCCGATGGACAGCGCCGAACACTACTTGGTGCCACGAACGGTGATGCGTGGCGTTCAAGTCAACGCGGGGACGACGTTGACCTTCTTGGCCCTGGACGACCTGCCAAGGACGGTGTGGCTGTGGGTGGACAAGCAGACCAAGCAGGCGCGGATCTACGACGCTCGCAGCACCCCCACCTGGTCATATGACGTGCAGACGCCGCTGTCCGCCGCGGCGCTGAACACAGTCAAATCCGAATCCGAAAACGAAGCCGGACGAGCCCTCGCCATCGGGGACCCGCGCTTGGCCCTCGGCGACAGTTGGACACTGGCCCGAGCGGTCCGGGCAGACGGCAGCAGGGTGGCGTACAGCGTGGATCGCCACCACACACCCCAGATGTTGGCACCGGATGGACTCACGTCTGGACACGTGTTCATAACCGCCTATCCCTGGAGGACCGGAGTACGTGTCATCGGCCGCGATGATGACGGACGACTCTTCGGCGTCAACGACCCGCTTATTCCATGGGACCCGTCCGTCCGGAAGTGGTTAGCGACTCACCCGGCAGTGATTGACCACACCGGCGGCACGGACTTCGAGCAGACGGCACCGGATTGGCAGGATCGACCTGTCCGGCTTAACCCGTCCGATGAGACGGCAGTGCCTCTACTGGAGGGGGTACGGACCGGTGACGAAGCCGAACGGCCGACCCACGATGAGGATCACCTCGTATTCGAGCACACTCTCGACGCGCGGGGTCGTGCCTTCGCGAGACAGAACGTATCCCGCACGCGCACGCGTGTGCCGGATTTCGGAACGACGTTCGCGTACGTGACGGTGATCGTTGAGGTGAGACTGACCGGACCCGGCAGGGGCGATGTCGCGCTTTTCAGCGCGACCGGAGCAAGCATCCCCTGGTCAGCGCGCAGCGGATTCGCCTTCTCCGACAAGGCAATCGCCCGGACTCAAACTCGTACCGCCCGCCACGACCTCACGGCCCGAGCGAGGATGCTGGCAGCGCAGGGCGACTACGCCTTCGCACCCCTGAACACTGTGGCGGTTGCGGCAACCGTGGAGGGGCGCACCGCTCGCGCTGACAGTTCCGCCCAGCCGCAGCTCTATGTCAGATTCAATCCCGGTGATGGCCAGCAGAGCGTGACTGTCACTACGCTCGGCTACAGAGCGGGCGACACCGTGATGGTGTCTATCACCGACGAAGGTACGGTGTCCGTGCGTGGTGAAGATAGTGGTTGGCAGCGGGTCCGAGCACGCAAGCCGCGTATGGATCTGCTGTCTATCCTGCGCCGACGACTAGACGCCATCAACCACATCGCCCCAACTTCGAGCCAGGTTCCGAACCCGGTTGTACTCGAAGAAGGGACCTCACCGGACGAAGGCATCGAGGCGGATGACGCCATCGTGCCGGATGAAGACCTGGTGGCCGCCGACGGCCCGACGAACGATGAGTCGACGGGCGATGGTGGGGGTGGACCGCCGTCGGTGGGGTTGTTGGCTTCGGGTCAGTTGGCGTTTGACGCCGTGAGGTCGGCGGTGTCTGCTGATGATGCGGGCGTGGTGCGACTGCTGGTGCCGTTCGGTGCGGTCACGTTCCCGTTCACCGTTGAGCAGGCTGGGGTCGCTGTCGTGGTCGGCGATCATGTCGTCCCGTTGGCCGGCGACGTGTTGGTGGGTAGTGCCGGGTTGGTGTCGGTGTGGCCGGACGGTGCGGTCGTGGTGCGTACCCCGGATCGGGGTGATCCGTACGGTCGGTGGAATGTGGAGCGGTCTGACGTTCGCATCGCTCGCAATGCCATCGACGCATTGACGCGGCGTGACGGGGCGCTCGACCGGCGGTTGCCGTTGGCTGAGGCGGGCCGCCCGTCGCAGGTGGTGTGGAGCAGATCGGTGATTGCTGGCGATGTGCTGGATGTTGTCGAATCTGCCACTGCGGGGTATGAGTGGGACGAGGCTGTTGTTGGTGTCCTCACTCGGGGGTTCCTGCTCGCTCATGGCATTGATGTCAGCGGTGGTGTCTCGGCGGTGCGGAGCTGGGTCATCGACCGCTTTTTGCCGGTGATGCAGGTTGTGGATCAGCGGTTGATCGACCCGGCGGATCCTGTGTTGCAACCGGTGGTTGAGGCGTATTTCGCTGCGGCGAACGTGGACACGTTGATGGCTCAACTCCGGGCGGAGGGGTGGTCACCGCTGCAGGAGCGGGTGCTGCCGGGGTTGCTGGCCTATCTGCTGGATCTACGCGTCGACACCTACCGCGCCGGTATCCTCGCCGTCGGTGCAGCTGTCGACAGCGAGACCGCCTTGTCAGAGCTGTTGACCGTGAATGACGGCGGCCGCCACCAGATCCGTCTTGTCCGTGAACTTGACTCCCATCATGCTGCGTGGTTGGTCGCTACGGATGACACTGCACCTGCTCGGTCAGGTGCTACGCGGATGACGTTGCCCGGTCGGCAGCGCGACGACGAGGGGACACCGCCGCCGGTCGCTAAACGTGCGAAGTGGTCAGGCCAGGTGCGGCCGTCCGGGGTCCGGTCAGTCGCTGATGGTAGCCAGATGGTTGCCTCCCAATTGACGCTGCGGCCGGCGGATATCCCTGCATTGCTGGGTAGTGGTGATGTGCAGGTGATCCGCGGCGCGGATACCGCGATCGCGGTTGTGGTCGGGGCGAAGCATGATCCGTCCTTGGTGGACGTTGCGCGGGCGTATCTGTTGGCGCGGGTTGGGATGGGTGCGGATGAGTTCACGGTGATCGGTGTCGGCACCCCGGGTGGGGTGCGGGTCGATGCGAATCGAGTTCTTGACGCGGCCTCGGTCGCGGCGTTGGTTTCTGAGGTCGATCCGGCCGGTACTCGCCCGGTGGTCACCCTCGCCTGTGACAGCGCGAGCATGCTCGGTGAGCTCACCCGGTCGCTGGGACGGTTCGTGGCTGCACCGAGGAGTCAGGTCTGGGCGTTCACCGGGGAAGGTCTGAAGCAGCTGCAAGGCGTCGCGGCCGCGCCGCACACTACTGATACTGGATACGTCCTGCCCTCGGTTGATGATCCCGGTGATTGGCTTCGCGGCGAACCGGCTGCTGAGGAACAGGGCGACCCGGCGATCAAGGCGATGGGGCCGATACTGCCGATCGACATCCGGAGGTTCGGGACCCAGCACTCCGACCTGGATGCGGCGGCGGATCATCGGTGGGAAACGCTGGTCGGACACGTCCCGCTCGTCACCGGGTTCCGGCACCTCGCCGACACCGGGACCGCTGCGAATACCAGCGCATCCGCCACCCGCGGGGCGCGTCGCGGCAATGTTGGGCTGGAAGGCGAGTCTTCTCAGAGCGAGTCTGTGGTGGGCAAGCCCTACGGTGCCCACGATGTGGCGGTTGCTCTCGACCCGGATGAGATCACGAACCCGGTGATCACTGCGACCGCCGATTTCGCCGGGTACCTCGAAGTGGGGCGTCGCCTCGGAGACGTGGAGCAGCCCGGGGCGATTCAGCTCGGTCGGGAATTCAGGTACTCCGCGGTGCGCGTGCAGTTTATGGCGGCTGACGGGACGGTGATGGTATTCAGCGAACATGACGACCCGGTGACCGGATTGCCGTTGTGGTCAGTCCCGTCGGTGAACGTACGTGTCTCAGATGCTGAGCTAGTCGATGTACGTGGCCGGGCGGCACGGGCCGAAGCCACGATGGCCTTGCGGGATCGGCTCAGCGCGGGCGACGAGTCGTTGACGCCTAAGTTGCATCTGAGCTTGACTCGCACGATCAGGGCGATAGGTGAGAAACTCGTCGTGGATCTGGGCCTGGACGCGGTGGACGTCGGGCTCGTCGGCCAGGGGCCGTTCGCCGTCGATCAAACGGTGATCCTGGCGGCACACGCCGGCAACGGAGCAACCCAAACCCGCGCTCTCACCGATGGCGCCGACGAGGACGAAAGCATGGCCTGGGTTCCAACCCAGGGGGTTGGGCCACGGCAGCTCGCCTTCCTGCGAGGCCATGTCGATACGGTCGCGAACGACCCCGCCCGCCCGACTCGACCGAAGGGCGCGTCAGCGCGTCTTATTCCCATGCTGTCGTCTGCTGAACATCCGACGTTCTACGTGGAACGAAACACCGACGGAGTGCTCGTCGACACCGCAAATGGGCAACCCGTGCTCAGCGACGGGAAACCGGTGAAGATCAGCGACAAGAAAATTCGCTATCTTCAGGTTCAGAAGCGGCCTGACGGCAGCGTCGTTGGATACGGCGCCGACGATCCCCGTGACCCACAAGTGCGGGGACTATGGGGCAACGGGGAACCGCTGTGGTCCATTTGGCTGGTCGACCCTGGTCTCCACGTCCTGCGGGCATTGGCGCTGACCAACGACGGTATGGCACCCCGCGGCGCCCACACCCTGATGATGCTGCGCCCAAGCAGTGAGACACTCCAGTTTGGCCGGCAGGGCGACCGCAACCAGCGGCTGAAGATAGGGCGCGTGGCGGCCGGCGCTGATTGGGACATCGCGTTCCTCACTCTGCCTGAGAACGCCTCTACCGTGAGCATCCGGTTCCGCACCTGGAGCGGTGATGCGATCAAGAATGCTGACGGTAGCGAGGTCAGGCAGACCGCTACTTTCAGCGCCGAGCAACAGGCGTGGCTAAAAGAACATCCGGGGGTGATCGATCACAGCGCACTGAATGGTGTGCCGACCAGCGGGATATCAACGTATGTTCAGCCAACGAGCGGACGTCGGTACGCCGTCCTGCAGGCCAACGAGGAGGACCTCGACCCCGCAGGCGCGTTTGCCGACCTACTTAGCGTGCAGCATCTGCGAGCCCATGGCGTGGACTTCGGTGACGAGGCAACCCGGACCGAAATCGCTGCAGCGATCCGCGAGCGTATTGCTGACGCTGACGCTGACGCTGACGCTGACGCTGACGCTGACGCTGACGCTGACGCTGACGCAGGGTCACTGGCGGCTGACGACGATTGGACGATGCTCTCGACTGGGATGGGGGATTCCTGGGAAAGCCCGGACCTCGACCCGCTGGCGGTGATGGATTCCTGGGAAAGCCCGGAGCTCGTTTCAGGCCAAGCCGAGTTGATGCCCGTCCCGGACGACGCGAGCTCCGACCTCGATCAGTTGCTCGGCCGCGCGGCGCATCTTCTCGGCGTGAATATCAGAATCGGTGGCGACGTGACGCAACTTGAAGTCGTCGACTCCGACCAGGCCGATGCACCAACCGTAGACCTACTCCGTTTCGTAGGGCCGGAGTTCACCTGGACTTTCCATGCCGCGTGGCCGCTGGGTGGGTCGGCGACCATGAACATCGGGACCGAGGATTCGGGGCGCGGCCCTGCCGTGGAGCGGCCGGCGAACGCTACCGGTCAGGTCATCGCCTTGAACGACACCGACCCGATCTTCGAGATAAAGGTCGGCGCGGATCGGTCGATATACCTACCCGGCCAGCACCAACCACTTCGACTGCAGGTGCCGCTCAGCTGGGTGGACAGGGTACTGAGAGTTCAAGCCAACCCCCGTACCCACGGCGTTGTCCTCTTCAACGGGGTCGAACAGGGCGTCGCCGCGATCTGGACCGTCCCGCTGGAACGCCCAGTCACCGCAGCAGCTCTCACGAGGGTCACCACCCACACCGAGGGGAAGGACGTCAAACCAGGCGGTGTAGCCGAGCTGTACCGGGTCCGTGAGTCGATCCGTTCTGATGTCACGTTCGCTCCCGAGGGCGCGTACACCAAGGTGCTTCGGCTCACCACCACGCGAGGGGTTGCCACCGCGACCATTGGCTCGAACGGGCACGGCGCCCGTAGAGAATTGTTTCAGTTCACGGACCGGCAGGCGGGTGAACTGGTTGCGGTAAGCATGCATCCGGGCGATCCGCTGATCTCCTTCCGTCTCATCGACCGCGCGGGCACGGACCGGCCGCTGGGCGACTCCGCGGCGGTGCCATGGGTGACCAGTACGAGATTGGCCCATCATGAAATTCAGGAGAACTGGTTCCGGGACAGCGGAGGCGATATTGGTTCACTTCGAGCCATTGACAAGGTGACCGGACGCACCGACGAATTCGTCGCTGCGGCGCGCAACCGGGACATCGGCGGCGGCCGGTACAAGACAAACGGAGTGGTGATCCCGCGCGGTGCTCGTTATGGCGAGCACCTCGCGCCCATGGATAGCGCTGAGCACTACCTTTTGCCGCGAACAGTTACGGACATGACACAGGTCAACGTCGGCAGTGAGCTCGTCCTCTTCACCGTCCAGGACGAACTCCCGGCAACGGTGTGGTTGTGGGTTGAGAAGGCAACCGGGCGGGGCCGCCTCTACGACGATCGAGTTCCCACTTGGTCGTTTGACCTACCGGAGCGCCTGAATTCGTCTGTTCTCCTCGAGGTCAAGTTGGCGATGGAATTCGAGGCCAAACGAGCCGAAGGACGGATTGTCGGGGAGAACGACCGACGGCTGGCGCCGGAGGATGGTTGGACGGTGGCCGAGCCAATCCAGCTCGAGGATGAGCGCCCCATCTACCGCGTAGATCAAGGCCCGGCGATTCCCGTGCCCGGGCGGGGTAGGGCGCCACGTTCCGGGCACGTATTCATCACTACCTACCCAGGGCGGCATGGAGTGCGAATCGTCGTTCGCGACGATGCTGGGCGACTCTTCGGTGCTCAGAATCCGTTGGTCTTGTGGAGCGCCCTCCGCCGGAGGTTGATCGCGTCCGCCCCGCACGCAATCGACCGCGCCAACGGTGCGCAGCTGCCGTCTGCGGCTCGACGTAGGCCGGCTAAGACAGTTCAAGACCTGCAGGTCCGGGATGACCCCTCGGGCACTACAGCCTTGCCCAATCTGGAGAACGTGCAGAGCGGCCTGTCGGCTGAGCAGCCGACGACTGGTCCGAACCACCGCGTGTTCGACTTCGCACTCGACGTTAACGGTCGATTCCGGCGGCACACCGTCGACGGTCGTTCGCTGAATTTCGGAGCCGGGTTCGGGGGTGTACGCATGCGTGTGGAAGTCACAGTCGCCGGCCCTTCGCGGGGTGCCGTGAGGTTCTTCAGCGCGCTGCAGGCGAAAGTCGCGTGGTCTAGCGACAGCGCTCGCGTCCGGTACTCCCCTGCGGCGATCGCCGGCGTGCTCGCTCACGTTGACCGTCGAGATCTCATGCTGCGGGCTGAGGCTCAGGCCGAGATTGGTGACTACTCCCTCGCCCCCCGCGGCAGCGTTAGTCTTGCCCGGACGTTGTATCGCACGGTGCACGAAGTTGACGGCGAGCCCCATGAGCGATTGCAGGTCGTGTTTCGCCACGACGGTCATCGGGGTGCCGTGAATCTGACGTCTATCGAGCCATCGTTCGAGGTCGGTGACACCGTCATGGTGTCGATCAACGACGATGGAGTCCTGTCGGTGCGCCGCGAGAGGGACGACCGGTGGCAGCGGCTATCTGTGCCGCGGCCCGACCTGCTGCCATTGCTGCGTCGATACCCCAACGCCATCGACCACATCTCGCTTGCTGCAGGTCCCGTTCACAATCCAGCCACGACAGGCGATGACGTAAATCATGAGGAGCCGATGGAGGCCCTGGTGCCGTTCGATGTCCCGTTGTTGGCTCCCGGCCAGCCGGGCGTTGTGGCGGTAACGGCAGCGGCGGTTGCTGATGTGGAGCGGGTTGTGCGTCAGCTGGTTCCGCGAGGAGCCGTTACTTTCCCGGTGACTTCCGAGGCCGGGGCCGACGGTCGAGTTCGTGTCGAGCTCGGCAGCTACTCCTTCGATTTGGGGGACGATCGGAGCGCCTCCGTCGGTGGTGGCTCGGGGTTGTTGTCGGTCTGGGGTGACGGCTCGGTCGAGATACGTACTCCGGATCGTCGCGACCCGAATGGTCCGTGGAACGTTGTGCGTCCGGCCGACCGACTCACGCCGAACGAGGTCGCAACGGTGGCGCAGCTCGATGGGGTGCTCGACCAACGACTCCCCGACGCACTGGCGACGCCGCCAACGAACCTGACCCCGACGCCGAGGGTGATCGCCGGCGCGACGTTTGCTGTCTACGAGTCAACCATCGAGGGATTTGAATGGGACGAGGCTGTTGCTCATGCCCTCAGGCCCGAGTTCCTCCGTGCTCTTGGCATCGACACGACTCGTGCCGGCGTAAGCGCCGTGCGACGAACGCTCATGGATAGTTTCATGGCGACGATGGAAGCTCTGGACAGGAGACTCCTGGATCCCGCCGACCCCGCACTGCGAGCGGCGCATGCGGCCTACCTCGCCGCCCCGAACGTCGAGACGCTGATCGCCCAACTGCGAGCCCCAGGATGGTCGCCCCAACACGAACAGGTACTTCCCGGGCTACTGGCTCACCGAGCGAATCTGCGGAGCGACACCTACCACGTCGAGACAATCAGCGACGCCGCTGCGCATGCGGCTGAGCTCGCCATCGTCAACCACGGTGGCCGAAACCATATCCGACTCGTCCGCGAACACGATGCCCACCATGCTGCGTGGCTCGCCGTCACCGCGCACTCCGTACCCGCCACAACCGCTGTCAGCCCCGCTGCCCCGTCGGGCCGGCCGCGCAACGACGAGCGGACGCCTCCACCAACGCCAAAACGTGCCCGGGTCGCCCAGTCGCCGCGGACGGGCCGGGCCCCACGGTCATCGGCTCGGGCAGGTAACAGTTGGTCGAGCCTGGCTCGGGTTGCGAAGTTGGGATTCGCCGCGATGGCCGTCCACGGGCCGTGGGTGGCTGAGGCGGCATCGATGGCGTCGAACGTCGTGTCGCCCCCGGGAGCCCGGCGAGCCGGGGCGACGATTCCGGGCCGTGTCGTGATGTATCACCAGAGCATCTTCGACGGCAACGAGTACGTATCGCCGCTACCGCTCGCGGAGAACGGGCTGACGGACTTGATCATCGGCGCGGCGCGTTTCAATTTCACGCCTTGGCACGATCGGTCTAGGCTGCCACCTGGCGCTGACCCAAAGCGGGTGCGGTGGGAGACGGCTCGTCGACCGCAGGCGCGATCGGAGGTCCTAGGGGCCGGATCGCTGTCGACTACTGAGCCGCTTGATGAGGCTGTGGGGGCGCGTCCGGGGAGGATCGTCGAAGGCCCGTGGGCGGCGGCGTCGACGGACCCGGCGCGGCCGCCGGTGCATCCGGAGTCGTCGCCGGAGACCGTTGTGCTGAACCACGATCCGATCGATGCGCCACGGCTGCAGCGGCTCTGGAGCGATGTGGCGGCGATGCAGCGCCGCGGGGTGCGGGTGTCGCTAATGGTCGGGACCACCGGGGACGCGTTCGTTCAGCTGAGGGAACGATTCGACATTCACTATCCGAATCTGCGCGATGTGATCAGGCGGCATGGTTTGGATGGCGTTGACCTCAACATCAGAGAGCAGGTTGACGCGGTATTTGTTGGGAAGCTGGTCACGCAACTACGCGCTGACTTCGGTCCTGACTTCAACATCATTCTGTCGCCGCACTTTCAGGATCTGTTTGGTCCAACATTTAGCCGGGTCTCCTACAGTGAACTCTGGGCCAGTCACGCGAACGACATCACATTCCTGAATGTTCAGTTCCACGGAGATCGGTCAGGTTTGGACGATCTGCCCAACTACGTAGCTGCGGTCAGGGGTACGGGCCGCTACAAGGGCATATTTCCGCCGGAGAAGGTGGTTGCGGGCGTTCTGACGAGCCCGAAGCATGGAGCGGCGGGCTATCTGAAGGCGGGGCCGCTCACCGATGCGGTGCGGGCACTACGCGTGCTCTTCCCGACGATGGGGGGCCTGTTCGGTTGGGAATACTTCAACGCCAACCCGGGCGGCGGACGCACCCCATGGAAGTGGGCGGCCAACGCGGCCTCTGCGCTGCATGCCGATCCGCAGTTCACCGTTCGGCTGCAGGTGACCAACAAAGGCTGGTTCTACGCATCGACCACCATCAAGATGGGTAGTCAACCGCTGGTTAGTACCGGCCTGCTCGGCCCTGGACACAGCACCAGATCGATCGTGCTGCAGTTCCCGCCGGAGTATGGAGCCGCGCTGCTGCAGAACGTGGTTGGTCGCGACCTCAGTCAAGGTCAACGTATGCCCGGTCCAAAGCTTGAGCTTCATACCGATGTGTTGGGTGGCGGAGAATCGGATGCAGAGGTCGAGCTGCGGCGTGCTGACGAAAACATCTCGTTCGAGGTAGTCGGATCGCTCTACTCAGGCGTTGAACTTCTTCTCGCTGGCCCGGGTGGGTCGACTCGATCGAACGGCGGAACGTCGCGTATCAACGTGCTCATTTGGGGATTCGCCGGGGTGGCTTGGTCCATTGCGGGTGCCGCATTCACGGCCGCCCGCCAATTGAATCGGCGCAACGAGGCGATGGCGGAACAGCGCCACGACGAGCCGACCGAACCGGCGACGCTGGACGATGCGGGCTATCTCCGAATCAAGCGTGGCGATGGCGTCATCGCGTTTGCCGATCCCTCTCATCAGGACGTGGCTCGCGTCATGGATCCGGAGCGGCAGACGGTCCTCCTCGATTTGTACGACGGTCTGCCGCTGCTGTATCTGAATGGGACCCCGGTCTTGGCGACCCTAGAGTCGCTCACTTCGTATCTACGTCGCAATATCGCCTTGCAGCAGGGAGCGACGCTGGAGGTGATTGCCCGCGGAACCATGTCAGATCAAGGGCATCGCATCGTAAACGACGCGGTAACCAGCCTGACCGCGCCGGAATCCGCACCCGCGCCGGAATCGACCCAGGTGCCGGCCGAAGCACAGGCACCCAGGTCGGTTCCGGACCAGCCCCAAGCACAGGCAGAGGAAGCGGTTGTGGCTACCGGACCCGCGCAGGACGCGCCTGCGGGCGCAACCCTGGGCGGGAGGATCCACAATCCGATCTCCAACCCAATTCGATTTGTTACCACCGACGATGAAGGGCGGCTACCTATCCCCGGCTCGGAATCACTCGGGCTGTCGCCGCTTCCGGCGAACACTCCGGTCCGCGTCCAGCTCTATCGACAGAGTGCGCAGAAACCATGGCGGCTCAGTGTTTTCAACGCCGACGGCGCCAAAGCCCGACCGCAGTGGAAGGTGACCGCGAAGGATCCCGTAAAGAACAGGGGCACAGTCCAGCATCTACTTCAGCTCCCGCCGCCCGCCGCAGCAACCGCGGCGGCGCTCGGCGCCGCGACCCAGCACGGCGTAGCGGTTACCGCTCAAGATCGCTGAGCAGGTCACTGCTCAGGCCCGCTCCACCGACTTGCCCGGCAACACCGTCACCAGGCGGAACGCCACCCAACAGGCATGCCTCACGGCCGGCACAGCCATTCTCCGCCACTACGGCTTCATCGCGCCGGTCACCACCACCGCCCCCGACGCCGTCCTCGAACACGCCGGCCCTCCCATCGACTGGCGCACGTTACTCGTCGACAGCCCGACGCCCGCTCCCGAGCAGACCACCGTCACGCTGCTGATCGCTACCAGCACAACCAACCCGGATGACCGGCCGCACGTCTACGTCGCCCTCCGCAACGCGCGCGACAGCACCATTACCGAATTTCGCCAGCACCCCGACACCAACACCATCACCGCCTACACCACTACCGCCGCTGCATCACAGGTCGCCGGCCACACCCTGCACGCCTATGCCACAGCCCGCGCCGTCACCTTCACCAACGGTCGGCTCCAAGGACCCACCACCCCCGACCTCGCCGCGGTCACCAACACCGCCCGCGCCCTTGTCGACGGGACAGACAGGGCAACAAACTCCGGAGCCCCCCCGCGCCCGCACCCAAAGCGGGGTCAGATTGAAAAACCCTGCCCCTCGGTCCGGTGCCGCTGCGGCTGCTCCGACCTTCCCGGCTGCCGCCGGAAGCGGCGTGGTCCCGGCCGGAGCCGACTCCACGGTAAGGGCCAGGGTGCAGCTCGAAGGCCTGAGCCGAGAGTTCCGGGCCGGCGAGAGTGTGATGCTCGCCGTGGAACCCGGCGGACGCACCTGGGTCATTGGCGAAGATGACCCGGAGTGGATTGCGCATCCAGCCAACCACGCCGACCTGCTCCCACTGCTGTCCACCCGTTCGATGGCGATCGACCGTACGTCGGCGACCGCGGAGGCTCGCCGGCCCGTCGGGGCGACCAGTGATGACACTTTCGACTACCTGGTCGACAACGCACGGCTCGGCGACTCGACTGTGGTGGCGGACGATGCCGACGCCGTGGCGGACAATGCTGACACCGCGTCGGGGGACAGGAGCGACAGTCAGGACGACCTTTACGATCATGGGGCTAGTAGCGATGAGTCCGGCGTGCAGCCCGACGCGTCGAGACTTCCAGCCCTGGCCAGGGCCGGTGTACTCGCGCCCGGCGTATCCGGCCAACGAGCAGTGGCCGAGGCGGCCCGCTCTGACATCGCCGCAGGCGGCATCCTCGCGCCACTGGGCAGCGTCACCCTGGCCGTCGTCGTGGCACCGGAGAACACTCTGTTCGTCTCGGAGGGACCTGATCAGATGGGCGTCGAACTAGACGGTGTGTTCGTGCCGGTCGTCGACGCCGCCGAGGGCGGCGCGGCGCTAGTCTCCGTCCTGCATGACGGATCCGTCGAGACTCGCACGCCGGATCGCACCGACCCCAACGGTCAGTGGACCGTTCACCGATCCGGGATCACCATCGAGACCGCCCGCATCGACGCCGTCATGGCGCAAGTGGGGGCCGAGAACACCATCGACCGGCGCACGATCGCGGCCGTGGCCACCCGACCGGGCGGCACTACGTCACGCACTATCTCCGGGACCGTCCTCGACATATACGAGTCAACAGAGCGGCTATACAGCTGGGACGAGGCGGTCGCCAATCTGCTGACCCCCGGCTTCTTGGCCCAACTGCTCGACATCACCGTGGACCCCGCAATCTCCACGACGGGAGCCATCCGCGTCGCCGTCGCCGCCCGGCTGGAGCTGCTGACCACCGCAGTCAACGAAGGACGGCTCGAACCGGCGGGAACGTTGCTGGAAGGCATTTACGAGGCGTATCGCAGCGCCCCTCCGGGGGAGTCCCTCTTCGACCGGCTCGCCGCACCGGGCTGGAGCGAGCTGCAGGCCGCGGTGCTGCCCGACGGCCTGGCCCACCTCGCAGACCTGCGTATCGACATCTACCACCAACGCCTTGCTCGATCGCACGACAGTGGCGACGACCTGTACGCGTCCCGCAGCCATAGCCCGGAGCCAGCCATCGACGACGACGCACGCCAGCCAGGCCAGATGACCACCCGCAACGGGTCCGGCCATCACCACATCCGTATCGCGGGGATCGACGGCCTTCCCCATGCGGCCTGGCTCGCAGCGAGCGGTAGCGGCTCCGGCGCCGTCGAGGCCGCGACGGTGCGGCGACGTCGAGACCGCACCCCGAGCGAGCGTTTCCCGAGCGGCGGAGCGCCGAAGCGGCGCCGGTACGCGGTATCGGGCTCGTGGGCATCCGGCGCCGGCGACCCAGACAGCGACGTCGAGATGAGCGGCGCGCAGGACCACCGGCCCTACTCAAGCACCTGAGTGGTGGAACGCTCCGGCGTCGGCACGGCGGAATCCGCACCGCGCGCCTCGCCACCACGCACCTGGCCACCTTGCGCCTGGCCACCTCGCGCCTGCCACCTCGCGCTTGGCCATCACGGACGACGCGTACCGCAGTAGTCACGAAGGAGTCGTGCGGCAGCCCCGATCTCCGGGCGACGGTCGCGTGGGTCACCCTCGAAGACTCGACCCCGTGCCATTGGCGTAGGGCGTCGAAATCAGTTACACGTCGCGGAGCGGGTGACCGTCGATGATCACTGAAGAGTCGGCAGTGGTAGCCGCATCAAGAGGGCGGCAGCCCGCCGCTCCGGGGTGCGGAGTACTGGATTGGGCTAGCACCCGGGAGCAGCCCCGGCACGCCATTCCAGTAGAAGTAGAAGCCCATACCGGTCGAGTCGAGCGGGCTGGGATCCAACCCAGCGGTCCCGCCGTAAGCACTTGGCGTCTCCTCGTTAGCCTGAGGTCCGAACTGAGCGATCGGTGCGCCGTTGAATATCGCGTTGCTAACCTGTGCCGGGAAGTCATTGACTCCACCGTTGTACGATTCGGCCGCGACAGCCGCGAGATAGCCGGCGTACCCAACCTGCGCCTGAAGGGCACTGGTATCCGACCAGCCCTGGGTTTCGTCGACGAGGCTCTCTCCGCAGAGGCCGGTGGCGTCACACGACACTGAAGCATCTATCAGGTCTCCGGGCTGCACATGCTCCGGAAGATAGATCCAGTTGCCCTGCAGGTCAGCATGCAGCGCATAGTACACGGCCTGGCCGTTGACGCAGCCCAGCGCAAAACCCGTCTGAACAATCGCGGCAGGGCCGCCGTTGTCACCTTGGATGCCTACCCAGTAGGCATCCGCGATCCCTTGACTCTGCGCCGGCGAGCAGACGCCGACAGGGACGATAAAGTCCGCCGCCGCAGAGGAGTACGACCCTCCCCGCGCCACGAAGCCGCTCCAACCGCCGGAGTAGATCGACATGGGATCAGCGTGGGCGCTACCCGCACCTGCGCCAATCGCTACGCCGGCGAAAGTCAACGACGCCGCTATCGCTCGTTTAGCCCACCGTGACACCCCAGCCGGTCGTGTTCTGGCCACTTCGGTCTCCGCTCTGAGTTCCACGGGGCCCGCGTCGCGGGCCATCGGATCTTCATCACACTTACGTCGCCGAGCCGTTCCATCGTTCAATCCGTCTTTGCGGATTCCGGGGCCTCCACGATCTGGCCGCCGTTGACGGTTACACGTGGTGGGCCCCCGCGACCACCGTTGTTGCGCCGGCGTTGACGTGCGCACCGAGGTTGGCTGCGTTAACCGTCGTGGCCGCGTGCCCGGCCACAACACCGGTTAGCCCGGTGCAGACTTGCTGGCAGCTGTCGAGGATCGGCCCGACGGCGGCGTAGGCCTGGCCGCCGATGTAGTCATTCGAGCCGCCAAAGGCGGTATCTGCGCCGGCCTGGAAATCCTGCAACAACCCGTCCAGTTTTGCAAAGACGTCAGGTACGTCGCCCAAATTCACCCCGGCAGCCTTGAGCGCCTCCGGATTCAGGGCGTACACGGCGTCGTTGTTCTGGTCGCTCATCGCTGCTCCTTGGTCTGCGTCGGTGATGTGCCGGGCCGGTTGTCAAGGGCCGGGTGGTCGAGCAGGCGTGTTGCGGCCTCGAAGATGTGATCCAGGTCCATAGGTGGTCGTGGCGCTGCTGTGGGTTGTTTGCCCTTACGTTTTGAGGTATCGGGTGGCGTCTCGCTCGGGCGCATGCTATCGAGATCTAGCAGGTCGAACATGCTCGGCACGAGTTCCTGGGCCGCGTCCAGACCCTGACGCATCGCGTCTTGTTGGGCGTTCTGGATGGTGGTGAGGATCGTGGCGGCCAATTCCTTGGGCGGCATGGAACGGAAGCGGTTGCCCTCGAAGCTTAGTTCGGTGAGCCGGCCGGAGCGGTCGACCGTTGCCGTGACCATCCGATTTTTCGCGTGGGCGGTAGCGGTCATCTCGTTCAGGCGCTTCTCGAGGGAGCGCAATGTGTCACGCTGAGAGGTGAAGTTCGACAATGCTGCCTCCAGCTGGCCTTGCAGCGGTGTTGTCATAGCAATCTCCTACTGGGTGGGTGTTCCGGTATGGGCTTCGATGTCGACGTCGATGTCGGGATCGTCCGTCGAGGGTTCTGCCGGTTGGGTGCTGGCGTGAGTCGTCGGACGCGTGGTGGAGCGGGAAGTGGTACGGCGCTTCCAACCGGGAACCTGGCCAGGACGATGAGGCATCCCCAAGTCCTCGATGGCAGATTCCTCCTCGTCATTGCACCGGCCGATGACTCCGAAGCCCGCTGCGGTGGACGTGCCCCAGACGGCTTCGTCTTCGTTGATCCAGGTCTGTCGTTCGCGTTCCTTCTTGCCCTGGTTGCCGCCCATGCCACCCATCGGCGGCATGTATGGCATGCCACCGGCGCTGCTGGTAGTGGTAGGAGGCTCGCCGCCGAAGTTGCTGCCGCTGGATGCGCCGCCGCTGGTGCCCTGGCCGCTACCGCCGTTGCCATCGCCGAGCGTGCCCGCGGTAGGGGTGGTGCTGTCGCGCAGTCCAGAACTCAATGTGCCGCCGATACCAGAGAGCGGTTTGCCGTCGGCGCCGAGCAGGTTGCCAGCGGCATCAGTCAGAGGTTTGCCATTGGCGCCGAGGAGCTCGCCGTTTGGCCCGAGTACCGGGGTGCCGTCCGGGTTGAGCAGTTGTCCGAGGCTGCCTAGCTTCGTACCGTCGGCGCCGCCCAGGGCGGACGTTGCACCGCTGCCGCCGACTCCGGGGAGTGTCGCGGGCAACGCCACACCCGGGTTGCCGCTGCTCAGCGCATCGTTCGGGCCAAGGGAGCTGGTAGATCCGCCATCGGGCGTGAGGGTAGTTGGCAGGCCAGCGTTACCTGATCCGTCGCCAAGGCCAAGCGAGGATGCGCCCGGTGCCGTAGCGCTTCCGTCGCCGAGGCCAAGCGAGGATGCATCCGGTACCGTACCGCTTCCGTCGCCGGGTACATCCTGCAAGCGCGGGTCTGTCAAGGTTGGGTCAAGCCCGGCTACACCTCCTCCCGAGGTGCCAGAACCTGCCGTGCTGGCCGGCGGATCGGTAAGCGGATTCAAGGCTTTGTTGAGCACGACCAAGGCATCGTTGTAGGGCCCGATGGCCAGGCGGAAGGCTGCGTCCAAGTCATCGAGATCCTTGTTAAGCAGCGCGGTGAGGTTGTCGTTGATGGCCGTCCAACCGGCCTGGGTGGTCAGATCGACGGTGGCGTTCACCGGATATCCAAGTTGCGCTTTGGTGAGTGCCTGCGTGATTGTCCACTCGACCATCGTCTCGGCACCTAGCAGCGGGATGTTCATCGTGCCCCCTGAGGTGGGGCCACCAGTCTTGTAGACGTTGTCAAGCTGGTACCCGGGGACGCCGTGAATGAGTCCGGATGTCACCAGCCAGTCGTAGATGGCCTTTTCGATGGCCAGGACGGTACGGTTCAGGTTGGCGAAGATCCCGAATAGTGCGAACTCCGCATGGGTCGCTTGAAGGGCCGTCCCCATGGCCCGTCCCTTGGCTGCAGCGTCGCTCAGGGCCAAGTCGAGTGGTTGGCCGTGCTCTCCGAGTTGGTCGAACCAATCCGCCAGAGCATCTCGATCGGATTCGATACGCTGCAGGATCACCGCTGCCGCCATGCCCTGGAAATTGGCGTCTTTTGAGGCCAGATCCTGCGCCCAGGTATTGTAGTCGCCGGACTCGCTGCTGACCCAGCCCCGCAGCGCCAACACCAGCGATGCGAACGTCTCCAGGGTCGAAATGTCGTAGGTACCGCGGTAGCCCTGCGCGATGTCATGGATGACCGGGGTGATCGCGTCCCAGTATCGGGCGACGTCGACGATGGCCCCCGGGTTGAGGTTCGCACCGTAGTATTGCTTGCCGTAGCCGTAGTAGTTGATGTCGGACATCGGCGTGTACGGCTGGCCGGCGGTGTAGGTCTTAGTCCCGGCATCAGGTCTGAAGTCGAACCAGGCGTGGCCGGTTATTATGCCGCGAAGATCAGTGAACTCTCCAGTGAGCGCCTGCAGAAGCTGTTCTGCGTGCCACTGACGCCAGTCATCGGTTGCAGGTAGGTCAGGCGCGTTGGCGGTCACGTCCAGGGCAGGCGGGGTGCTTGATCCGCTGCTACTTGATCCGCTGCTACTTGATCCGCTGCTACTTGATCCGCTGCTACTCGAAGGCGAACTCACTTCCTGCTCCCATTCTCTCGTAGCGAGGCGACACCATCCACACGGCTACGGCGTGCTCGACAGTTCACCTCGGCGTCCGACGGCAGAGCCAGCGGGTGCAAATGGCGGCACGGACGCTGTTCGACCTTCTGGTACCGGCCTGGCATCAGACGACCCAACTATTCCGTTGCCTGCGTCGGAGTCGGTACCCCACGACGCGCCCTCCTCCTCATTGAGCGACGATCTGCGCGGCCGTTTGGTTTGACCACAACCAGCTTGGAAAAGCGGAGACATCGACGGCCCGCTCAACGCCGCCGAACGCGTTGGCACTGAAGGCGCAGAGATCGCAAGCGGAGCCGCTGAGGCTCCGGGGCTGTTTGCCGACGCCGCGAACGACGGAGCAAGCCCTGCTGCTGGGCCAGGAACCGGGGACGCCGGGCGGCCAACGACACCAGGTGGACCACCGGGCGATCCGTCGAGCGCGTAAGTGGAGCTGAGGGCGGGCGGGATGGAGGTAGCTCCATCTCCCGATGACAGCTGTGGCGAGTACGCATCGGCGAATGAAGAGGACTCATCCTGACGGCGTCCGCGCCGTGCGCCCCTGGGCGTGGTGACACCGAAAGCATTCGGCACTCCGAATCCGCCGACTGTTCCCGGTCCGAGAGGGAATCCAGCAGCCGTGCCGTCGATCGGTCCGGCGAACCCAGCGGGTGGCATTGACGAGTCGAATGGCGCTCCCACCCCGACGTCGTCGGGTCCCGCTTGGGCCCCGTCGTTGGCAGCAGTTGGGCGGTCGGCGGCGGTGTTCGCTTCCAAGGCGGCAATAGCGGGTGACGTGCTGCCTCCGACGCCTCCGACGCCGCCGGCGGCCCCGTCCCCGAGTGGAGCGTTCCCGGACGGCTGTTTGGACTGTCCCGGCTGGCTTCCCGGTTGGACCACCGCGGCGGCGGCGGGAGGCGGGGAGGTGTCCGAACCCATCCCGCTGGGAGTGGCCTTTCCGGCGGATGCAGATACGTGGCCAGGAGGGTTGTCGCCCCAGGTTTCAAAGGCGTTCGCGAGACTGCTGTAGGCCGCAACCAGGCCCTGCAGAGCGGTTGACTCCGTGCGGTCGAGGTCGTCGAGTAGCCCAGAGACGGTCGCGGTTATCTCGGCATTTATCGCGCTCCACGTCGTGGCTGAGCGCAGATCTCCCTTGGGATAGGTGGCCAGTGCGGCTTGAACCTTCGCGTCCGCGGCGGCGTGGTATTGGCTTGGTGTCTGGGTGGAGCCTGGGTGCGTTGCTGGGTTGCCGTCGTCGAGGGTGTAGCCGGCCGATCCGGCCACAATGCCGTGCGTCGTAAGCCAGGCCACGATGTCATCGATATGCTGGCCGACCGCGATGCGGATGTTGTCGCGCAGCCCAGCCGCACAGGCTGTGGTCCAGGCTTGGGCAGTAGCCGAGCCCAACGCCGAGAGCTCAGCGAGCGCGTCATTGATGATCGAGGACATCGTCGCCCCTGAGACGATCAGTTTCGCCCGCAGGGTCTGAAGCTGGGCTGCGTCGGTGGCTAGGCGGCCACCGATAAGACTGGCGGCGCTGCCCTGAAAGTGCGATGCGCCGGACTCGAGTTCGCTGCACCAGCGCAGAAGATCGCCGCTGGTCTGGTCGAGCCATACTTCGAACTGGAGCGTTGACTGTCCCAAGTCGCTCAGTGTGGACGCAGTCAGCGCGCCGCACGTTCCCGCTCGCACACCGTCGACGATTGGTTGGAGCTCATCCGCCGCAGTCTCAAAGATGGCGATCGCTCCGGAGTTCACCGCGACGTCGAGGTAGTCACCGCCGAGCGCGCCATAGCTGATGCCGGCGGTCGAACTATCTAGGTGATCTGGGGTCCCCGCGGGGTTCGTCAACGGGACGAACCAGTTGGCCTGGCTGAGGGGACGGAGGTCGATCAGAACGCCGGTCACGTCGTACAGCGCTGCGGCGAAGGTTGGGGCGGCAGTAGGTGCGGCGGCCATGGCTGGTCCTCAGTGGGTGAGCGTGGTCGGTTGGGATTCTGGAACTGGCGTGAAACGGGCGCGCGGATCACAAGACGGATCGTCTCGCGATCTGCGCGCCCGAGGCGGGCTATCCCGGGTGGGTTCCGGCGTTGCCTGTGGTTCCGCCTGTGGTTCCGCCCTTGCCTGAGGTTCCGGCGTTGCCTGTGGTTCCGCCCTTGCCTGACGTTCCGGCGTTGCCTGTGGTTCCGCCCGAGGTTCCGCCCGAGGTTCCGGCGAGGGCGCTGGGCGAACCGCTGCTCGTCCCCACTCCTGGGTAGGCCGACACGAAGGTGTCGGCCGAATACGCAGCAAGGTCGTCCGTGTTCTCGAAGACGTCGGTGGCCTTGTTCAGAGCATTCACCCAAGCCCTACCGTTTGAGACCCAGGTCCCAATTTGAGTGTTGACGGAGGTGCCGAAGATATCCGAAGCCGTCAACACTCGACTGGCCTGGTCCCACGCCGGCGATCCGGGGTGCAGACGACTGCTCAGCGTGTCGTCGAGCGACATGCCGGCTGTCGCTCGCAGGAACCTGGTGTCAGCGTCGTTGTTGACACCGTCTACGAAGGCTATGAGCTTCAGGTACGACGCCTTGTCAAACTTGACGATTTGCCCGGCCGGAAGGTTGTTTGCCGATGTTGTCATGTTTCATCCTTTCTCGATGACTCGCGGTCTCCGGACTGCTGAGCAGTCCGGAGGCTGGAGCCTCAGCCCATGATGCGGACGGTCTGCTGGTTGCCGGCATGGTAGATCTGGTGGACTTCGGCGAGGCGCGCCTGCACATCGTTGAGCGCGTTCTGATTGTCCGTGTACTTCTGAGCCCATACGGACTGCCGCTGATGCCACTGGTCGGCCGCGGGGCCGATGGCGGCGTCTGCGATCCCCTTGAGCAGTCCGACCATGTCGTTCACGATCGGCTCCAGCGTATTTTGGTTGATTCCCGTTAGGACCTGTACGTCGCCGTCGAGGGCGGCCAGATCGACCTGGAATTCGTCGCTCATGATGTTCCTTTCTTTTAGGATGATTTGATGCGGCTCGGCTACGCCGCGCCCACGGCCCCGGTTGCCGTATTGACGCCCGTTTGGATGAGGGCGCTCGCGTTCTCGTTGAGGTCCTTGATGCCGGCCTGGACCGCATAGAAGTCGGCGATCCAGTCGTTGATGCGCTGGTTGAGTCGGGTTCCGGCCGTCGACTTGCAGTGCAAGGGAACGTCCTGCGATACCGCGTCCACCTTCTTTGCAGCGTCGCTCATGAGTTGCAGGTAGCCGTTGGTTGCGTTGACGATGTTCTGAGCCTGGTCTGGTTTGAGACCGTAGAGAGGTGACGACATGCTGTTCTCCTTACTTTTGTTAGTTATTCGGTTCAAGGCTCTCGGCTTGGCTAGGGTTCCCGCTAGGCGCCACCTCCTTCAGGACGGGCTAGCCTAGGACCGGTTGGCAGCAGGTCAAGAATTTCGGGGGGAACCGGTACCACGTCGGCTGCTGCGTAGCCGAGCGCGACCGCCGCGTCATCGTTCGCGATCGGATACTTCGCGCCCATTGAAGTGACCAGGAACATGCTTCCCGACGAGTCGCCGGGCACCGGAGTAGTCCGGGCCAGTAACCCGTCGTTGGGCGGCACCGCGACATGGTCAGCGGTGCGGTCAGTGTTGGCCAGTCCTAGTGCGGTTGACGACTGAACGGTCTGCCCCGATGCTTCGATCTGGTTTACCTGTGCGGTGACCAATGTGGTCTGGAAGGTGCCGCCGTTACTCGTGGTCTGCACGCACGGCACGTCTGCGTCGTCGATCGCGGCGAACTGTGGTGGCGCCGCCATCCCGGACAGCTGTGGTGGTGTCGGTGTGATCGGCTGCGCGGCTACCGCGGGGGCCGACACCTCGATCGGTTGCGCGTTCTGGCCTCGGTAGGCGAGCTCAGCCGTCGGCGCACCGAGCGCCAGCTCAGCTGCGGTGGCACTGATGGACATCAATCCGCCCGAGGTAACCAGGTAGTGGTGGGTTCCGTTGGCGCCCATCTGTGCCACCAACACTTGACCCACCGCGGTCGCGTGCCCGTCGAGCGTCGGCCCCGGCGCCCCAGCGCCGTCGCTGGGCAGCGCGACCAGATCAGGGCCGGCCGGCAGTGTGTCGAGCCAGGCACTGCGTACGTTCACGGCATTCGTATTGTCGGCTCCGAGAGCTCGCAATACCCAGTCGGCCGTGACGCGCATTCGACGGCCGCCCTCGATCAGATACTTGCCTCCGTCTGGCGCAGCCGCCACGATTGCCGCGTCCGACGGCAGCGCTCGCGTGGAGAGTGCAGGGTTGAGCAGCAGCGAGACGGGGCGGGGGCCAGTATCGACGATCGAGGCCGGGCCAAGGCAAGTGAGCCAGTTCGAGGAGGCCGTTGGTTGGTGGGGTGGCAGGCTGTCGGGCGCCCAGGGTGTTCCGAGCGGTGAGCCGATTGGCATTCGGTCCAGCGTGGCGGAGCCCGCCTCAGCGGTGGCCATCTTGGCGCCGATCAGTAGCCGCGCCGAGGCGTAGTTCAGAACCGGGTGAAGCGTCCCGCCGATGAAAAGGAAGCGGGATCCTGTGCCCTTCTCGACGATTAGTGTTCCAGGCTTGCGCCAGGCCGGGCTGGTCGTCGGACGGAGCATCCCGAGCAGAACGACCACTCCAGTGACCAGCAGGGCGAGGACCAGGCCGATGGCAAGTCCCGTCGGCGTCCGCCGCAGTGGCGTCCGGGGTAGGTCGGGTTGCGCGCTCAACATAGCGGCTCGCAGGCGATTGGCCACGAATGTATGGGCTTCTACCTGATCACGTCGACTGTGCATAGCGGCCGTCCGCCCTCCACTCGGTCATGACCGCATCTGATGTGCTGCGCTGAATACTCCGGCGATCTGCAGGGCGAGGGGCAGGATCGCGGCGGCAGCCAGCCAATGGGTGATGTCGCCGGCCAGACCCCAGTGGGGTATCAGACGGCGCCCCGGGAGTACGTCGGCCGCACCGCAGGCAAGTAGCACGACGGCCACGAGGGCGACGGCAGCCAGCACCCTGGCCGCCTCCGGTTCGGACCAGAGGACCGCGAAGGACAGCGCGGTCAGTCCGACCGTAGGAGGCAGCAGCATGGCGAGGCGCTGGCGAGTACTTACGAGTTCGCGGCAATGGAGCAGGAAGACCGTGCTCACTCCGATGACGAAAAGAGACGCAGCGGTCCCACCCTTCGCCGCGATGACACCGAGACAGCCTGCGGCGATGACGGCTATAACTGTATAGATTGCCGTGAGATACCGGTCCGCCTCGGCGGCTCGATGCAGCAGCGACGCGCTCGGCTCGGGCTCCAGGCCGTCTTGGAACTCATCGGGAGTGGTGGGCAGGGGGGGCACCTTGATACCCACCAGCGCCGCCGATAGCGACGTCGCGAAATAGCCGAAGACAAGGAGTACTGGAATAAGAAGGGCACAGGTGCCCCACGCCCCGATGTCGAACGTGACGTCGGCCAGGGACGAGACCGCGATCACGGCCGAACCGGCGGCGACCGCCTCCCAGCGGATCTGCCATGTTGTCGTAGTGAACCGGACGATGAGCGCAGCGGCGCAGAGATAGCCGGCGGTCGCGAGCAGCGTCAGCGCCGGGGCGCCCGCTTGGACATTGGGACCTGAGAATCCACGGGAGAATCCGACCGCGATGACGAACGCCATCGCGAGGCAGTTTAGTAGCCCACCCGATGTGCGGTTGCCGAAGGCCCGTGACGCCACGATGCCGGCGAGCAGCAGCACCAGGGCAAGTCCGGCCGAGACCTCGTATGCCGCCACCGAGCGTGCGGTGGCGAGCAGTGACAGGCCGAATAGCCCAGTCAACCCTGCGAACCCGAGCGCGAGCCGCCGTCCGAACTCAGGACGCCAGCGGTCCGCCCGCTCAGAGATGGCGGTGGCCACACCGTCGACGATGTCGTCGAAGTCGATCGGGGGCAGCTGCTCGTCGCGAGGTCGTAGGTGAACGATGTCCCCGTCGTAGAGGCCGAGCGCCGCGGTGCCGAGGTCTTCGTCCAGCGGTGGCTCGCCGAGACGCTGCAGAACCCAGCCGCCGTGTTCGAGGCCGGTAGTGGCTAGACGCTGGTCTAGGTGGATGAGCAGCGTCGGCAGCAGGTCCGCCAGCGGAACGTGCACGGGAACCGCGAGTTCGGCTCGCGAGTCGGGGCCGAATACGGTGAGCCGGCAGATGTCGCCGCCGGCGGCCGAAGTGGTTGTCATGCTGCATCCACGCTCGCAGCAGGGTAGATGGTTCAGCGAGGAAACAATGGGCTCTTTCGCTGCGTCGAGGTGTGGGTAGGTCGCTGATCGACTGATCCACATCGGCGGCGTCGCCCGTGTGTGGCGTGCAGTCCGCGCAGTCCGCTATCGCCACCAAGGAGACCGTCGTGAGCGTCATCGTTTTCCATCGCCCGACCCGTCGCAAACCTCCCGAGATGCCGACCGGCGAGCTTGCGCTGCAGGAGCCGCCGGTCGTGAGTGAGTACGTCGGCGGCGGCCTGATGTCGTTCCTGCCGATGGTGGTCGGCGGCCTCGCGATGCTGCTCATTGTCGGCGGGCCGATGTTAATCGGTGGCCTGGGCGGTGGAGGTTCGGTCGGGTTGTCTCTGGCCCCGATAGGGATGGGTCTGATGATGCTGTCGATGCTGTTCATGAATGTGTCCCGCGGCGGCGATCGGCGAGGCAAGATGCGGGGCGATCGGCGCGACTATCTTCGCTATCTGTCCCAGGTTCGGGTACAGGTACGCAAGGCGGCCATGGACCAGCGTTCGGCGTTGGCGTGGCGCCACCCCGATCCCACCGCTCTCTGGTCGGTGGCGATGAGTGGTCGGTTGTGGGAGCGCCATGCGGCACATGAGGACTTCGCTGAGGTTCGGATCGCTCGCGGGCCACAGAAGCTTGCCCTGACGCTGAAGCCGATGAAGACCAAGCCGATCGAAGACCTGGAACCGCTGAGTGCCCGGGCGCTGCGCCGTTTCATTGCCGCCTACAACACCGTCGGAGATCTACCCTCTGCCGTATTTCTCCGGGCATTCTCACACATTTCGCTGCGTGGCAACGATGATCTGGCGCGGGACACACTGCGGGCCCTAGTGGCCCAGCTCGTTACCTTTCACTCGCCGGAAGACCTCAAGATCGCCATCTGCGTTGAGGACGCCCAGCGTGCTGAGTGGGATTGGGTGAAGTGGCTGCCCCACGCCCAGAACGACTTCGTTCAGGACGGTGCGGGGAGCGCACGGTATGTCGGTGATTCGATGAGCCAGATCGAATCACTGCTCGCCGGTGAGCTGCACGATCGCGCTCGCTTCGAACCAGGCGCCACGCCATCGCACGAACAGCCCTATGTCGTGGTGATCGTCGACGGCCCGGACATACCCTCCGAGTCGCGGCTGGCCGGCACTGGATTCGCCAACTCAGTGGTCATCGTCGTCGGAGGCGAGGCCGATGCGATCCCCGACGGGCCGACCAGCCTGCGTCTGGACCTTAGCGAAGAGACCCTGGAGATGGTCCGCACCGATCGGATCGGGAAGGAGATCCGTGCGCCGCTGGGTTGCCCCGACCGCCTCAGCGTTGCGCGCGCGTCGGCGCTGGCCCGAGTCATGTCGCCCTTTCGATTGGCCGCCTCTACCGACATCGTCGAACCTATGATTACCGACTTCGACCTCGCAGCGCTGCTAGGGATTGCCGATGTGGGTGCACTCAACCCGCGGCAATTGTGGGACCGTGCGGCCGCGCCCGCTGAGCGGTTTCGTGTGCCCATCGGTATCGCGGAGGACGGTTCGAAGGTCGAGCTCGACATCAAAGAGGCTGCACAGGGAGGCGTCGGGCCGCACGGATTACTCATCGGCGCTACTGGCTCCGGCAAGAGTGAGTTGCTTCGGACCCTCGTCCTCGCGCTCGCAATGACCAACTCATCCGAGGTGCTGAACTTCGTTCTCACTGACTTCAAGGGGGGAGCGACGTTCCTCGGGCTCGACAAGCTTCCGCACACCTCGGCCGTCATCACCAACCTGGCCGATGAAGAGTCACTCGTCGAGCGCATGCAGGACGCGTTGGAAGGCGAGATGAACCGTCGGCAGGAGCTTCTCCGCCGCGCCGGCAACTACAGCTCGCTGCTCGACTATGAGACAGCTCGCCGTGCTGGGGCAGCGCTCGATCCGCTGCCGACGCTCTTCGTCGTTGTCGACGAGTTCAGCGAACTGCTCGCGAGTCACCCCGACTTCGGTGAATTGTTCGTGATGATCGGGCGCCTCGGGCGTTCGCTCGGGGTCCACCTGCTGCTGGCCAGTCAGCGCATTGAGGACGGGCGGATGCACAAGCTCGAGAGCCACCTCTCCTATCGCATTTCGCTGAAGACACTGTCGGCCATGGAGAGCAGATCGGTTATCGGTGTGCCAGACGCCTACCACCTGCCGGCCGCTCCCGGCAACGGATTCATGCGGTTGGATGTCTCGAATCTTATCCGGTTTAAAGCTGCGTACGTCTCCGGCCAGTACCAGCGGCGCACCCGAGAGCAGCGACAGGCTGAGGTGAGCCGGCAGATAGTTCCCTTTGGGTCTGGCCGGATCGAAGTCCTCAACCCGAATGAAACTCAGTCAACGAGTGAGGGTTCCACCGTCGAGGCCGAACCGAGCGGTCCCGCGGATGCGGCTACCCCCGAGGCGACCGCGCCGAGCCAATCGGTGATGAGCGTCGTGGTCGACCGCCTGCGTGACCAGGGTCCGCCCGCCCACCAAGTATGGCTCCCGCCGCTGGTTGCTCCGCCTTCGCTCGACCAGTTGCTGCTGCCGCTCGTTCCAGAACCGGCCCTCGGTCTCTGCCCAGCCGGATGGTCGGGGCGCGGCGGCCTCATCGTGCCGATCGGGCTCATAGACAAGCCCTATGAACAGATACGTGATCTGTACATGCTCGACGTCTCCGGTGGTGGCGGTCATGTCGGGATCGCCGGCGGCCCGCAGGCAGGCAAGAGCACCTTGCTGCGCTCGATCGTCTGCGGGCTCGCGCTCACCCACACACCGGACGAGGTGCAGTTCTACTGCCTAGACTTCGGCGGTGGATCGCTCGGGGTACTGGGCGAACTGCCGCACGTCGGCGGCGTCGCCGGTCGAATGGATGCCGAACGGGTAAGCCGGACGGTGGCCGAGGTGTGCCAGATCCTCGCCCTGCGGGAACGGCTCTTCGCCGATCACGAGATTGAGGGAATGGCCGCCTTCCGGACGATGCGCGCCGCCGGAGCTATCGATGATCCGTTTGGCGATGTGTTCCTGGTCGTGGATGGTTGGGCCTCGGTGCGGACTGATTTCGAACATGAGGAGTCGGCCATTCGCCAGCTGGCTGCCCGCGGACTGGCCTACGGCATCCACGTCATGCTGACCACCGGTCGCTGGTCAGATATTCACAGTTCGCTGCGTGATCTCCTCGGCAGCCGCATCGAGCTACGCCTCGGTGACTCGATCGATTCGATGATCGACATCCGGGCCGCCGCGAAGGTGCCGCGCATTCCCGGACGCGGGTTGACGATGGAGAAGTTGCACTACCTCGCCGCCGTTCCGCGTATCGACGGAGACTCTGGCACGTCCGATCTGCGGGAGGCGACCCAATCGCTGGTCGATGCGGTCGCCGACAATTGGTACGGCCCGACCGCGCCCCCAGTCCGCCTACTGCCGGCGATGCTCCCGATAGAGCGGTTGCCGGCCGCGCAGGGACGAATGCGAGTGCCTCTCGGATGGTCGGAGTCCGACCTTGAGCCGGTGTGGCACGACTTCTCCGACCATCCGCACCTGACCGTGCTCGGGGACACCGGCAGTGGCAAGAGCGCGACCCTCCGGCTGGTCGCCAACGCCGTCGTCTCGGCCTATCCGGCGGGCGATGCACGGATGGTTCTCTATGACGCTCGGCGCACGCTGGTTGATTCCATCCCGGAGTCCCACCGGTATGAAATCGCCTACTCCAGCCCCGCGCTCGCTGACATGATCGGACGGTTGGCCGACGAGTTGACTGCCCGCTTGCCTGGTTCCGACGTGAGCCCGCAGCAGATGGCGCAGCGTAGCTGGTGGAGCGGCCCCGAGTACTACGTCCTCGTCGACGACTATGACCTTCTGCTCGGTGGCTACGGGTCGAGTGGACCGCTGGACGCGCTGCTTCCGTTGCTCGCCGTCGCATCTGACGTAGGCCTGCACGTGGTCTTGACGCGCGCCGCTGCGGTGGCAAGCCGGGCGGCGTCCGACGGCGTCGTGCGCAGACTCCAGGAGTCGAACACGCCCGATCTCGTGCTCTCCTGCCCGCCATCGGAGGGGCCGATGCTCAATGGTCAGCGCCCGCGGATTCTTCCACCGGGTCGTGGCCAACTGGTGACTCGACGGTCCTGCACCCTCCTGCAGGTAGGCTGGTCCGCGGCCGCCGAGGACCGGACATGAGGCGGACTCTCAGGGCAGTCCTGCTCGTTGTCGGCTTCGGCACAACGTCCCTGGTTGGCCTGACGGCACGCGTCGCCCCGGCGGAGGCGGTGCCCGTCTGTCAGCCACCCAATGACGTTGCTGTGCAGTCGATCCCGTGGGCACAAGCCCGGCTCGACGTCGACCGGGTCTGGCCTATGACCACCGGGGTCGGGGTCACGGTTGCCGTCCTCGATACGGGTGTCTCCTCGACAACGCCCGCTCTCGCCGGACGAGTTCTGCCTGGGGTTGATGTCACGGGATCGGGCTCGGCTAGGAGCGACTGTATGGGGCACGGCACCTTCGTGGCCGGATTGATCGCTGGCCGCCCCGAGAACGGCTCGGCGTTCCACGGTGTCGCCCCGGACGCCCGCATCCTGCCCATCCGGGTCGTCGCCACCCAAGACGGGGCGAACGAAGATGTGCCCCCCGATCTCCTTGCCGCCGGGATCAACGCAGCCCTTGACGCGCAGGCAGCGATTATTGCAACGCCCGCGACCGCGCCTTACGGCTCACCGGCACTGACCGGCGCGATGGCGCGCGCCCAGAGAGACGGGGTTCTCGTGATCGCGCCGGCGCATACCGCCCGCAATCAGAGCGGTGACATCGCCGAACCGGGAGCCTCCCCCGAGGTACTTCGGGTTGCCGGAATTGACGCGACCGGCACCCCCTTGGTCAGCACGCTGTCCAAGATCAATCCGACCGTCTGTGCCCCCGCAGCGGACCTGACGAGCGTTCCCCCAACCGGTGCCGGCACCATCACCGGCTCGGGCGAATCACTGGCCGTCGGCTACGTGGCCGGGGTAGCGGCGCTGATGCTGAGTTACCGTCCTGGCCTGACCCCCGCCGCGGTCGCGTCACGATTGGTGTCGACAGCCACCCCGCTCGCATCTGGAGTGTCGCCCGCGCTCGTGGGAGCCGGACTCGTTGATCCAGAGGCCGCGGTCCTCGGCGTGCCGCCCGGTCCGGGCCAGCCGTCGCCATCGCAGGCATCGCTGCCCCCTCTGAAGGTACCGCCGCTCGAGACGCAGTCCCGGGCCAAGGTGGGGCCGGTGCTGCTCTCGGTCCTGAGTATGGCCTTCGGGGCGGTCCTGGTCGGGGTCGTTGGCGTGGTGATACGAAGTGGGCGCAGCCGCGGTTGGCGGGCCGATTGAGTCGGTACGTCTGCTCCGCTTCTCGCCGGATGCTGCAGCGGAAATTCAGCGCCGATCGCGCCCTGAGCGCGGGCGTGGCGCTAGCCTCCCTGTTCGCCTGGCGTCACCTGCTGGTGTCGCACGGAGTTCGACCGGATCGTTGCACACCCGGATTGAACGCGGCCGCCGACACTGCATCGGCCAACCCGAGCGGCTGGAGCGGCTACCAGGCTTGGGGAGGGCCGTACTCGTCGGCGGCGGCGGACTTTATCGTGCCGATCGGGGTCTGCTCGCCCGGGCAAAGTGGGGGGATGGCAGATGCGTACTGGGTAGGCATTCAAGGTGACAACGGTGGAGACACCGCGGCGATTGTCCAGACCGGTTTTGCTCTCGGCTGCCGCAAGGTCAACCCGAGTATTACGCAATGCATGCCGATCTGCAGGGCAATTGGATCTACCTTCTCGACCCTGTGCAGCCCGGCGACCTGATCCATGCCTCGGTGTCGTGTCCTACCACCGGCACCTGCTGGGAGGACCTTGTCAACGAAACCCAGAACTGGTGGGACAACACCACCGTTCAGGCGTCCAGTGGGTTCTCCGGCTACGTCGCCGCGGTCGCGGTCGAGTCTTACAACGGCGGCATCAATAGCTTCCCCGTTCAGGTGAGTAACGCGAGGGTCAACGGGTCGCCGATCGCTCAGTCCGCACCTCAGGCCGGCGAGGAGACGCCGAGCAATTACGGCGCAACACTCCCTAGAGCGGAAATTCAGCCCGGATCACGGTGCCCGAGGACGCTGACTGCACTTCGAGGCGCCCGCCGACCGCTTCGGCGCGTTCCCGCAGGAACCGCAGCGACGCCGAGCCCGCGACATCAGCGATGCCCGGCCCCGAATCTGACACCTCGAACTCCAGACCGCCGTAGGCGTCGGTCACCGTGACCCGCACCGTGGTACCCACCGCGTGCTTCAGCGCGTTGGTGATCGCTTCCAACGCGATGTAGTGCGCAGTCACCTCGATTACCGCCGGGTAGCGGCGTGGTTCGCCATCAGGCTCGGCAAAGGTCAGTCGCTGCGTCGGCAGACCAGCGGCTCGCAGGGCGGCCAGCAGTCCGTTCTCCCGCAGCGCATCCGGGCTGACTCCAGACACGGCCCGCGCCAGGGTGCGTTGCGACTCCTCCAAATGCTCAGCCAGCTGAGATACGCGCGCTTGGGCCTCTGGCCAACGCTCGTCGTGGATATCCTCGGCCAACAGGGATGCCCGCATCGTCAGCGCGACCAATTCGTTCTGTGCGCCGTCGTGCAAATCGCGTTCGAGGTGTAGGCGAAGGAGATCCATCCCGGCGGCGGCTTCCAGTCGCACACGGCCGATCTCGCTAGCGTGTTCCTCATACTTTGCGCGGGACGCGAGCGTCTGGAGGGTTGATCGGGCCAACTGCCACACCGGGCTGAGTAGATCGATGAGATCGACTAGCCGAGCACGGTCGCGCCGCCCGGCACCCGCGGCCACGATGAACCCACCGGGAATCGACAGCGTGGGCCCGGCTGGCGGCGTCGTTGAGCCGTCGGATTCGTACATCGAAAGCGACCCTTTGACGCTCCAACAATGCTGTTTCGGCACCGCGGCGAGTGATTCATTGTCGACCGTCAAGGTGAGCACGCCATCGTCGCAGTCCACTTCGGCGAGCACGGCACGCAGCAATCCGGTGAGATCGGGTGGATCCTCGCTGGACCAGTCGATCTCACCGGCGACTATGAGTAGGTCTGTCAGCAAATCGGCTAGTACTCGCAGAGGTTTGAGAAAGGACGGTGGGGCAGTGGCTTCTTCGGAAACTACACTGTCTTTGAGCGTAAGTCGGGCGGGCACACCCACCAGTGGCGTGGACGCATACAGACGGGGAGCGTAGTGGTGGTTGCTGCTGGCGTGGATATCGGGTCGACGTTGTGCAAAGTCGCCGTGAGTCGTGGTGACGGAGCTGAAGTGGTGGCCGTCCCGGTGCCCGTATCGGTGTTTGTCGCTGATGACGGATCGTTGCTCTGCGGCGCCGTCGCCGAGCGGGCAGGTGTACATCGGCCCGAGAGGCTGGTCCGCAATTTTCGGGGGGGTTTGGGTGAGCCGAGTCCGATTCTCATAGATTCAGCACCCTATTCGGTCGAGACGTTGTTGGCGGCGGTCCTGGTCGCCTGTCTGGATGATGCCGAGCAGTTGGTCGGAGAACGCCCCGAACGAGTCGTTGTCACATGTCCGGTTTCGTGGGGGGCGTTTCGACGGGAGCGATTCGATGATGTTCTGGTGTTGGCGGGTGTTGGTGGCTGCGTCGTAGTTAGCGACGCGCAAGCAGTGGCGCGCCGGTGGTTCTCGGCGCAGGGCACCGTTGCGGGTCGGCACATCGCGATTTTCGACGTCGGCGGAGGTGCGGTCGAGGCAGTGGTGCTGCGCTCCGGGGTGCACGGTGCCGTGCCGGAGATTGTCGGAGTGCCGGTCGGTTCCGATCGTGTCGGCGGGGACGCGTTCGACAAGGTGTTGGGACAACACTTGAGCGGGTCGACACCCGAGCAGCTTCGGGCCGTGAAACATGAGTTGAGCCGCGTGCAACAGTCCACGTTGCCTGATGGTCGGCAGATCTCACGAGGCGAGTTCGAGGAGCTGGTCCGACCGCTGGTGCGATCGAGCGTGCAGGTTTTGACTGAGGCAATACGTTCTGCCGGAATCGAGCAGCTTGATGCCGTGCTGCTGGTAGGCGGGTCCGCCCGGATTCCGCTGCTGCTCACCGCGATTGAGGACACCGTCGAATGCCCGGTCGAAGTCGTTGACCAACCAGATACGGCCGTCGCGCTCGGAGCCGCTGATCTTGCCGCAGATCCGGCCGTGACCGGCTCCATCGCGACCGCGTCGATGTCCGCGACCCTTTCGGGTTCTTCGGCGCTCTCCTCGTCCCCGGCCACGCGCTGGTCGTCGCGCGCAGTGCTCCTGACGGTTCTGGGAGCGTTGGTCGCCGTGGTCCTTCTGGTGATTGTTCTCGGTCCAGGTCGCGGCTCGGGAAGGTCGCCTATAGCCGAGGGGAGTAATTCGTCGCATGCGACGACGTCCGGGACGAACCCGTCGAATACGCCCAGTCACTCCAGTGCAGCACCGAGTACTTCAGACGACAGCATTCCTCAGGGCCCAGGGCCGGTCTCCACTTACTACATCGTTAGGGACGCCTACCAGGGGCAGCAGGAATTTCTCTTTGAGATTGCCGACCGGTTCCTCGGAGATGGTGACCGGCTAGGCGAGATATTCGCTCTGAACAAGGGGCGATTGCAACCGGATGGTGCTGCGCTGACTGATGTGAACGACATCGAATCGGGCTGGATACTCGTCCTCCCCGCCGACGCGAAAGGGGCTGGAGTGCAGCACGGCCCGTTGCCATGTTGCTTCCCCACTCCGGTGCCGGTGTCCGCATCGCCAGCTAGCTGACGACCATCGAACCTGCCTTGTAAGAAATGCATCGCATTGAGAGCCGCAGCGGCAATCGCGCCGGTCTCGATGAGCGCGCCACCACCGTCTGGATGTCGGTGTCCATCCGGCGGCCGGCGTCGAGGAACCGGTACGTGCGGCCGGATGACTCTGCCGCTAGCGCAGACGCGACGATCTGCATTCCTTTGAATCCGTGGTGTAGGCCCGATTCCTAGCCAACGGCTTGGTGACGTGGAATCAGATTCGGCATCAATCCGTTGTTGAATTTCTTTTCGACGAGAAGGCCAAGTTGGCGATCGTGCAAAGGGGCGAGAGTGCCGAACAACAATTTGGTTGAACGGTTGACCAAAACGTTCTTGGGTGTGACGGTGGAATGACGATGCCGTACTGGTTGGTGGCACCGATACCTCGGAGCATATGCCGATTTCGACGTTCGTGTGGGGCTCGCCGAAGGCAGAGGCATGCCTGCATCGTTTCCCGTTCTTGATCCGGCGGCGATCTTCGACTCACTGCGGGGGAGCGCCACACTCTCCTGCATGCGTCCGCCGGTATCCACCACGTCCTGGACTCTCGACTGGGGCCACTGCGAGGAGGGGGAACCGAGACGGGACTTTCGTGCCTCGTCACTGAAGATGTGCGCTTTACGACATCCGGAACGACGGGGGAGCCGATCGGCTGGCTTCGTACGCCGCGGCAGATCTGGGCCGAGGCGGAGGTCGTCGCCCGCGTCATCGCCGAGGCGACGGATGGGGACCGACCACAATCGATGCTCTCCTTTGCGCCGCCATCGCATCTCTACGGGGTGATGGCCACTGCTGTTCTTCCGGCGTATCTGCGTATTCCCGTCACCTACGTCGCACCGGGTGAGCGACTGCCGATCGACAACGTGGACGAACATCAACTCATTGCCGCGATACCTTCGACCTTTGCGTTGCTCCTCAATTCACGCATCGGCTGGAGCGTGCCGGAGCGGGTGACTTTCCTGCACAGCACCGCAGTACTGCCGGCTGTCGGAACTCAACTCGTCGATGGATTTAGCGCAAACCAGCGCCTGATCGAGATCTTTGGCTCAACGGAGACTGGCGCAGTGGCCACGCGACTGGGCGGCCGCAGGCACTCCGACTGGGTTCTCTGCGAGGACGTGCAGTTCGAGGATAGCGCTGGTACGCGACCGCAACAGTCGCCTATTGCTGAGCGACTGCTCGAAGTTCGTTCCCCCGGCTCGCCCGCCCTACGCGTGGTGCTAAGCCGGGAGCGGGCGCAAGTCAGGTGACATGGAGGATGGATCACTATGTGGAACGAACCGGGGAGCGCGCCTTCCGCTTCGGCGGTCGCCGGGACCTGCTGGTCAAGATCAATGGATGCGACTGCGAATCGGCCCGCTCTGGTTCGCGAGCGAACAGCCGTAGCGGCGCCGGTCGGCCCGGAGGATGAGTTGGCCCGGCTGCGCGCGAGCGTCTAACCCCGCGAGCTAGCCGGCAGCCCAGATCTTCACTGCGCAAGCCATTGCGGCTCGCTGATACTGAGTGAGTAAGTCGTTTTCCACGAAGACCTCTACGGCCGGTGCCGGGTCCCCGTGCCTGATCAGGGCCTCCGAAACGGCAACAGTCGCAGCGATTGGATCTGCGTCTTGCCGAAGCTCGATGAGCCGCACCTCTGATACGTCCGATGCTGGCCACGCAAGGGCGCGGGCGACGCGCCACAGAGCACGGACCTGCAGGGGGCCGTCCGGCAGGACGTACGATGGGGCGGCCGCCCGGAATCCACGCCGATCGACAGTTGCACCTGCCGCGGCCAGGACGGCGATGTCGTCGCCGGCGTCTCCCCACTGGTTGTCCAGACATGGCGCAAAAAAACCGTAGTCGATCGCCTCTAGGCTGATCGGATGGACCGAATTGAAGGGAGCCGGGTCGATTCGATAGGCCCGGGCCAATCGGCTCAGGTTGAATCGCTCCGCCTTGCTGATCGATAGCCGACCGGCCTGGACTGCCTCAGCGATCTCAAGTACCGCGGACTTCGGGCGCGCGTTGTAGATCGCCAATCTCATTCGCAGCAATTGCTCGTCCGGAACGCGACCGGCTAGTGCAGCTACGGTTGACCACGGATGGCCGGATCTGGTGCCACCACCTTCGCTGAGATGAAATAGCGTCATAGCTGAACCTCATTCGAGTTGGTCCCCCCGCCAATTGATTCGATTTCAATAGAACGGATCGTCCTTGCTTGACAGTTCAGTCGCTGGTCGCAGGTGAAGTCGCCGGCCGATGACTCAGGATACGTCTAGACAACTCAACTGGGAACGAGTGATGCGTATTGACTTGGCTCAAGCTAGATCGGAGCGCTGACCCGGGCTCTAGTGGCCTGTTTTTGAAGTGGTTTGTCGGTTGGCTTTGGTGAGGATTTGGTCGGCGGTTTTGGTCCAGGCGAAGGGGTGGGATCGGTCGTTCCAGCCGTTGATGAAGGCGCGGATCTTGGTGGTGAGGTCGCTGACTGATCCGGAGGTGCCGCGGTGGATGGCTTGTCGTTCGATGATGCCGAACCAGACTTCGACGAGGTTCATCCACGACGCTGATGTCGGGGTGAAGTGCACCGTGATCCTCGGGTTCGCCGTCAGCCAGTCGCGGATCTCGACGCGTTTGTGGGCGGCGTAGTTGTCCATGACCAGGTGCAGCTCCTGGTCGGGGTAGGCCTTGGCGACCTGCTTGAGGAACCGCAGGAATTCCTGATGACGGTGCTGCGGTTGGCAGGTTCCGGTGATCTTGCCGGTCGCGAGTACACCCCGCTTGACCCAGACGGTCCAAGTCTGTCCGAGGTAGGTGAATGAGAAGTCGATGCGTAGGTGGATGTTCACTCGTGCGATATCTCCGCCGCCACCGGTAGTCACCGTCACCGATGGCCCGCTTACCTTCTTCCGGGATCGCGTCGGCGCCGATGAGGTCCACGTAGAGCTTGGCGGACTCGACGGGGACGTGCGGGTGCAGGACACCGGGTCGCCGTCCATATGCCCAGTTCCTTGGTGAAGACGGCAACTGCGGCGGCAGCTCGATCGCCTCAGCGGCTTCCAGCTCACCCGTGCGGTAGCTGGTGTTGCGTCCTACGCGGCGATCGGACCCGCGACGTGGGACGCACGCCCTTGATAGTCGAGAGGGGCGAAGTCATCCGATTGCAGCCAGTAATCTCGGGGAATCGCTCAAGTTTCCGCACACGTGACCGATGACAAATCATGAGCTGCTGCGACTTCTCGCTGCCCGCACGAAACGATCGAATCTAGGACTTGGGCGACCTGAAGATGCACTGGCTGACTTTGCGCGGCACCCAGCGGCGGACCACCCGCCGGTATCTGGCATGCGCTGTGCTGGTCTTGTTGGCCCTCGCCAGCACCTTCACCGACTCGACGCACGGCGCCTGGACCGCGGCGAACAGTAACAACGCAAACACATTGTCGACGTCGACCTCATTCTCGCTGGCCGGACCTACCACCTTCACCTGCCAGGCCGGCGTGCAGACGATAGACGTGGCCTATCCGGCCGTCACTGTCTCGATCGCCGCAGCCGCCGGATCTGGAGGCTTCGGCGCTGGCAACAGCAGCGCATTCAACGCCGGCCGCACCGTCGGTACCCTCCCCGCGACCGTGGCGAAGGCCAACACGACGAACATCTCCTTCGCAGTGAGCCCTGGCCAGCGGCTTGAGATCTGGGCTGGCTGCGCCGGGGGCAACGGATCCGGGACGTCCGGAGGCGCGGGAGGTGTCGGCTACGCCTCAGGCGGAGCAGGCGCGACCAGCAGCAGCAGCGGTGGGGGTGGGGGTGGCGGTGCCACCGCGGTGGCTCTGTGCGCCACAACCGCATGCAGCTCTCCAACGATGCTGATGGTTGTCGGCGCCGGAGGCGGGACCGCCGGTGGCTCGAGCGGCAACAGCGGTGGCGACGGTGGGGCGGCGTGCTCGGCGACCCTGACCACCAGCCCCCTCGTCGGATACGGCTGCGACGGCAATGCCGGCAGCGCCAGCGGCGTCGGCGGTTCGGCCGGTGGCGTCACCACGACCAACGGCGTCGCCTCGGGTGACCCCGGCGGTGGTGGGAACGGCGACGGTGCGGCCGGCGGCGGCGCGGGCTGGGTCGGCGGTGGCGGGGGTACGTACAACGTTGTCAATCTCGGCGGCGGTGGCGGCGTCGGCGGAACCTGGATCTCCAACACCAAGACGGCGCCGGCCGGCGTTCCGACCCTCAGCCGTACCTACGACACGGTCAAAACGTCGGTCAACGGTCAGGTCATCGTCAACTGGTCCTGACCCTCCTTGCCGGCAACAGCCCGATTGCGGCGTGCCCGCAGGGACAGCCCGAACGCTCGTGCGGTTACCGTGGATGGTGATGAGTCGAGCAGAGTGGAGCAGCAGCGAATGACGATTGAGCGAAGTGCCGAAGCAGACGCCTTTCTTGCCACGGTGGACGCCGCCGCACCGGACGCGGTGAGTGCGTGTGAGGGCTGGACGACCCATGAGATCGTCGCTCACGTTACCGGTATCGCAGTGGAGGTTAGCCGCCATCTGGAGCCCTACTTGCAGGGTGACCCAGTCCCGAAGACGCGCGGCTTCGAAGAGCGTGAGGCCACGTTGCGGGTGATTGGCCACGCGGCTCTACTTCGGCGGTTCGTTGCTGAGGAATCGAGGATGCGTGCTCTGGTGGCCGACGTCCTTGACCGCGAGCCGGACGCTGTCATCCCTTGGACCGGTCGTCGTATGGCGGTAGCCAAGTTCATCCCGCACTTGCGCAACGAGCACGCTCTGCACCGCTGGGACGTCGCGGGCGACGATGACATCAGCAGACGGTTGCTGGGCGCCGAGGACCTCGTCGATCACTCCGTCGGTGAACTCGGGCAGATCTTGCTCGTCGCCGGGCGCCAACGTGACCCGGACCCGGACATCGACTTTCGGGTACGTCTACGCAGTGCGGGACACCGGGATCTGCGTGTGCTCGTCGACGCGGCCACGGCGGCGCTGGCCTGGGCCGAGGACGACATCGACGAACCCAGCATCGACATCGACGCGACGGACCGTCACGTCTTCATCTGGGGGCGACGACCTGATCGTCACGGACAGGTCCGCAGTCATCTGTCTCAGCCTGACCTCGCGCGCCTTCAAGTGCTGCTGAGCGGCTACTGACACCTCGCCCCCTACGCTCCCGTGGAACAGGCGGTCGATGACGTATCCGAAGCGACGACGCGGCCTGGCACCGTTCCGCGCTTCCGTACTCAGATATGCCTATGCAGAAGCTGCGTCTCGCGATGAAGTTCGGCGGCTCCTACCTGATGACGTCGAGTTCGTCGGCGATGTGGCCTCACGTCAGCGAGGAACTCGGCGTGCCGGTAGATGTGGCTATTGAACGTGCGCGATCACTGATGGATCGCCTCCCGGACGCCTTTGCCGACGCCGCTCGCGATCCCTCTATCGCCAGGATCAAGTCGACTACGCCCGGAAGGCTTGTTAATGCGGTCACCGACCGCATGCCGTGGCCGTCCGTGCGGTCCGTCCACGTTCGGAAGGTGACAGGAACGTGTGGTGAAGACGCAGTCAGGGCTGGATCAGCGGCTCTCCCCACGATGGTGGCGCCGCAGTTCCGGGTGCAGTGCTTGAGCGCGGGCCGCCGGGATGCTCCGCCCCTGCTCGACGAGTTCTGCCGGCAGCGACTGGGGTGGCGGCATCAGCGTCGTCCAAGGGTCCGAGTCACCAAGCAGGGCCGGCGCAGTGCGCAGCGTGAAGTCGGCCGGGGAGACATCGGCCAGGTCGGACCACGCGACGGGGAAGGAGACCGGCGTCCCCGGCCGAAGTCGTGGGCTGTAGACGGCGGCGACGCTGCCCCCGCCGGCCCGCGTCGAATCGAGGAAGACCTTTCCGTCGCGGTCAGTCTTGATGAACGCGGTGGTAGCGAGGTTGGGGTCGAGTGCCTCGGCCCGGACGGCCAGCGCCCGGGTGGCCAGCGCGACCTCCTCGGTGCTCGCCGCAATCACGGGTACGAAGATGTGCACGCCTTTGGATCCGCTGGTCTTCACCGCACCGGCCAACCCAATATCGGCCAGCGCCTGGCGGACCAGCTCGGCCGTCGCGACGACGCAGCCGAAGTCGCTGCCCTCGGGTGGGTCGAGGTCGAGCACCAAATGGGTCGGGGCGTCGGTCTCGGGAATCCGGTAGAGGGTCGGATGGAATTCGATGCAGCGTTGATTGGCGAGCCACAGTAACGTGCGCCGGTCATTGCAGAGGGCGTAGGCGATCTCCCGCTTCGTCGCCGCCGACCAGACCGGCGCGGTGGGGACCCAATCCGGCGTGTATTTAGGCACGTTCTTCTGCATGAACGGCTTCTGACCGCGGAGGGCCCGGATGACCGACAAGGGCCGATCCCGCAGCGCCTCGATCAACTGCGCATGAAGCGCATCCAGGTACTCGACGAGATCGCGCTTGGTCGTCTCCGCACCGTCGAAGAGCGCCTCGTCGAGGTTCGTCAGGGCGACACCGTCGCGGGTCTCACTCGCTGTCATGGAACCATCTTGGCCCAGCGGGCGGCGATCTGGCAGCCCAGAGCTCTCGGCCGGCTCAGGCGACGACTGGAACCTCGCACGCATCGCTGGTGACGACCTCGACGGTGATGTGCGTGTTCGCGTGCGGGCCGCCGGTCCAGGGCAGCATGACGGCGGAGTAGAAGCCCGAACCACCGGCCACCACGACCACTATCGAGTCGGGAGACTCGACCGCCGGCACGAGTTCGCCCGGATCGATGTCCGTGGGCGCGTTGGCGCCGCGGCGTAGGTACTCGACAAGCCTTCGCGGATTCGTCGCCCGCTGGCACAGCTGATGCTGTATGTCAGACCGGGTGTAACCGGCGTCGGAGAGGATCCGGGCGTGGTCCGGGTTGAGGCAGACCACCACCGTTCCCTTACCCAGCACCGAGTTGTTGTTGCCGACTCCGGCGATGGTGCGGGCGAGCAGTTCGAGGACGCGCTCGGCCTCCAGCGGGTCATCGGCGTCGGGGAAGGCCAGCACCGAATGGGGCGCACCGACACACATCACCGTCACCGCGCTCTCTTCGACTCCGAACCCAAAGGAGGTGTGCAGCGGTGGGAAAGGGCTGTTCGCCTCATCTTCGGCCAGGCAGAAAGCGAGCTTTCCCGGGTGGCCGATCACGGTCATGTCCGACGCGCCCGGCCATCCGCCGCCGAGGTTGATCAGGCAGAGCCGGACTGCCCGGCCGATGCTGAGGTTGGCGCGATGTCCGTAGCCGAGGACGCCGTAGCCGCTGGCCAGGCCGGCTTCTGAGATTACCGGCCCATTGACGATGATCAGCGGAGTCAACTCGTGCGTAGTGGCCTGCACCTCGGCCAGATCCAGCCGGATGTCACACACGGCGCGCACCGCGGCGACGACCACGCAGAAGTGCTCGGGCGCGCAGCCGGCCATGACCGCGTTGATGGCGATCTTCTCCACCGTGGCCTCGCCCTGGTTGGGGGGAACCGAACCGATGATCACATCGCGATCGAGACCGACCAGCGCGGCGGCAAAGAGCATCGATTCGACTCGCTCCCGAGTCGGCAACACAACCGGAAGGCCGTCCGTGCGGCGATTGCTGTGCAACCAATCGAGCAGCTCGTCCTCGTTCGCGAGAGAAACCTCCGAGGAGACCAGCAGAGCCTCAGACATGAATGCCGCTCAGACGGGCCACGATCGAGTCGGCCACCGAGTCAGCGATCTCCGCGATGCGGTCATGGCCGGTGCCTGCGGTTGGATGTGGAAGCTGGACTCGAGGGACGTCGGGAAGCCCAACCGATCGAGCGACGAACTGACCGGATTCGTAGAATTTCTCGGTCATCAGTGCCACGGACGCGACGCCGCGCCGGGAGCAGAGCACCGCGTCGCGCACCGCGCTCGAGGTGCAACTACCGCACTGGCCCATCGCCGACACCACGGCGTCGCACTGCCCGACCACCTCCTCGAGCATCTCCGTCGCTATGGTGACGGTGGCGTCGTTGCGGGCGAACAACTTGACGATGGGCTGGTCCAACCGCAGTTGCAAGCCTCGACCCACCGCCTCCAGGAGATTGGTGGCGTCGGGAAACCCGTTCGAGATCAGGCCGATGGTCAACCCCGACCGGCGTGGATCGATGGCCAGCGTGTAGTCATCGACAGGGACGCCGGGCTCGGCCTTGGGGTCATAGATCGTGATCATGGATGGCTCCGATCTGAGTATGTGTGACCGACGCTAGGTGACCCACCTCACCGCGCCAAGGGTCGCGAAATTTGCTCTTGGAGCTTTGACCAAGAGCATCGGCCGGAGGCAGGCGGTACTCCCACCGGCGGACACCCGCGCGTTAACTGGTACTCAGGAGCGACCAGCGACCAGCGACTCGATGATGAGAAGGACGGGACATGGACAAGAATCCGACCAATGCGACGGTGAAGACCCCGGCGTCGAACTTCACCGGTGACGTGTGGATGACCCCGGTCTTCGCCGGTGATGGCGACTCACTCCTTACCTGCGCTCTGGTGCGGTTCACACCGGGGGCCCGTACCAATTGGCATAGCCATGCGAATGGGCAGCTGCTGGTCTGTACCGACGGCGTCGGGTTGGTCGGCACCCGGGACGGGAAGACGGTGATGCTGCGGGCTGGCGAGAGCGTGTGGACTCCGGCGGGGGAGGAGCACTTTCACGGTGGCACAGCCGAGAACATGATGTGCCACTACGCGATTCTGGACACCGCGGGCGCGGGGGAGGCCACCAGCTGGCTCGAACCGGTCACCGACGAGCAGTACACGACGGCGCACCGCGCGGCGGGGATGTAGCTCCCACCGCTGACCGACTGAGACTTAGGAGAAGAAATATGGAGTACCGGCTGCTGGGACGGACCGGGGTTTCGGTCAGCCCGCTCTGCCTGGGCACGATGATGTTCGGCCCGTGGGGCAACGATGACCGAGCTGACGCGATCCGGGTCATCCACCACGCCCTGGACGCGGGGATCAACTTCGTCGATACCGCCGACGTGTACTCCGGTGGGGTGTCGGAGGAGATCGTGGGTGACGCGCTGCAGGGTAGACGCGACGACGTGGTGCTGGCGACGAAGTTCTTCATGCCGATGGACAACCAACCCAACCACAGCGGCGGCTCCCGACGGTGGATCATCGCCGAGGTCGAGAACTCGCTGCGCCGGCTCAGGACGGACTACATCGACCTGTACCAGGTGCATCGCCCCAGCCCGACGACCGACATCGAGGAGACTCTCGGTGCGCTGACCGATCTGGTGCACCAGGGAAAGGTCCGTTACATCGGGTCGTCGTCGTTCTCGGGGAGTCAGATCGTCGAGGCGCAGTGGGCTTCCCGCGATCGGAATCTGGCCCGGTTCGTCACCGAGCAGCCGCCGTACTCGATCCTGGTCCGCGGCATCGAGGAGGACATCCTGCCTACCACCCAGCGCTACGGCATGGGGACGCTGGTCTACAGCCCGCTCTCCGGAGGGTGGCTCACCGGGCGCTGGCGCAAGGGCGCCCCGAGCGCTCCGACGTCAGCGGCCCGTCCGAGTGTCCGGTTCGACATGGCACTGCCGGCGAACCAGCGCAAGCTCGACATCGTCGAGGAGATCGCGCTGCTGGCCGAGCAGTCCGGGCTGACGATGATCGATCTCGCGCTGGCCTGGGCGATGAACCACCCGGGCGTGACATCGGCGATCATCGGCCCACGCACGATGGAGCAACTCCAGTCTCAGCTTCCCTCGGCCGACGTCACGCTGAGCACGGAGATCCTGGATCGCATCGACGAACTGGTGCCGCCCGGTGTCACGCTGAACGCCAAGGACAACAGCTACGGTGCGGCTGAACTGCGGCCGCAGGCCCGCCGTCGGTAGATGGCCGGTAGGGCGGACGGGTTGTCGGGTGGGGTTAGCTCGTGAAAGCATCCACGGACTGAGACAACGCGCCACTTTGGGGGGCCATGACACAGGCAAGCGTATCGGCGCGACCCCGCTCGGGGAATCCTGCGCTGAGCGAGAAATTCATTGATACCCAGCTGATCGCGTCGACCGCGCGCCGGATGACCGTGGCCGGCGTGGGCATCAAAACCTTCGTGCAGCTCGCCGTCCTGGTCGCCGGCGGCGCCTGGGGCTGGGCCTCGGCCACCACGCCGGTCGCGACCGACATCGGCCGGGGCTACGCGAACACCACGGTCACCATCCCCGGCGGCTTCTGGCTGGCGAGCTTCGCGGCGCTCTTCTTCGGCATATTCATCGCCATCCAGCCGCGGCGGGCCGCCCTCTTCGGTGCGCTCTACGCGATCTGCGAGGGATACTGCCTCGGGGCGATCTCAGCGGCTTTCGACGCCCAGACCGACGGCATAGTCGGCGCCGCGGTGCTCTCCACCGGATGCGTCTTCCTCGTCTCGCTCCTGCTGTACGTCACCCGCATCGTCAAGCCGACACAGCGGCTCGCGTTTGCGGTGGCCGCCGGCATGGGCGGCCTCGTACTGCTCTACTTCTTCGTCTTCGTTCTCTCGATCTTCAACTGGGATTGGCTCTACAGCGAGAGCTTCCGCAGCGTGGGTCTGGTGGTCACGCTGATCGCGATCGTTCTCGCGGCGGCCAGCCTGGTCTTGGACTTCGGCACCATCGAAGCCGGCGTGCAGGCCGGGGCGCCGAAGGAGCTGGAGTGGTATCTCGCTTTCGGACTGATGGTCACCCTGGTCTGGCTGTACATTTCGATCCTCAAGCTGCTTGCACTGCTCGCGGCGCGCAGCAGATGATCAGACGATGAGTGAGATACGTATCCCCGAGTCGCATCGCGACCTCCTCGATGCCGCCATCCCGGCCGCGCTGGCGACGGTTGGAGCAGCTGGCTATCCCCAGGTGACCGCGATCTGGGTCATCCGAGATGGCGACACCGTCGTGTCATCGTTGGCCGGCGCGAGGCAGAAGCTGAAGAACCTCCGAGCCCATCCGCAGGCGACCATCTTCGTGTTGGATCCGACCAATCCCTATCGAACGCTGGAGATTCGCGGTGATGTGACGATCGAACCCGACCCCGATCTCATCACTCTGACCAGAGTTCTCGAAGCCTACGGAACAGATCTTCAATCCTTCGACGGTCTGCTCGAGGACCGCAATACGGTGACACTGCGCCCCGGCCGGGTTGTCACGACCGGCTAGTCGACTTCCGGTCATGCTCGGCGACGGGGTCGCCGCTTCGGGTGAGGAGTGATGCATGCCGACTCTGCTTTCAGTGAACGTTGGACGTCCTCGCGATGTCGCCTGGAACGGCCGCCTGGTCCACACCGGGATCTGGAAGGAGCCGGTGGCGGGAAGGGTGATGGCTCGTCGCCTGAATCTGGACGGGGACGGGCAGGGAGACCTGGCCGGCCATGGCGGCGAGCAGCGGGCGGTCATGGTGTACCAGAGCGAGTCTTACGCCTACTGGGAGCGCGAGCTCGTCCGGCGGGACCTCACGATGGGCATCTTCGGCGAGAACTTCACCGTGGACGGTCTGGCCGACGACGAGGTGTGCATCGGCGACCGGTATCGCATCGGCGAGGCCGAGTTCGAGGTGACCCAACCCCGAACCACCTGCTACCGGGTGGGGCTGCGATTGGGCGTGCCACAGATGGCCGCGCTACTCGTCTCGCACCGTCGCCCCGGCTTCTACCTCCGCGTGCTGCGGGAGGGCTCGGTCCAGGCCGGCGACGAGATCGTCAAGACTGCGACGGGCCCGGAAGCGATCACCGTATCGTCCACCGACGCGTTGCTTTACCTGCCCGATGGCGATGTTGACACGATGCGCCGGCTGCTCAATGTGCCCGCTCTCAGCCCCGGGTGGAGCGGGTCGTTTCACGATCTGATCGAGCAGGCCGATCACCCGCAACGCGTGCGGGTCGAGCCGTCCAAGCCGTACTGGCCAGGGTTCCGACTTCTGCGGGTGGCGCGTCTGGTGCGCGAGACGGACCTGGTGACATCGGTCTACCTCCGCTCCGCCGACGGCGGTGCGCTGCCGCCGCCGAAGCCCGGCCAATACCTGACGCTTCGGATAGCGTCCACCGGCCAGACGCCCGCGGTGCGGAGCTACTCGCTCTCGGCATCGGGCGGCGACTTCTACCGCATCAGCGTGAAGCGGGAAGCACACGGAGCGGCGAGTGCCTACATCGCCGCAACGCTGGCCGTCGGTGATGACATCGAGGTGGCGGCGCCGAGGGGTGAGTTTCTCCTCCAAGGCGGCGACGAGCCGATCGTGTTGCTCTCGGCGGGAATCGGAGTGACCCCGGTGCTGGCCATGCTGCAGGCGCTGGCTGCACAACGCAGTTCGCGGGTCATCTGGTGGCTGCACACGACCGGCGGACCGGCCACGTACGCGCTCGCGGCCGAGGCTCGCCAGCTACTCGCGGCGCTGCCCAAAGCCCGCGGCCAGGTGTTCTACACCGCCGACGCCGCATCGCCGGTCGAGGTGCCCGACGCCGGCGTCACCTACGGTCGCCCGGATCGCTCCGTCCTGGCCGGGCTCAATCTGCCGGCAACCGCGCAGGCCTACGTCTGCGGCCCGACCGGATTCATGGACGACATGACGCGGGCGCTGGCCGATCTCGGCCTACCCTCCAGCCATATCCACACCGAGGCATTCGCATCGCGATCGGCCATCAACCCCGGCGTCGTCGTCGCCGGTGGCCGACCGGCGCCGCATGCTCCGGCCCGGGTGGGCAGCGGCCCCATGGTGACCTTCGCCCGCGTCGGCATCGCCACCGCTTTCGGCGACGACCAGGGCAGCCTGCTGGAACTGGCTGAGGCCTGCGATGTCCCGACCCGCTGGTCGTGTCGCACCGGCGTCTGCCATACCTGCACGACGCCACTGCTGTCCGGGGATGTCACCTACTCACCGACGCCGCTGACCGAACCAGAGGCCGGCCAGGTGCTCCTGTGCTGCAGTCGCCCGCAGAGCGACGTAGTGCTTGACCTCTAGGTCAGCCCCCGCCGTGGAGGATCGGTTCCATGTGCCGTGCCGCGGCGCGCGAAGCCTCCTCCGGCGTCCGGCCCGACAGGCGGGCGTCGAGGTAGGGCGCATACCAGTCCCACCAGTTGTGCGGCGGTGCGGACTCCTCGAACGGGCCATGATGTTCGGCGGTCTCGTGGAGCAGCTCAGCCAGCTTCGCGACGTCCATACCCGGTCACCGGCCGGGCAGACGAGTGACGATCTCCTGCAGCAGCCAGCCGTTGCCGTCCGGATCACTGAACGAGGCGAAGGATGAGTAGGAACGACGTTCGGGATCGAGGCCGGGAACCCGCGCCTCGGTGCCGGCGTGATGGAAGACGCCCCCGGCGTCGTGGAAGATCTCGCTGACCTCGGCGCCGCGAGCGAGCAAGTCGGCCCGCGCCGACTCGATGTCGGTGACGACAAGCATGAGACTCTCGCTCGATCCGGCCACGGCCGCCGTGACGTGGGACCCGAAGATGATCGAGCAGGGCGAACCAGGCGGCGTCACCTGCACGACCCGGAAACCGTTCTCCCCGGAGACGTCGGCGTCCAGGCGCCACCCCAACCGCAGATAGAACTGCTTCGCCCGGTCGACGTCGCCGACCGGTAGGACGACGACCTCAAGTCTCAGCTCGATCGCCGGTGCCGCTTGAGCATCGCTCGGTGCTTCACCCGCTGCGTCGGTGCCGCTCATTCTCTCCTCCAGTGGTGTGGGCCTCGCCTAAGTCTCACCCACTTGGCCGCCGAGCGCACCGATGAGTTATCGGGTCGGTCGCTGCTACGAGCGCCAGTAGTTGTTGGCCGCGGCGATGGTCTGGAATTCGATGGCAACCACCTGACTCGCCGCGATGAGACTTTCCGGCGTGGTGGCGTACTTCGGGCGTCCGGCCACGAGGACATCGAGGTCGGGCTGGATGTTGTGCACGGTATGCCGGGCGATGGCGAAAGCCAACGCTCGCCCCTCCTCCGGTGAGTCCGTCAGCAGGGTGCCGCCCGGGATCTTGACCAACTCAGTGTCCGGTACACGATTCATGACATGTCCTCTCGATATTGGCAATGCGACATTGCGATGCGATATTTGGGATGCGATTTGGCGAGCCCCAGCGCCAGCTGAACCTAAGCCGGCCCACGTCCGCCGAGCTTCGGTCAGATGACTGCCGGCGGCTGACTTAGGTCATCTGACCGAGGCGCTGAAATGCCGCGTCAGAGTAGGGTCGTTCCATTCCCGCTCAGGAGGTCTCGTGCTCGCGATGGCGGTGTCGGCTCGATGACAGACATGAGAGACGGGCAGATCCTCGGGCGGGAGCGCGAGATCGGCGTACTGACCGCGTTGGTCGCGGCCGGCGTCGAGCAGGGCTCGGCCCTCGTGGTCCTCGGTGAACCGGGCATCGGTAAGTCGGCTCTGCTGGACGTAGCCCGGGCCGAGGCCCGGCAAACCGGATTCACCGTCCTACAGGCCGCGGGAATGGACAGCGAGATGCACCTGCCGTTCGGCGGCCTGCATCAGACGCTCACTCCGCTCATGCGACACCTGACCGACCTTCCCGAGGGGCAGCGTGTTGCGCTCGCCGCTGCCCTCGGGCTGGCCGACGGTGCGACCCCCGACCTCTTCCTCATCGCCGAAGCCGCGTTGGCGTTGCTGACCCGCGAGCGGGCGGAGGGACCAGTCATCATCGTGGTCGACGACGTGCAGTGGCTGGACCCGCAGTCCCACCAGATTCTGACCTTCCTGGCCCACCGAAGTGTCACGGTCGGCCTGGTTCTGGTCGGCGCGATCCGCCCTGGACATCCGGGCCCGTTCCCCAACGCCGGCTTTCCGCAGTTGCGCGTCAGCGGTGTCGATGACGTGACGGCCGAACGCCTGTTGAGCTCACATGCTGGCGGAATCAACGCGACCGATCTGCGCAGAATTCGGGAGGAGGCGCAGGGAAACCCGTTGGCACTGTTGGAACTGCCGCGTTCCTGGGGGGACGGGCGTCCGACCGACGGTCATCCGCTCGCGGTGTCGACCCGGTTGGAACAGGCCTTTGCCGGACGGATCATGGAGCTGCCTCAGGCAACCCGGGATTCGTTGCTGATCGCGGCCATCGGATCGTCCAGCGACACTGATGAGATCCTCGCGGCGCTCTCCGCCTTCGGAGTGCCCAGCCCCTCTCGGGGGCTCTTCGAACCGGCCGTGGCCGCCGGTCTGCTCATCAACGATCGGTCCCACATCAATTTCCGGCACCCGCTGGTGCGGTCGGGAGTGCTCCAGCGGGAGACGATGGCCAGACGGCACGCCGCGCACGCTGCGGTGGCCGACGTGCTTATTGCCGACAGTTACCGGCGCAGCTGGCACCGAGCCTGGTCGATCGTCGGCCCAGACGACGATGTCGCCGCCGAGCTGGCGGCGACCGTGCCCGACTCGCTACGCAGAGGGGCCGTGATGTCCGCGGTCTCGAGCCTCGAACGCGCGGCTCAGCTGACGAGCTCATCGGCCCGGCGGGGTAGCTGGCTCATGGTGGCCGCCGAGCATGCATTCGCCTCGGGACGACCCGACGTCGTGGGCCGACTGCTTCGTGAAGCCTCCGGTGTGGACCTGACGGAGCTCGACGAACTGCGCGTCGCCTGGTTTACCGAAGCACTGAACGGTGACATCCGGGCCAACTCCAAGCTGGTGCGTCAATTGTGTGATGCCGCCCGGCGGGCCAGCGCGCTCGATGACACCGGCCTCGCCCTGAATCTCCTGCTGGCGGCGGCGCTGCGCTGCTGGTGGGCCGACAGTGGCGCCGATGACCAGGCCGAGGTGGTTCGGGTAGTCGATCAACTCGCGCACGCGGCCGACGACCCACGGCATCTCGCCGCGCTCGCGATCGCTGAGCCGGTGTTGCGCGGGTCTGAGGTGCTCAGAGTTCTGGAGTCGGTTGCGCTTGCGGATGTGACTGATGGGGACTCGCTACGCGTCTATGCCTTGGCGTCCTACGCCGTCGGCGACTTCGTCCGCACGACCGACCTGCTTGACCGGGCGGAGGATTTCTTCCGGGCCAACGGCCGGCTGGGCATGCTTCCGGTGGTACTCGCCCTCCAGCTGAGTATCCGCCTGGACCTCGGTGACTGGTCCGGCGCGGTCTCGGCCGGCAAGGAGGTGGCCACGATCTCGAAGGAGACCGGACAGGGACTATTCGCCGAGAACAACGTGCTCGTCGAGGCCCGCGGAACTGCGCTTCGAGGTGATTGGGAAGGCGCGCTGGCGGCGATGCTCGATGCGGAGTCAGACGCGATGCGGCTGCGCATCAACGACCGGATCTGTTTCGGCTACCAGGCGCGGGGGGCGGCACTGCTCAGCGCGGAGCAGCCCGCAGCAGCCTTCGCCTGTTTGAAGCGTCAATTCGATCCGGCCGATCCGGGTTACCACCTGCGCGAGTCATTCGCCGGGGTCGCCCTGATGGCCGAGGCCGCTGTGGACTGCGGGGAGTTGAATGAAGCGCGGGCGATCGTGCGCACGTTGCAGACGGTGGCCGTCCTCACGCCATCGCCACTGCTGAAGGTCAACCTGCTGTATGCGCAGGCGGTTCTCGCCCCGGAAGAGGTGCGGGAAGCTCGTTATGAGCAGGCATTGGCACAGGACTTGACGCGTTGGCCGTGGATACGATCGCGCCTGCAGTTGGCCTTTGGCCGGTGGTTGGCCCAGGTCGGCCGATCGACCGATGCCGTCGCTCATCTCGACGCCGCCCTTGCGACCTTCGAGCGTATCGGTGCGGCGCGCTGGAGCCGACGCGCGAAACTCGCACTGCAGGGGCTCGACGGTGCAGCTCCCGGATCAGCCGGGGGTGATAGATGAGCACGCATGAGCTGATCGGACGCGACGCCGAACTCGACGTCCTGCGCCGACTCATCGCCAACGTCAAGGCCGAGGGCGCTGCGGTCCTGGTCCGGGGCCAACCTGGCGTGGGCAAGTCGAGCATTCTTCGGGTAGCCGCGGAGATCGCCCGGGAAAATGAGGCGCTCGTACTCTCGGCGTCCGGCGTCGAGTCGGAGGCGATGCTGCCGTTCGCCGGTCTTGGCCAACTGCTGCGACCCCTGATGACCGCCGCGGCAACGTTGCCGGCGGCCCAGCGTCGGGCCCTGATGGCTGCCCTCGGTGAGCGAGGTGGCCCCCCTCCCGAGCTCTTCCTCACCGCGTTGGCCGCGTTGACGCTGATCGTCGATGCGGCTGCGTCTGAGCCGCTCGTGGTGGTGGTGGACGACCTGCAGTGGCTGGACGGCCCAACCAACGACGTGCTGGCCTTCATCTCACGCCGTCTCAGCGATGACCCGGTCATCATGATCTGCGGCGTGCGTGACGGCCACCCAGTTGCGATGGCGTCGGCCGGCTCGCTCGAGATCGACCTCCACGGACTGGATACCGCGTCGTCCCAGCAACTCCTCGCGCGGGTGGCCGATGGCCTCACGATCGCCGACCAGCGCGCGTTGCTGGACCAGGCGCGCGGAAACCCGCTCGCCTTGGTGGAACTGCCGGCGGTCTGGCGATCAGCGGGAGTCGACATCCTGTCGTCGGCGTCGGCGACCGTTCCGCTGACCACTCGGCTGCAGCAGGCCTTCGCCTCACGGATCACCGACTTGCCGTCGATCACCCGTGATGTGCTGCTGATTGCCGCCGTGAACGCCGAGGAGAATCTGGCCGAGGTGCTGGCCGGGGCATCGCTGCTGTGCGGCCACGGTGTGCTGATGGAGAGTGTGGAGCCGGCGGCGGCGGCCCGACTGGTCGAATTCGATCAGGTGACCCTCCGCTTCCGGCATCCGTTGGTTCGCTCGGCTGTGCTGCACGTGGAACCGTTGCCCCGCCGTCAGGCGGCCCACGCGGCGATGAGCGGTGTGCTCGTCGCCGAGGAGTATCGGCGGGTCTGGCACCGGGCGCAGTCGGTTGAGGCGCCGGACGACGCCGTCGCGGACCTCCTGGACGCCAGCCACCTCGAGTGCATCGGTCGAGGATCCGTTCTGAGCGCGATCGCGGCATTGGAGCGTTCGGCTGAGTTGACCAGCACCTCGGGTACCCGGGCGCGGCGGCTGCTGCTGGCCGCCCAGCACGCCTTCGGCCTGGGGCGCGCGGACCTCGTGACCCGCCTCGTCGAGGCGGCCGAACTCAATGACCTATCCGAACTGGACCGGGTCCGGGCCGAATGGTTGCGCGAGTTGTTCAGCGAGGGCACTCTCGGCGACTCCGCGCGGGTGCGTGAGCTGTGCACGCTGGCGACCAGATCGGCGGCGATGGGCGAGAGCGACCTGGCCTTCGACCTCGTCGCCAGCGCGGCGCTGCGCTGTTGGTGGGCCGTCGGCGACGCCGGCGATCGGGAACACGTGGCCGGTGTCGCGTCCACGTTGAGCACCCGGGACGACGCCCGCCGCACCTACGCGGTCGCGGTCGCCGACCCGCTCGGGCATGTCCGCACGACGCTGGCCCGCCTGGAGGCAACCACCGTCTTCGGCCTCTCGGACGTGCATCAGATGCGCCAGCTCGGCATGGCGGCTCGGGCCATCGGTGCTGAGGCGCAGGCGGCGGACTACTTCGGCGGGGTGGAGTCCAAACTACGAGAGCGCGGGCAGCTCGGGCTGCTGTCCCACCTGCTGGCCGTGCAGGCCGCGGTGTATCTGGACCTCGGCAGCTGGCGGCGCGCCGGCGAGAGTCTGGCCGAGGGGCGGCAACTGTCGCAGGAGACCGGGCAGTCGACGTGGCGCACCGGAACGGCCATCGTTGGGGCGGTCTTCGAGAGCCTCACCGGCAACATCGACGTCGCCCTGGGCTTGGCGGACGAGATCGAGGCGGCCTGCGCGGGGCAGGCGGCGGGCGACTTCCTATCCCTGGTCCAGCTTTCTCGTGGCATCGCCCACCTCTCGTCCGGACGTCACGCCGATGCCTATCGCGCTCTCGTGCCCATGTTCGATCCCGCGCAGCGCTGCTATCACCCCCGCGAACAGTTAAGTGCCGTGATGTTCCTCGTCGAGGCTGCGGTCGGCTGCGGCGAGGAGGACGAGGCTCGCGATCTGGTGGAGTGCCTCGAGCGTTTGGTGGTGACGACGCCTTCGCCGATTCTCGATGTCCACCTGCTCTACGCGAGGCCGCTGCTGGCCGACAACGCGCATGCCGAGCAGCTCTTCCTCGACGGGCTGCGGCAGGATTTGACGCGCTGGCCCTGGCCCAGAGCCCGGATCGAACTCGCCTACGGAACCTGGCTCAGACGTAACCGCCGGCTGGTCGAATCGCGGGTTCCGCTTCGGTCAGCCGTCGCGACCTTCGATGCCATCGGCGCTGTTGAGTGGGGGAGGCAGGCTCGTGAGGGCCTGCGCGCGGCCGGCGAACGGACTCAGGCGGTGGCTGTCGAGACGTCGGCGGCGAGACTCACGGCGCAGGAGATGCAGATCGCCCGACTCGCCGCCGATGGACTGTCGAACCGAGAGATCGGAGAGCAGCTCTATCTGTCGCCGCGCACGATCGGTTCTCACCTGTATCGCATCTTCCCCAAGCTGGGTATCACGTCGCGGGCCCAGCTCGCCGATCGCATTGCCGAGTAGGAACTCTGCACAGTCACATTACTGATGTCCAACCGCCGCCTGAGCCGTAGTCTCAATCAGAGAGGCCCCGACGTCTGGGCTGCCGGCCGGTCGGAGATCCGCCTGGAAGCAGCGAACGTTGCGGCGTGATGGGAGGCCGATGCGTACCCACGAACTGGTGGGCCGTGACCGGGTGCTGGCCGACCTCTTCGAAGCGGTCTCGGCGGCCGGTGAGCGCGGCGACGCGATTCTGCTCGTCGGCGAGGCCGGCATCGGTAAGACCGCCTGCCTGACCGCGGTCGCCGCGCTGGCCCAGGACGCCGGGTACCCGCTGCTGCGCACCGTCGGCAGTGAAGCGGAGCGGCAGCTGCCGTTCGCCGGATTGCACCGGTTGCTACGTCCGATACTCGCCTCGACGGCAACGTTGCCCGACGTTCAACGTCGCGCTCTGCTCGACGCCTTCGGTATGCACGATGGCGCAGCCGGTGATCGGTTCGTCGTCTCGATCGCTACGGTGAATCTGCTTAGCCAAATGTCCGCGCGACATCCGTTGGTGATCATCGCGGATGACGTTCAGTGGCTCGACGAGCAGACCCGTCACGTTCTCGCGTTCGTCGCCCGCCGGCTGGGTACCCGGGTCGTCTTCGTGGCGGCCGCCACATCGCTACCGCAGCTGCGCGAATTGGGCGACGGATTCCGCGAATTGCGCCTGAACCGTCTGGATGTTGCCGAGGCGCATCGACTGCTCACTCGCCTTGCCCCCGGACTTGACCCCGGCCAACGCCAGGCGGTAGCCGACCTCGCGAGGGGCAACCCACTCGCGTTGATCGAACTCGCCGCAGCGCCTCCCACTCTGACCACCAAGGATTGCCCGATCCCGGCCCGCATTTCGCTGAGCCCGCAGCTGGAGCGGGCCTTCGCCGGACGCCATCACGAGCTACCGCAGAGCGGACGGGACGTGCTGCTGGTCGCGGCGGTCGCCTCCGACGCCAGCCTGCCGGAGATCCTGGCGGCCACTGCGCGGATGAGCGGCGGGCGCGTCGGCCCCGAGGTTCTAGAGCCCGCGCAGCAGCTCGGCCTGCTCTCGTTTGATGAGAATCAGGTGATTTTCAGCCACCCGCTGGTGAAGGCGGCGGTGGTGCAGAAGGAGTCGATCAGCCGTCGGCAGTCCGCCCACCGAGCCCTAGGTGCGGTTATCACTGTCAGTTCTCTTCGGCGAGCGTGGCACCGGGCCTTCGGGACATCCAGCTACGACGACGTGATCGCCGCTGAGCTCGAGGCGACAACCGCCGCCAGCATCAAGAGCGGGCGGGCCGGAGCGGCCATCCTGGCGCTGGAGCGAGCTGCGCAGTTGAGTGTGTCGCCGGCCGAGCGCGGTCGCCGGCTGCTTCTGGCCGCTCGGCAGGCCGCACGCCTCGGCCGTCCGGACGAGGTGGATCGGTTGCTGCAGGGCGTCGTCAACAGCGAACTGTCGGAGTTCGACCGTGTTCGCGCGGAGCTGCTGCACGAGAACGTCGGCGGCGTCGTGATCACGGACAGCTTGAGGGTCACTCATCTCTGCGCCCTGGCTCGCCGCGCTACCGCCGAGGGGGAGCGTTCGTTGGCCGTCGAGCTGGCTGACGCGGCCGTCCGGCGCCGGTGCGCGGCCCCGGTCGAGGCGCCCGCGCTCGCCGACATGATCTCCCTGGCCCAGGGCCTGTGGCGGGGGTCTAGTGAGGCACGGTGCGTCGCCGTCCTCGCGCTGGCCGATCCGGTGGCCCACGGCCGGGAAGTGATTTCGGCGCTGGAGGCCGTCGACGAGCGGGGGATCACCGACGGGGAGGAGCTGAGCGCCTACGCCGTGGCCGCCCGGGCCGTCGGGGACTACACCGCGGCGGTGAGGTTCCTCGACCGGGCCGAGGTCTTACTGCGGGAGCGAGGCCTCTTGGGGCCGCTGGCCCGTGCGCTCTGTGTGGTGGCGGATCTGCAGCTCGAGGTCGGCGACTGGGATCGCGCCGCCGCGGCATTGGCCGAGTTCGCGCGGCTGTCGGTAGCGTCGATGTCGGTGAGCCATCGGGCTGCCGCCATGGCGACGACCGCGAAGATCGCGGCTCTGCGCGGAGAGACCGCCGCCGCCTTGGAACTCGTCTCCGATACCGAACACTCGCCGGCCGCCCGCAGCGGAAGCCGCTATCTGGCTCGAGCGCAGATCGTGCGGGGGATTGTCGGTATCTCGGCCGACAAGCATGGGGAGACCTACGCAGCCCTACGGCGGGTCTTCGACCCGATGGATCCCAGCCATCATTTCCGTGAGCAGTTCGACGCGGTCTCCTACCTCGCTGAGGCGGCAGCTCACACCGGGCAGCAGGCTCAGGCTCGAAAGATGCTCGATGATCTGCAGCTGGTCGCTGATCGCAGCGGATCGCCGCTGTTGCAGATGCACCTCGCCTACGGCCGAGCAGTGCTCGCGTCCGACGACACGGCGGAGAAGCTGTTCTTGGCCTGCCTGGCCTCAGAGGCGGCCAGCCTGCCGTGGCAGCGGGCCCGCGTTCAACTGGCATACGGTCGATGGCTGCGACGCCAACAACGCGTGAGCCAGTCGCGTGAGCCGCTGCGGTCGGCGTTGACGACCCTTCAGCGGCTGGGCGCTGTGAAATGGGCGGCGGAGGCGCTCGATGAGTTGGAGGCCTCAGGCGCTGCCGACGAGCCGGGCAGTAATACGGGGTCGCCGCATAGCCTGCTGTCGGTGCAGGAGTCGAAGGTGGCTCGCCTCGCTTCGCAAGGGATGAGCAATCGAGAGATCGGTCAGCAGCTCTATATCTCACCCCGCACCGTGAGTTCCCACCTTTATCGGATCTTTCCCAAGCTCGGGATCTCAACCCGTGGGCAGATCGCTGCGCGGCTGGACGAGCTGTATCTCCACAGCGACAGCCGGTAGAGCCGGGCTCAGATCACCGAACAATGAGCACTGTCTTACCCGGGCCACCGTGGCGGCCGCGATCGGCATAGGCGGTGGCCGTCTCGGCCAACGGGAAGGTCTCGCCGACGAGCGACTTCAGCGTTCCGGCGTCGACGAGGGCGGCGATCTTCTCCAGCTGCGCGCGGTTCGGGCGGACGACGAAGAACTCATCCCGTACATTGCGCCCTTGCTTCAGCTCTGGCGCCGGGGGCGCCGAGAGCGTGATCAGCCGGCCGCCGTCCCGCAGGTGGGAGTAGGCCGCCGCCAGCGCGGCGCCGCCCACGGTGTCGATGACGACGTCGAAGGTGCCCAGCGCCTCCAGGACGAACACCTCATCGGCACCCAGCTCCCAGACGTACTCGTCTGCGTCACCATTGCTGATGGTGGCGCTCACCTGGGCGCCGAAGTGGTGCGCGAGCTGCACGACGTAGGCCCCGACGCCACCGGCCCCTCCGGTGACGAGCACCGACTCACCGACCACGAGCTTCGCGTGGTCGACCAACGCCTGCCACGCGGTGAGCGCAGCCAACGGAAGTGCCGCGGATTGCACGTGGTCGATGCTGGCCGGCTTCCGGGCCAGATCAGCCGCCGGGACGGTGACGTACTGCGCCGCGGCGCCGTCCCGGTCGAACTCGATCAAGCCGTAGACGTCGTCTCCAACCGCCAAGTCGAAGACGGCTGCTCCGATGCCGGCCACCGTTCCGGAGACCTCATGCGACGGGATGATCGGCGTTCGGTCAATGCCGTTGCGTGTCCACGACTCGTCCCACAGCAGCTCGTCGTAGGTGATCGCCGTGGCGTGGACGGCGATGAGTACCTCGTCATCCTGCGGCTCCGGTACCGGTGCGGACTCCAGGTGAAGATTCTCAGCCCCTCCCCGCGAGTGCGCTCGGATCGCTTGCATGGTCGGCATCTCTCGTCTCCTTTGGCTCTCGTTCTCGGTTGCCCTTTGATTGCCCTCTGATTGCCTAGTCGAGGCTGGCGGCCGCCGCCTCAATCGTGCGGGTGACCGCCTTGGGCTGCGAGATCATCGGCAGGTGCGAGCTCCGGACCTTCACGACGTGAGAGTGGGCGGTCGCCGCCATCGCGAGTTGGGCTTCGGGTGGAATGACCTTGTCGATGGTGCCGACCTCGTACCAGGACGGAATGCTGCGCCACGCAGGTGTCGTCGACGCCGTCTTCAGCGCATCGGCGGCGATCGGCCGTTGCGTTGCGGCCAATACTCTCGCCTGCCGGGCCGGCAGATCATTGGCCACCGAGCTTACGAAAACGCTGGGCAGTACGTAAAGATCGGGATTCGGCGATGTCGCCGGGACGAAGGAGAACACCTTGGTCGGATCGGGGTTTGCCACGACCGAGGTCGCCCCGACGAGTTGGTTCACCGCCTGCCCCTCGTCGGGTGCGAAGGCGTCGATGTACACCAATTCCTTGACGTTTCCGTTGCCGGTGGCGGCGTCGGTGATCACCGCGCCCCCGTAGGAGTGACCCACGAGCACGATTGGGCCGCTGATCGCGGTGAGGTAGACGCGCAGGTAGGCCGCATCATCGGTGAGACTGCGAAGGGGGGTCGGGAAGACATCGACCTCGTACCCGTCAGACTGCAGGCGTCCCACCACACCGTCCCAACTGGAGCTGTCGGCCCAGGCCCCGTGAACCAGGACGACGGTCGGCTTGGGCTTGCGTGGGGTGGGATGGGCGTCGGCGCCGCCGGTGGTCAACGCAACCAGCCCGGCGGCCGTGGCTACGCCAAGTGCGAGTGTGGTCAACCGTCGTCGATGGTGAAGTGGCTTCTTTTCAGGCATTTGAGTTCTTCTCTCCATTGGGGGGACCGCCCGGGGCGGCGAACTTCGCTATGGGGATTGACGCTAGGCCGTCACTCCCCGCTCCGACTTCAGTCACCTGACGCAAGCGCTCCGACCCGGTCTCGAAGAGGATTCCTTCGTAAGTGCAGACAAATTCGGATTGGACTCGCTCATGACCGACTCGGCAACTCCTGTCGTCTTCATCCACGGCCTCTGGCTGCACAGCGCCGCGTGGGACCCCTGGGTGCAACTATTCGCCGATTCTGGCTACCGGCCTAGTGCGCCGGGCTGGCCGGGCGATCAGGTCACCGTCGCCGAGACTCGAGCCACCCCTGACAGCGTCGCCAACTTCGGCATCGAGGACGTGACCGCCCACTACCGCGCGTTCATCGATCAACTCGAAGAGAAGCCGATCCTCATCGGACACTCCTTCGGAGGCATGATCGCCGAGAAACTACTCGGCGAGGACTACGCGGCGGCCGCGATCGCCATCGACGCCGCCCAGATCAAGGGGGTGCTTCCGCTGCCGCTGTCGGCGCTGCGCTCGACGCTGCCGGTCTTCAAGAATCCGGCCAACAAGCACAAGGCCGTCACCCTCTCCGCTGAGCAGTTTCGCTACAGCTTCGGCAACGCCCTCACCGAGGAGGAGTCAGACGCGCTCTATGAAAAGTGGGTGATCGCCGCGCCGGGGCGGCCACTATTCGAGGCGGCCGCCGCGAACTTCTCGCTGCACTCGCCGGCCAAGGTGGAGACGGGCAATGAGAAGCGCGGCCCGCTCCTGCTGATCATGGGCGGTCAGGACCACACTGTTCCCGAGGCGATCACGAAGTCCACATTGAAGCAGTACCGGCATTCGGCCGCGGTCACCGAACTGGTGGAGTTCGAAGGTCGGGGCCACTCGCTGACCATCGACGGCGGGTGGCGTGAGGTCGCTACTGCCTGCCTGACCTGGCTGGGGGAGCAGCGCCTGTAAGCGCCTGTAAGCGCCTGTAAGCGCCTGTAAGCGCCTGTAAGCGCCGGTTCGCCGGCCGACCTTCGGCCCGAGGTGCGTGGTCGTCCGTACCATCGGGAACTGTCAATGGCGACGGGTGTTCTGGGGGTTTCATGCCGGACGTGATCATCAGCGGGGGCGGCCCGACCGGGATGATGCTGGCCAGTGAACTGCGCCTGCACGACGTGGACGTGCTGGTGCTGGAGCGGGATGCCGAACCGACGGAACTGGTCCGCTCGCTGGGGCTGCATCCGCGCAGCGTCGAGATCATGGGTCAGCGCGGGCTGCTGGATCGGTTCCTGGCCCAGGGTCGGCAGTATCCGGGCGCGACCCGATTCGCCGGGATCGACAAGCCGTGGCCGGCGCACCTGGACACCGCGCACGGATACATCCTCGGAATTCCCCAGCCGGTTACCGATCGCCTGCTGGCTGACCGTGCGGTAGAACTCGGCGCTAATATCCGACGCGGCCAGGAGGTGACCGGCTTCGAGCAGGACGAGGACGCGGTGACGGTCGAGTTGGCCGATGGACAGCGGCTGCGCTCGCGGTGGCTCGTCGGCTGCGATGGTGGCCGTAGCTTGGTGCGTCGACTGCTCGGTGTTGAGTTTCCGGGTGAACCCGCTCGAACGGAGTGGCTGCTCGCGGAGTTGGAGGTGACGACCCCGCCCGCGGAGTTGGCGTCAGTCGTGGATGAAGTCCGCAAGATTCACCGGGGTTTCGGTGTCGGGCCGGCCGGAGATGGGCTCTACCGGGCCGTCGTGCCGGCCGCGAGCGTAGCCGAGGATCGCACGTCGGAACCGACGTTGGCCGAGTTCAAGACGCAGCTTCGGGCTTACGCGGGCACCGACTTCGGTGTGCACTCCCCACGCTGGCTCTCCCGGTTCACCGACGCGACGCGGCTGGCCGAGCGGTACCGCAGCGGCCGGGTGTTCCTGGCCGGCGACGCGGCGCACGTCCACCCGCCGCTGGGCGGGCAGGGGCTCAACCTCGGTATCCAGGACGCGTTCAACCTCGGCTGGAAGCTGGCCGCCGAGGTGAACGGCTGGGCTCCGCCGGCGCTGCTGGACAGCTACCCGGCCGAGCGTCGCCCGGTCGCCGCCGACGTGCTGAACACCACCCGGGCCCAGTCCGAATTGATCGACCCGGAACCCGGACCGCAGGCGGTACGTCGGCTACTCAGCGACCTGATGGAGTTCGATGACGTGAACCGGCACCTGATCGAGAAGGTCACCGCGATCGGTGTGCGCTACGACTTCGGTGCCGGTGCCGGTGCCGGTGCCGGTGCCGGAACCGGTCCCGGTCAGCGGCTCGTCGGCCGGCGGCTGCGCGATATCGCGCTGTCTCGCGGTCGCCTCTACCAGCTGATGCACCGCGGTCGCGGCCTGCTGCTCGATCAGACCGGAGGGCTCTCGGCTGGGGGTTGGGCGGACCGGGTCGACCACGTCGTCGACGTCAGCGACGAGTTGGAGCAGCCGGCCGTGCTGCTGCGACCCGATGGACACGTGGTCTGGACCGGCGCCGACCAGCAGGACCTGAGCCGGCAGTTGCGCCTCTGGTTCGGCGGCGCTGCCTAGACCATTAGAGAGACTTCACAGACCGCTGGTTGATAGCGTGCGCACAGCTATACCCCACGGCATAGCTGCGGCAAGGGGTCGACGCCATGGTCACGGCACCAGTCGAGATACAAGCGGTATTGGGAGGCGGAGTCGGCGCCGCCAATCACGGCTCCGTCGGCGTCGAGGTACTCCACCGCGCCGGTGATCTTGATGTGCACAATGCAGTGGGTGTCGCCCACCGCTTGCCACGAATCGACATTGCCGGTCGGTTCGTAGACGTAGTCGCCGGGGCCGATGAGTTCATCGGTGTTCAGGATCCTTCTCGTGCCGACGAGGTTGAAGGCGTGCACGTCCCCGGTGTGACGGTGCCGGTTGACGATGGTTCCTGGTTCCAGGCGCATCAGTTCTGACCAGCCGTCAGCATCGAAGCGCAATGGTTTGAACGACTTTCCGTCACCGGTGGGAATCCAGCTCTGGGCCGCGGTGTGAATGGGTAGCGCCAGTGTGTCAAGGCCGAAGGGCGTGGCCATTCCCGCCCGCTGAGTGGTGATAGTCCGGGTCATCTCGGTGTCCCTTTCGCCGGGGCAGCGGGCTCTCCCGCCGCCACATCTGAACTGTACTTTATAGTTCAGATGAACTCAACGGTACAGTTCATTTTCCTGGTAGATTCGGGCCATGACGAGGCAGGCCGTACCGCGGATTCCAGCCGGTGACCGCGCCGAGCGAAAGCGACAGGCGATCGTGCAAGCCGCGCACGACGTCTTCATCCGGGACGGTTTCGAAGCCGGCATCGACCTCATCGCTGCCGAGGCCGGCGTCTCCAAGGTGACTATCTATAACCATTTCGGCAGCAAGGAGGGGCTCTTCCTGGCTGTGATCGGCGACGCGCTCTCCGAGGCGCTCGGGGGTGCCGTCGCCGGAACACAAGCCCGGCTAAATAGTTCCGATGATCTGCGCGAGAGTCTGATCTGGACGGCGCAGGCGTGGGTAGAGGGCATGACCAGGCCTGACGTGCTCGCCCTTCGCCATCTCGTCGTCAGTGAGGTGCGCCGATTCCCTGAACTGGGTGCGGCTTGGCGGGGGAACGGACCTGATCGAGCCCAGCCCGCACTCGCGGCCACCTTTCAGCGGCTCATCGACCAGGGTCGGCTGCAGATGCCCGACATCGAGCTCGCCTGTATTCAGCTCTACGCGCTCGTGCTGTACCCGCACCTGGTCCACAGTGCGTACGGCGATTCGTTGAGTCGGGCAACGACCGATGCTCTCATCACCAGCGGTGTGGACATGTTCCTCGGCTACCACCACTACCGGCCGACCACCACGACGAAACGCGACACGGCCGCCGCTCCGACCAAGGCCACTGCTCCGACCAAGGCCTCTGCTCCGAAGAAGGCTGGCCGGTAGAGCGCGGAAGACCGATTACCCCGGTCTATGTCTTAACTGATTCGTCGGAGATTCTTAACTAACCCTTGGCAACGTTAAGTCCCGGTGTTAGCGTGCGACCACCGTATAGCGGATGCGCCAGGGTCGGGGGACTTCATATGCGCTTGCTGAACAGGCACGTCTGCGTATCCAAGCGCACGCTGGCAGTGATCACCTGTCTCTCGCTGGTGGCCGCGATGTTCACCGCGCAGGTGGTGCACGCGCCGCGGTCCTCAGCCGGACTGTACGGACCGGTCCCCTCCGACGAGGGGGGCGACCCGACCCTCGACTTCACCGACAACAACGCGCTCTTCGTCTACGTCCGATCCGACACCGCGGGCGGACGGGCCTGCGTTATTGCCGCCACCGGCGATGACTGGAGTTGTGATTCGCCGGCACCGGGCTGGAAGCGGGCCACTCACCTCATCGGCATCGGAACCCAGTGGGACCTGCTTCAGGGACCGTACCTACCGATCGGGCAGTTCCGGATCGGCGTCGAGAACAGCCAGGACGTTCCGCTCGAAGCGAGTGAGGTCTTCTCCGTCGAATCTTGTGGGGACACCTGCTCGACCGCGCTCGCTGACAGCGTCGTGGCCGACGCGAAGGCCGCCGCCGCGCAATTGAATTTCGACATGAACGGCATGTGCACGATCAACGGACTGCTCGAGAAGGTCGCCGGCAAAGCAACTGGCATGCGCGGATTCTCCAAGGACATCAAGGCTCCGAAGGTCGTCTACACCGACCTTCCGTTCGTGGGAACTGTCGTCACCGGCATCGGGTTCGGAGTCGCCTTCACCATCGAGGATCCATTCACCGCCAACATCAACAAGGCACTGGACATTCTCAAGGATCTCTCCTGCCAGACGGCGAAGATGTACCAGGACATCGCCAACGATCCGCCGGACGCGGGCTTCGCCGCGGTGGCTGCGCCGGTCTTCGCGACCATTCCGTCAAGTAGCCCGTCCACCCTGAACGATCTGCTGCAATCAGTTGATAGGCAAAGGGCATTCGGTATCGCGATGCTGCATGGCTATGAACGTTTCCAGGGCGCCGAGGCCGCCGATAACGTAGCCGGCCAGCGCCGGCAACTGAACGCCACCGGGCAGTTCGGCACCGATCTGGCCCGCGAGTTGGAGACCAGCGCACAGCGGCTGCGGGCCTACGCCGACGTCGCCGCGGCTGACCCCGAGCTCTCCAAGCCGGCCATCGAGCCGAGTGAGTTCGACGATCTGAACACGCTCTACCAACGGATCACCGCCAGTGGGTTCACCGCCGCCGAGACGGCCAACTTCCATTCCTTCGGCTACACCGACACCCAGATCGCGGCGATCCGCACCCACTTCGGCCAGGACATCGGCGCGGCCGGAGCGACCGAGCCCTTCCCTGAGGCGTTGCGCACGCTGGCCGACCAGCTCGAAACCGAGATCGATCCGATTCAAGCCTTCGCGACGAGCGCCCTGGTCGAGGCCGGGCGTCTCGACGTCCCCCCGACCGCGGGTTTCACCGCGACCCTGGTCAGCGGCCGAACCTACAACTTCCAATCGACCGGGGCTTCGACCGACGGCGATAGCATCGTGTCCCGCGACTGGGATTTCGGCGACGGCGAGACCGCGTCGGGCGCCTCCGTGATTCACACCTTCACAGACGACGGCTACTACCCAGTCACCCACACCGTCTCCGAGGCCACCCGGTCCAACTCAAGCAATCAGTTGATCGCCGTCGGTCCCAAGCCCAACCGGGCGCCGGTCGCGGTCCGCGATGACGTGTCGACGACGAGCAATCACGCAGTGACGATCGACGTGCTGGGCAATGACTCCGACCCCGACGGCGACACGCTGCGAATCGTCTCCTCGACCGACGGCTCGGGAGGCCCCGTCACCTGTGGAGCGGCAACCTGCGTCTACACCCCGGGATCGGTGACCGGCACCGACGTCTTCACTTACACGATTGCCGATCCGGCCGGCGCGACTGCCACCGCACAAGTTGTGGTCCACGTCGGGGCCTCCGCCTTCGTCGGTCCGAGCGCTGGTCTGTCCGCCTCCACCCAGAGCGGTGACGGACCACTCTTCGTGCTGTTCGACGCGTCGTCCTCCATCGACGAGGACGGCACGATCACCTCTTACGAATGGGACTTCGGTGATGGTGCCACCGGCAGTGGGGCCACAGCCAGCCACACCTACACGAAGGTGGGGCAGTTCATCGCGACCGTCACGGTGAGCGACGAGCACGGTCGCAGCGCGATGGCCAGCACCATTATCGCCGTTACCACAAAGGGGAATCTGCCGCCGACCGTTAGTCTGGCCGGCAACACCACGACGGGCATCGCCCAGCTGGAGATGCCGTTCTCGGCCAACGCGAATGATCCCGATTCCAGCGTGGAGGCCGTCGCCTGGACGTTCGGCGACGGTGGCACCGCGACCGGTACGACGGTGAACCACACCTATCAGAAACCGGGGCAGTATCAGCTGACCGTGACTGCCACCGATGACCACGGTGCGACCGGGACCGACAAGCTGGTCGTGACCGTGTACCCGGCCGCCAACCACCAACCCCAGCCGGAGCCTGAGAACGTCACGACCGACAAGGGCACTGCGGTGACGATTCCGGTGCTGGAGAACGACGTCGATCCTGATGGTGACCCGTTGACCGTCACCGGCAACGGCGCCGCCCAGTCCGGCACCGCCAACTGCGCGGCTGACGGGACCTGCATCTTCACCCCCGACGCCGGTTTCGAGGGGAGCACGAGTTTCACCTACGACGTCAGTGACGGCAACAGCGAACCGGTGACTGAAGTCGTCGGAATCACGGTGGTGCACCGCGATGGCTATCCGACCGCGGTCGCTCACGTCGACCCGGCCCACGGCTTCGTGCCGATGGGATCAACGCTGGACGCGAGCGATTCCATCGCCGCCAGCGGCACGATCGTCAGCTACCGGTGGAGCCTGAGCGACGGGTTCACGAGCACGGCGGCAACCACCTCGCACCTGCTGTCGACACCGGGAGCGCTCACCGGGACCCTGACCGTGACCGATACGGCGGGTCATTCGGACACCACAACCATCACCCTCGACGCCACTGACGCCGCCGACCTGCAGTTACCGTTCTGCGGCGACCAGGACGACGTGAACGATCCCTTGGTACCTCAGTGTCGCGCCTACACCCGCCTGCCCGATGTGCAGACCTGGCAGGTCACCGGCTCCGGCGCGGTGGACGTCACCTTCGATTGGATCGACCGCGACGCGAGCAACAGTAACGAGTTAGTCGCCTTCAATGTGGACGATGCACTTGGCACGATCGACGGTGCTCGGCCGGGGACGAAGGCCTGGTACGACGGGGTCCTGAGCCGGTCGCAGACGATCTTCCCGGGCGGATCGAATGCCTTCAGCCCGAACGTCACGGTGCCTTATCCGGCCGGGACGTACCTCGCGTTCTTCATCGTCTCCGCTTCACTGACCGACCTACCGGCAATTCCGAGCTGGCAGAACCAGGCGTTCTTCTCGATCACCTCGGCCAACTCGGACAGCACCGATCACATGGAGGGGTACAGCAACGCGGCTGGTCAGCTGACCGAGTTCGGTTTCGAGGATCTCTACGGCGGTGGCGACCGGGACTTCAACGACGTCGTGTACACGATGCACGGCGCGGTGCGTCCGGTGGGAACGCTGTCGGCCAGCCTGTCTGCCTCAACCGACACGGTGGTCGCGGGAGCGGCGTTGCAGTACACGGCGAGCATCTCGAATCAGGCCCGGACCTCGACAAGCGTCAATAGCGTCTCGGTGACGTTGCCGGCCGGGTTCAGCTATCAGAGCGGCACGTCGTCCGGACTCACCAGCAACGATCCGGAGGTGGCTGGGAGGACTCTCACCTGGAGCGGGCCCTTCGTACTGGATGCGGTGACCGCGGGCACCGAACGGTTCACCGTCAAGGCCTCACAGGTTCCGGGCACGTACTCCAGCTCGGACGACGCGAACGCCGGTGCCCTCACCGTCACACCCTCCGGGCCGAGCGCGGCGGTCACGGTCACCGCAGCACCGACACCGACTCCCACACCGACGCCGACACCGACGCCGACGCCGACGCCGACTCCGACGCCGACTCCGACGCCGACTCCGACTCCGACGCCGACTCCGACGCCGACTCCGACGCCGACTCCGACTCCGACGCCGACTCCGACGCCGACACCGACTCCCACACCGACACCGACACCGACTCCCACACCGACACCGACTCCCACGCCGACTCCCACACCGACACCGACTCCCACACCGACACCGACACCGACTCCCACGCCGACACCGACTCCCACACCGACACCGACACCGACTCCCACGCCGACAACGACACCGACACCGAATCCCACACCCGTGAATCACGCCCCGACGGCGACCGGGCAGTCCGTCACGGTGACCGCCGGAGGCGCGCTGCCAATCACTCTCTCCGCGACCGATCCAGACGATGATCAGCTCACATACAGCGTCACCAGCGGGCCGCTGCATGGCAGCCTGACCGGCGCCGGGCCGAGTGTCATCTACACACCGGCGCCGGGCTACTCCGGCACCGATTCCTTTACTTTCACGGCGAATGACGGCCAGCTGACCAGCTCGGCGGCGACAGTCACGATAGCGGTGAACCCGGCGTCGACGAGCTGTGCGAACACCGCGCCGACTCTCGACACGACGGCATCGACCGATCAGCGGACCGCCGCGCGGAAGTTGCGCTCCGATCCATTCAGCACGAATGAACCCAACGAGTTGATTCTGGCGTTCGTCGCCGCCGACGGGCCGCGGGCGCCGAACCAGCAGATCACCAGGGTGAGCGGCGGGGGACTGACCTGGACGCTGGCCACGCGCTCCAACTCCACCTGGGGCACGACCGAGGTTTGGCAGGCCTACGCGCCGACGAAACTGAAGAACGTCAGGGTTGTGGCGCAGTTGGCCAACGCCGGGTTCGACGGCATGATCACGCTCGCCTCATTCGCGCACTCCGCCGCCAGCATCGGCACGACCGCGGCGGCCGCGGGAACCACCGGAACACCGACGGACACCCTGAGCACGCCGACCTGCGGTTCGCTGGTCTGGGCCGTCGGCCATGACTGGACGCACTCGCAGCGGCCGACGCCACCGCCCGGTCAGTCTCTGGTGCACACTTTCGTGGACGGGCGGATTCGCGACTCGTTCTGGACCCAGACGATGGAGGAGCCGACCACCGCCGCCACGAGCACACTTACCACCAACGGCATCCACGACGATCGGTGGACGATGGTGGCGGTCGAGATCCCTCCCTCAGCGGCACCGAGATGACCTATTTGACGTCGATGAAGATCACTTCGATCGCGTTGCTGCCGTAGCCGAGGCGGTTCCACGGCGGGAGGTGGGGCTGGACGTTGCCGGCCGCGTCAGTTGCCCGAGCCCGCAGGGTGTGGCGTCCGACGTCCTTGGCGGCCCAATTGAAGGTCCAGTCCTGCCACTGGTACGGGCCTTTGGGTGGCTCGAGCTCGGCCGGAAGCCAGTCGCCATCGCCGGTGAGGCTCACCTCGACCGCCGTCACCGGCCCGGTCCCCGACCAGGCCTTCCCGCGCACTGTGTAGGTCCCTCGATCGACCACCGATCCGGGAGCCGGGTCGGTAATGCGCGAGCGCACCCGCATCAGCGTGACGGGCTCATCGGGTCTATCCGACCACTGGTACATGTAATGACCGGTCTGGAACTCACCCTGGTAGGGCTCGGTCAGTACATCGATGCGTTTGAGCCACTTGACCGACGCGACGGCGTACCAGTGCGGCACGACGATGCGGAACGGGGCCCCGTGATCGGGTGGCAGCGGCTTACCGTTCATCTCGTAGGCGATGAGGATCTCGGCCGCCGGATCGACGACGTGCGACAGTGGCAGCGCCCGAACGAAGGTCATGTTGTCCCGGTCGGAATCGGGGAGGATCGGGCGGAGGTGGTAGGTGCCGTGATCGGCACCCTCGAAGCGGACGTCGACGCCGGCGGTGGTCGGGCGCGCCAGGGCCAGCACCTCGTGTAGCAGCGCGCCGGTCCAGCGCGCGGTCGAGACGGCATAGTCGCCCCAGGGTTCACCGGCGGGCAGTGGCTTCATCGCCAGACGCCCATTGCCCGCGCACTCGAGCGTGACCGCCCGATCGACCGCAGGCAGCGCCCGCAGATCCGCCACGGTCAGCGTCAGCGGGTTGTCGACCGCCCCGCCGATCTCAAGCGTGCCGTCGTGCGCCGGCACGTCGAAGTTGCTGCGGACGTAATGGAACTCGTTCGGGGTGATCGCTCCGGTCAGGGCGTCCGGCGGTGCCTCGGCGTTGAACGGATCCGGGTTGATCATCTGGAGCGAGGCGCGGCCCGGGTCGAGCTCGTCTGCGATTGTCATTCATTGCCTCCTAGGGGTTCGCTGCGTGAGCCGGGCGGCTACCGCATCAGTAGTCGGAGTCCCGGAAGGTCGGGTCGCGGTTCTCGTTGAACGCGCTGATGCCCTCGACCCGGTCCGGGTGCACGGCCGAGCGCCAGTGGGACTCCATCATGATCGCGATGGCCTGCTCGAGCGGCTGCCCCTCGCCCAGCTGCACGGCCCGCTTGACCGCCTGCGCCGCGGTCGGTGAATTGCTGGCGATCTTCTCGGCGATCCGGGTCGCCGCATCCATCAACTGGGGCTGAGGGTGGATCTCGTTGACCATGCCGAGCCGATGCGCCTCCTGCGCGGTGATCGGGTCACCGGTCAGCAGCATCTGCAGAGCCTTCCCCGGGGGCAGCAGCCGGGGCAGCAGCGCCGGTGACCCGCCGCCGGCCGCCAGGCCGATCATCGCCTCCGGCTGGCCGAAGGTCGCGTTCTCCGAGGCGATGATGAAGTCGGTGCTCTGCGCCAGTTCCGACCCGCCACCGTAGGCGATGCCGTTCACGGCGGCGAAGATCGGCTTGCGGAGTTGCCGCAGCGTGTACAGGGTGCGGTCGAAGTCCTGTCGCTGGCGAAGCCAGTCCTCTTTGGTCATGTTGTGGCGCTGGCGCAGATCACTGCCGACGGAGAAGGCCCGGTCACCGGCACCAGTGAGGATCACCACCCGCACCGCCGTCTGCACGGCGATCGTCTCCAGGACCTCGGTCAGCCGGGCCCCCATCTCGGTTGTGATGGCGTTGTCCGCGTTCGGCCGGTTCAGGGTGATCACCGCGATTCGCTCATCGGGGCCGTAGTTCAGCAGCACCGATGAGTCGGGTTCGGCGAGGTCGGAGGGCGGTGGGCCGAAGTCGAGCGACTGCCACCGATCCGTACCTGGGCTGATCTCCATGTCTCCTCCTGCGTCTCGACGGCTCGTCATGAGTCGAGTTCGGCCAACCACTTAAGTCCCCGTATGCCAGGAGCGAAGCAGTACTCGCCACCCCGGGTGACGACGAAGGGAGGCAGTTGCTGCAGCCGTCGACGGATCGGCCGCTGCGGAATGGTGAAGGTGCCGCTGCCGTCATTCGCGCCGACGAGCGGATCCTTCTCCTGCGGGGCGCCGAGGAAGATGCCGTCGTTCAGCCACTGGGTCTTGACGAACTCGAACTGCCGTTTGAGGTGCGCCCCGGCGAAGATGAACATGATGCCGCGATCCACACCGTCGTCTTCCAGGACGCCCTCGGGAAGCATCGACCCGTAGCTGGTTCCCCGCCGGATCATGCGATGCAGGCGAACGTCCACGCTGCCCTGATCATCGAGGGAGTCCCGCGGATTCGCGCGTCGCGCATGAGCGCCGGCCGGACATTTGAATCCGCGCCGGTCGTCACCGTAGAGGAAATCGTTGTTGCGACCGGGGTCGCCTCCGAGCTCGGGGTCGTCTCGCTCCGGGGAGACCGCGAGTGGGGCGCCGCTGGGCCAACGGCCGAGCAGCTTCGCCCCGAGCAGCGCCTCCTCCTGACGGCTGGCCGCGTTGGCCCGCAGGTATTGCCGGTACGCCGCGACCCGAGTGTGGAGCTTGCGGAAGACGACGTAGGTGCCGTTTCGGCCGAGCACGTCCGGAGTGGGCATCGGCGCCAGTTCGCCGGTCTCGTCGGGGTAGCCCAGGATGATCTCGCCGGCCTTCAGCGGTTTCTCCTTCGGGTTCGACGCCGGTCGCCCGCTGCCTTCGACGGAGGGCTGGCCGATCCCGTCCTTGAACCCGAAGGAGGTCCGGCCGGTGGGAAGTTGGTAGCAGTCCTGCTGCCAGATCAGCTGTACGCCGGGGAGTTCCTGATGGGCGTTGCGCGCCTTCTCGAGGATGGCCTCCAGGGATGCGCGGTCGGGGGAGAGGGCAGCCAAAGCGACATGCACGTCGCTGCTCCCGAGCGGTGCTTCCCAGTTTTCCGGACTGCTCTCGCCGACGTCGCCCAGTTCGGCCGCTCGCGCCTTCATACCCTCCCGAAACTCGGGTGCGAAGCTGTCGAGCGACTCCGGCGGGACACCCAGCGCCTTCAGGCCCTGATAGCTGAAGGCGACCGTCAGCCACGCACCGCTGGACGGATCGGTGGCCGGTGGTCCGCTATCGACGAACCGCGCCAGCCGGCGGACGAGTTCGCGACCGGCGACCGGGTCGTCGATGCGTAGTAGCAGGTAGCTTCCGACATAAGGCGATGGTCGTTCATTCAGCGCCCCCCACTGGATGTCGTCGAGGTCGAGCGGGGTCGGCTCCCCGTCGGTCACGTCCACTGCTTGCTCCATGGTTAGAGATGCTCGGGGCGCTCAGGCGGGTCCGGGTTGGGCGCCGCGAGGTAGGGGAAGGTGCGGGACGCCGGCCGGCTCGCCTGGTCGACTCCGTCGCTGATGGTGGGCCCGGTGCCGGCGTTCACCCACTGGGTGAAGAGCGTGTCCATCACATCGTCGTTCAGCGCGCGACCGCCACAGGTCGTGTGCGGCACGCCCCGCCGAGCCGCCAACTCGACCTCGAGAAAGGAACCCCGCTCCAGATAGGGCTTCGTGACGTCGACGACGAGGAAGTCGCTGAGCACGAGTTCGGTCAACGGATGGCTTCCGGCGTCGTTCAGAGGCCAGTCGACCTTCCCGTCGAGACCATCCCAGAAGGCCAGATTCGCGTTCAACCGGGCCCGGTACGCCCCGGCGTAAGACCCGCCGAGATGGAACGCGTCCTCCATGTTGTAGAGGTCGCGGATCTCGAGATCGCGGTTGACCGGGTCGAACTGCTTCGGTGCCAGCAGCATGTTCTTCACCTCAGGGCGCCCGACGCGCTCCAGCCGGACGCTGACCGCGCCGCGGGTTCGGGTCTCCGCGACCACGCCGACCAGAGTCGCGTCGCCGCCCAGCAGTCCGCAGTCGATCTCGACCACGAGACTGAGGACGTTCTTGCCGTCGAGGAAGATCGAGCCGGAGTCGGTGAACGCGAGCTTCTCCGATGCGATCGTCTGCACCGCCGCCCGCGCGTCCATGATGAAGGGATCCCAGCGTGGACCCGCGAAGACCCGAACCCCGGAGCCCGAGCCGCCGTCCGGGTCATTCGTGCGGAACGAGACTCTCTGGCCGTCAGGAGTGGAGCACTCGCCGTCCTGGGTGACATCGCCGGTAGCGGCACCGCCGGTCGTGGCACCGCCGGATGCCGGCGAGAAGACACAGTCGAACACGTACTCCGGCGCACCGGCCTGGAAGGGCGCTTGAAAGTGAGTCTGGTCAGGCTGGTCGGCCGCCGTCGCGGTGAGCGGGCGCAGCCGAAAGCGGTAAACCAGGCCGTCAGAGAGGACGTCGGACGGTCCCGCGAAGGGCATCGTGTTCATCACCAGGACGAGGTGGCCGGGCCGCTGCGGACTCGGAAAGGCATAGAAATCAGTGATGTCGGCGATTGGCTCCGCCAGGGCGCGGGGCCCTGAGATGTGATCCGACATAGCTGTCCTCCGTACCCGATCGCCGCTGTTTTGAAGACGCTGCGGGCTAGTCCGCAGCCTCTTCCAGCAGCGCCTTCAGCGCCGGATGCTGGAGTGCTTCGGCCGCCCCCGGCTGGTCGAGCACCTGCTGGAACGCTGCGTTGACACGCTGGGCCTTGCGGATCTCGTGCACCGTGCCGCCGTAGTTGCGCGCATACGCACCCGCAGTCTGCTGGGCACTCAGGATGAAGGCTTTCAACGCCGTCAGATCAGGCAGGCCGTCGTAGCCCTCGGTGTGCTTGAAGATGACGTCGAAGAGCTCCAGCGTCGGACCAGAGGTGAAGAAGTCCTCCATGTAGGCGTCCCACGGGCCGTCGAAGCTTGTCACGAAGGCCAGGCGTGTGTCGTCGTCGAAGAGAACGAACCTCGCCTCATGAATCGTCCCGACCGCCATCCCGTAGTCTCCCGGACGGTACCCAGGGGTCTGCTGCAGGTCGAGCAACGCCGTGCGCAGAGCGGCCCCCTGACCGGGCTTCACGTGGAAAAACAGGCTGAACTCACTCGTGCTGCCGACGCTGACCCCTGGTCGGGGCGAGTGCGTCACTGAATCGGACATCGATCCGTCCTAACTAGTCGGAGGTCTGGTCGCTCCGCGATGCTGATCTGAGGAGCCGGCGGGGGTTGTTCGCGCGTTCACAGCCGCAGCTTCAGCGCTCATCGCTCAAGCATCGCAGCGTCACCGATGATCAAGTCATCCTCACGGGGTGAAAGGAGCCGAGCTCGCGCTGGTCGGGCGGCGGTGGGGGCAAGCGGGCGTGTGATGAACTAGCAGACATGACCAGCTACGAAACCATCGAATACCTCGTCGCCGATGGCGTCCTCACCATCCGTCTAAACCGTCCCGATCAGCTGAATTCGTTCACGCCGACGATGGCCAATGAGCTCGAGGCGGCATTTATCCGAGCCAGCAGCGATGACGACGTCGCGGCGATCGTCGTCACCGGTTCGGGACGAGCCTTCTGCGCCGGGATGGACCTCTCAGCCGAGGGGAACGTCTTCGGCCTGGACGAGAGTCTCGAGCCGTCGCTGGCGGACCTCGGAGACCGGTTTGACGACCCCGCGATCGCCGCGGGGGTGCGCGACACCGGCGGCCGCGTGACTCTGGCCATCTTCGCCTGCACGAAGCCGGTAATCGCTGCCATCAACGGCCCCGCAGTTGGCATCGGGGCGACGATGACGCTGGCGATGGATGTTCGGCTGGCGTCGGCGTCGGCTCGGATCGGTTTCGTCTTCGGCCGCCTGGGCATCGTCACCGAGGCCTGCTCGAGCTGGTTCCTACCGCGAATCGTCGGAATCTCACAGGCACTGGAGTGGGCGTTCAGCGCGGAGATCATCGGGGCGCAGGCCGCCGCTACCGCTGGGCTGGTCAAGCAGGTGTACCCCGACGATGAGCTGCTCGATGCTGCCTACGCCCTGGCCCACTCCTTCACCGACAACCGGTCGGCGGTGGGTACGGCCCTGATTCGCCAGATGATGTACCGCAACAGTGCACAGCCGTTGCCGATTGAAGCGCATCGAATCGAGTCGCTCGCGATGTTCTACACGAGCATCGGCGACGGCAAGGAGGGCGTGGCCGCATTCCGCGGCAAACGCCCGCCGGCCTTCACTTCGACTGCCTCGCAACTGCCGCCGTTCTTCGAGGAGTGGACCTCCTCCGGCAGCTAGCTCGGCCAACATCAGCCAACCTCGGCCAACCTCAGCCAACCTGGTAGCGAGTTAAGTATCGGCCCAAATCGGGCCGGTTCGCTTCCGATCGCCGGCGCCTGGTCGATGGGTGCAGTGAACGCTCCGACGCTGTGGAAGGGAATTGGCAACCTATGAATGTCAGTAGTGCTTCTTCATCAGCTCTGGCCGCGCTGCAGGCTCAGCTCAAGGCGGACCAGAAGACGCTCACGGCCGATGTCAAGGCCAAGGCCGACTCCAAGATCATCGCCGCGGACGAGGCCAAGGTGGCCCTGGACAACGCCCAGATCGCCGCCGCACAGCAGCAGGCCAAGCTGCCGGACGCGACGAAGCCGGCCAGCACCCAGACGCCGGCGAGCGCCGCGCCCAACTCAGCTTCAGGGTCGGTAGCGGCCAGCGATGCAACGGTCGACGTGTACGCCTGACCCCCTCCCGACGCGGGTTCGGGTGCCGGCCGTGAGGTTCAGGCTTCTTGGAGCACGGAGAAGATGTTGCCGGCCGGATCGGTGAACCAGGCGATGTCGGGGCCCCGGTTATGGGCCAGCCCGCGGGCCACACCCTTCTCGTCCTGCGGCAGATCCGGGTAGCGGACGAACTCGACTCCCCGCGCTGTCAGCTCGTCCACGGCGGTATCGATGTTCTCGACCGGAAAATTCAGGATCGTGTAGGTCGCCGGCACGTGGCCGTCCTTCGGGTAGACGAATGTTGGCCGTTCGCCGTTGAGGTGAAGGGTCAGCATGCAGTGTTCTTCGGTCACGTCCAGGCCGAGGACGTCGGCGTAGAACGCCTTGGCGGCGCGGATGTCGTCGACGGAGAATCCGCTGAACGCGCGGCTGTCACGGAGCATGCTCTCAGTATGGACCGGGATGGAGCCGACTACGCGGTGTGCAGACTCGAGATGTGGGTTCGGAAGGCGAAGAGCGTGAGACTTACGTGCGGGCAGTGCTGGCAAGCCCAGACGCCGAGCGGCGTGACCATGTTGCGGCTGCGCGCATCCTGGCGGGCGCAGCTCAACTGGTAGGCCCGGGTTACCCGGTGGCGCCACCGGCGAAGGTTCGTCATGCACGTTGATTCTACGGCGGTTAGCTGTGATTGTCCTGACCTGATTTCACTCCTCCGGGTGGGTCGTCGTCGCCATCATCTCGTCGATCATGTTCACGACCGTGGGATCGGCCAGCGTCGTCACGTCCCCGAGCTCGCGGTGCTCGGCCACATCGCGCAGCAGGCGGCGCATGATCTTGCCCGAACGGGTCTTCGGCAGCTCGGGAGTCAACAGGATCTGACGGGGCCGGGCGATCTTGCCGATCTGCTCGGCGACATGCTCGCGGAGGTCGGCGATCAGCTGCTCGCCCGCCTTCGAGTCGAGCGCCGCGTCACCCTTGACGGTGACGAAGGCGACGATGCCCTGCCCGGTGATCGCGTCAGTGGCGCCGACGACGGCGGCCTCGGCGACCGATGGGTGTGACACCAGCGCCGACTCGACCTCGGTCGTCGAGATCCGATGCCCGGACACGTTCATCACGTCATCGACCCGCCCGAGGAGCCAGATGTCTCCGTCGACGTCACGCTTGGCTCCGTCGCCGGCGAAGTACAGCTCGTCGAAGCGCGACCAGTAGGTCTGCCGATAGCGCTCGTCGTCGCCCCAGATGCCACGCAGCATGCCTGGCCACGGTTCGGTGACGACCAGCACTCCGCCGCCCCCGTTGTCGACCGGCTTGCCCCCGTTGTCGAGCACGTCCACGCTGATGCCGGGGAAGGCGGTCATCGCTGAACCGGGTTTGGTCGCGGTGATACCGGGCAGCGGCGTGATCATGATGCCGCCGGTCTCGGTCTGCCACCAAGTGTCGACCACCGGGCAGCGATCGCCGCCGATGTGCTTGCGATACCAGATCCAGGCCTCCGGATTGATCGGCTCACCGACCGAGCCGAGGAGCCGAAGCGAGCTCAGGTCATGGGCGCCGGGGAACTGCTCGCCCCACTTCATGAACGTGCGGATCGTGGTCGGGGCAGTGTACAGGATGCTGACCTGCTTCTCCTCCACGATGCGCCACCACCGGTCACGGCCACCGGCGTCCGGGGTTCCCTCGTAGAGCACCGAGGTGGTGCCGTTGGCCAGCGGCCCGTAGACGATGTAGCTGTGGCCGGTGACCCAGCCGATATCGGCCGCCGTCCAGAAGACGTCGCTCTCCGGCTTGATGTCGAAGACCAACCGGTGGGTCGCCGATACGTGCGTCAGGTAGCCGCCGGTGGTGTGCAGAATCCCCTTTGGTTTGGCGGTGGTTCCTGACGTGTACATGACGTAGAGCGGATGTTCGCTGTCGTGCGCCGGCGCCGTGTGTTCGGTGCTCTGGCCAGCTACGACGTCGTGCCACCAGCGGTCCCGCGCGTCGTCCCAGTCGACCGGCTGACCGGTGCGGCGGACCACCAGCACGTTGCGGACGCCGTCGAGGCCGGCCACTGCGTTGTCCACGGCCGGCTTCAGTGCGGTCGCCGTTCCACGGCGGAAGCCGCCGTCGGCGGTGATGACCAGCCGGGCGTCGCAGTCGATGATCCGATTGCGTAGTGCGTCGGCGGAGAACCCGGCGAAGACAACGGTGTGCGGCGCGCCGATGCGGGCACAGGCGAGCATCGCCACCACCGTCTCCGGGATCATCGGCATGTAGATGGCGACCCGGTCGCCCTTGGCCACGCCGAGTTCGGTGAGGGCATTGGCGGCCTGGCACACCATGTCCTTCAGTTGGGCGTAACTGATGTCGCGAGTCTCGCCCTCGGGTTCTCCGATCCAGTGGTAGGCGATCCGTTCGCCGTTGCCGGCCTCGACGTGCCGGTCTACGCAGTTCACCGACGCGTTCAGCTTTCCGCCGACGAACCAGCGGGCGAAGGGCGCCTGCCAGTCCAGCACCTGATCCCACGGCTCGTCCCACTTCAGGCGCGACGCCTGCTCCGACCAGAACTTCAGCCGGTCCAGGTGGGCCCGCTCGTAGATCTCCGGCTGGGCGTTGCTGTCGCGGGCGAAGTCGGCCGGCGGCGGGAAGCGGCGGCTCTCGGTGAGCAGTGCGGAGAGTTCAGCCTCAGCGGCCATGCCAGATTCGCCGGCCTAGCTCAGCGGATGGGTTGGGAGGATCGTGCGCTTGAAGGTCGCGTTCGTGACGCCGGCGAAGGAGGCGTACCAGGCCAGCGCCGCGGTGACGAGTCCGGCCCAGCCACCGGCCTTGGTCATACTCAGGTGGTCGCCGAACGCGCCGATCGTCAGCAGCACGAAGGTCACGGTCAGCGCGACGAAGACGGCCGCGATCGCCACGGTGGTACGCAGGCTGGCGATGGTCATGTACGCGGTGAAGATCGCCCAACTCAGTAGAAATAGCCCGGTCGCCTTGTGCACTTCGGTGACCGGAAGCTTGGCGGCTACGTGGTCGACGTAGTACCAGTAGGCCAGCCAGAAGGCCCCGAACGAGCTGAAGGCCAGCGCGCCGAATGTGTTGCCGTTGCGGAACTCCCACATACCGGCCAGTAGCTGCACTGCGCCGCCGTAGAAGAGGGCAACACCGAGGACGCCGGCGGTAAGCGTGGCTGAGACCATGTTCGTGTTGAAGACGCTCAGCATGAAGGTGGTCATCGCGAAGCCCGCTAGCCCCAATGGCCCGGGATCGGCGATCGCCGGCGCCATGGCCGGCATGCTGGTCATGGGATTGAGTGACTCCGTGGCCATCGGCGTCGCAGCGTGTGAATGTGTCTGAGACATCTGGTTCACCCCTGTCTGGACTTGTCTGGACTGGTACGGGTGTCCGGCTGCGTGTGGCAGCTAGAGCCACCCAATACCTTCAGTCTTACTCCGATTTGCGTCATTGAGCACGAACTTTTCGGAGTCAATATTCCGCATACGCCGGAATTCCCCACGCGGTGGTCGCGGTGACTTGATGATGCGAGATCGGAGTTAAGGCGGTGCGGCGTCTGGTATGAAGCAGAGGTGAGTAACCGCAATATTGAGCGCGAAGAGAAATGGGACGTGCCGGTCGGCTTCGCAATACCCGACCTGGGTGCGGTATTGCCGGCTCGGGCGACGCTACGAACCGAGCGGGTCCATCTCTCCAGCACCTACTTCGACACACCGCGCCGCGACCTGCTCGAGGCGGATGTCTCCCTGCGCCGCCGCACCGGCGACACGGACACCGGCTGGCAGGCCAAGCTAGCCAGCCGGACCGGAAGCCGCATCGAGATCACCGAACCGCTGCACACTGCGCACGATGAGGACGTGACGCCGCCCGCTGCGATCACCGGCCTGCTGGCCGGTCTCCAGCGCGGGCGAGAGCTCCGACCTATCGCGATCGTGCGCACCGAGCGGATCGTGCACAGCATTCACGACGAGTTCGGCATCCTGTTGCTGGAGCTGGCCGACGACACGGTTCACTCCACGGCGATCGGCGATTCAGCCGAGATCCGGGCCTGGCGTGAAGTCGAGGTGGAACTGAAGCACCGACCGGAGAAGCTGCTGCGTCGCGTCGGTAAGGCGCTGGAACGGGCCGGGGCCACGCCTCGGCTCGGGTCCTCCAAGTTGGCCCGAGCATTGGGCGCCGACGGCGATGCCGCACCGCCAGCCGTCATACAGCAAGGCATCGCACCGCAACCGGCAACCGACCCGATCACCGGCTACCTCGCCCAGCAGTACCGTGACCTGGTCGCCGGTGATCTCGATCTGCGAGCCGAGAGGAACGCGGTCCACCCGACCCGCGTCGCGTGCCGTCGAATCCGCAGCACATTGCGGGTCTTCGCCCCGGTCCTGGTTGACGTCGACCCGGCCCTGGACGCCGAGGTGGCCTGGTACGCGGCACTGCTGGGCGAGGTGCGCGACGTGCAGGTCATGCGCGAGCACTTTCGGCACGCCCTCGCCGACGTCCCGATTGAGCTGGAGCTCGGACCGGTCGCGGCGAGAATCTCGATGGGGCTGGACGAGCTGGAGCGTGACGGGTTCACGAGGCTCCGCAGCGCGATGGAGAGCACCCGTTACTTCGCCCTCCTCGATTCCGTCCAGGAGCTGGTCGAGCGGCAGCTGACGATCAAGGGCCGAAGGCGCAAGCAGGTCCAGAAGCTGGTCGAGAAGGCCGACCGGAAGTTCGACCGGCGGCTGCGGGCCGCGCTGCGCTCGCCCGACGACGACGCCGCCCTGCACCGGGCCCGGAAGTCGGCCAAGCGGGCCCGTTACGCCTACGAGGCCGCCGCCCCCGCCGGCGCCAAACGCCGGGTTCGCCAGTTCAAGCGGCTTCAGGAGACGCTCGGGAATTTCCAGGACGCCGTCGTCGCGAAGCAACTGCTACGCACCTGGGCCACCGCGACGGCCGGACGGGCCGACGAGAACGGCTTCACCTTCGGACTGCTCTGGCAGCGTGCGGACGAGACCCAGCGAGCGGTCAGACGATCGCTGCGCGGCGGGGGTTCCTGACCGCGCGTCCGGCAAGCGAATAGGAGAGACCCATGCAGAAGCCAGATCCGGCAGCGGCCACCGCCGTCGTCTACGAGCGCACCGGTGGCCCGGATGTCCTGCAATTGGTGGAGAAACCGCTACTCGCTCCCGGCCCCGGAGAGGTTCGAGTCAGGGTGCACCGCTCCGGCGTCAATCCGACCGACTGGAAGGCCCGGCAGGGTGGAGCCGATTCGCGGCCGGTGACGCCGGCCCAGGTGCCCAACCAGGACGGAGCCGGTGTCGTCGACGCCGTCGGTGCCGGTGTCGAGGTGGCCCTGCTCGGACTCCGGGTCTGGATCTGGGAGGCGGCCTACAAGCGCAGCGAGGGAACGGCGCAGCAGTTCGCGATCGTGCCGGCTCGGCAGTTGGTGATGCTCCCCGACTCGGCCTCCTTCGACCTCGGCGCCAGTCTCGGCATCCCGTTCATCACCGCGCATCGCTGCCTGACCGTCACCGAGGAGGGGCCGCGGCGGCTCGGTCCCGGCACCATGGCCGGCCGGGTTGTCCTCGTCGCCGGGGGTGCCGGCGCGGTGGGTAACGCCGCGATCCAGCTCGCCCGCTGGTCGGACGCGACCGTGCTCGCCACCGTCAGCAGCCCGGCCAAGGCGCAACTGGCCGCGGCGGCCGGCGCCGATCACGTCATCAACTACCGCCAGCAGGACGTGATCACCGAGGTGGGCCGGATCAGCCCCCGCGGTGTCGACACAATCGTCGAGGTCTCGGCCGCCGCCAACGCCGAGATCGATGCGGCGGTGGTCGCGCCGCTGGGGTCGGTCGCCATCTATGCCAACAACGGCGGCGACGAGTTCACCCTCCCCATTCGGCCCCTGATGGCCCCCAATGCAAGGTGGCAGTTCGTGCTGGTCTACACTGCGCCCGCGCGGGCCAAGGGCCAGGCGATCGACGACATCTCCGCGGCAATCCTGGACGGCGCGGTGGCGGTCGGCGAGTCCGTCGGGGCGCCGCTGCACCACTTCTCGCTGGCCGACACCGCCGCGGCTCACCAGGCCGTGCAGGACTCGGTCACCGGGAAGGTCCTCATCGATGTCGTCGAATCCAGCTGAGCTCCGGCCGGCCACCGCCGACCGCGCCGCCCTGGTGGTGAGCGAGGTTCGCCCGAATCTGCCCAGGACTCTGATCGCACTGGACTTCGACGGGACGCTGGCCCCCATCGTCAGCCGCCCGGCCGACGCACGGTTGATCGACGGTGCCGACCAGGTGCTGCGGTTGCTCGTGGCGCGGGGCGCGTCGGTCGCGATCATCACCGGCCGGGACGCCGAGACGGTGCTGGACCTCAGCGGGTTGGCCGACCTCCCGGGGCTCGCCGTCGCCGGACTCTACGGCGCGCAGGTGTGGCGCGGCGGCCGGCTGGCCACGACGCCTCCGCCGCCGGAACTCACCCGTGCCCGCTCCGCCCTCCCCGAGCTGGTCCGGGCCGTCTCGTCCGAGCTGTGGATTGAGGACAAGGGGTTGTCGCTGGTCGTGCACGCCCGCGGTGTCGACGAACCCGATGCGGCGATCGACGCCCTGCGCCCCTCGGTCGAGAAACTGGCCCAGTCGCTGAGCAGCGAGGGGGGGCTTGAGGTGCACGCCGGGCGGCAAGTACTGGAACTGCGCCTGGCCGGCTTCGACAAGGGACGCGCACTCCGCGAGTTCGTCGACGCGTTCGGTGACGCCTCCGATCGGCAACTGCTGTACGCCGGAGACGATGTCGGCGACCTGCCGGCCTTCGCGGTGGTGCAGCAGCTGCGCGAAGCGGGCCGACGGGCCTGGGCGGTCGGGGTGGGCTCGACTGAGGTCACCTGGATGCCGGCCGACGACAGTAGGGTTGACGCGGTGGTGGATGGGCCAGCGGGGTTGCTGAGCTTGTTACGAGGTCTGCTCGGCGGCTGACCGTACCTGGCGGAGCTGCTCGTCGAACCACTTCGCCGGAGGCAGCTGGGTCGCGGCCTCCCGCAATCGTGCCGTGCGGCGGGCGGCCGAGTCGTCGGACCCCTCGCGGTCGCCCAGCGCCGTGACGAGGGCCTGATTCAGCGCCTCCGCGGTCTGCCCCACGTCGTAGGGATTCACCAGGATCGCATCAGCGCCCAGGACGTCCGCGGCGCCGGTCTCCCGGGAGAGCACCATCACCGGATCCCGCTCCGAGAGCAGCACCGCCTCGAAGGCCACCAGGTTCATGCCGTCGCGGACGGAGTTGATGAAGACGACATCGGTCAGCGTCAGCGCGGCCAAGGCGCTGGGGTAGTCCTGCTCGATGGTGAGCAGCAGCGGCGTCCAGTCGTCGGTTCCGAACTCCTCGTCGATCTCCCGTCCGAGCCGCTCGACCGCCGCGGTGTATTCGCGATACTCGGGGATATCCTCGCGCGACGGGTTGTCGAAGACCGCATGGACCACGCGACCCTGCCAGTGCGGCCACCGGTGCAGCAGCTCCCGGTAGGCCAGCAGCCCGCGATACACGTTCTTGGACAGCTCAGCGCGGTCGACCCGTCCGATCACCAACCGGTCACCGATCTCCTCACGCAGTTCCCGGGCCGCGCTCCGCACATCGGCCTGCTGGCCGCGGCTGTTCATTTCGTCGAGATCCGCGGTCAGCCCGTACACCTTCAGTTGGTCGTCGGGGACCTTGCCGAAGACGGCCTGGCAGCACTGCTGGAACTGTTCGGCCCAGCGCCAGGTGTGAAAGCCGACGACATCGGCGCCGAGCATGCCGGAGAGGATGTCGTGGGCGACGTCGTCGGGAAGCAGGCCGAAGTAGTCCGGGGAGACCCAAGGCGTGTGGGTGAAGAACCCGATCTTCAGATCCGGCCGCCGCTCCCGCAGCAAGGCGGGCAGCAGGAAGAGGTGGTAGTCCTGCACCATCACCGTGGCACCGGATTCGGCCAGCCGGTCCACCGCGTCGGCGAAGCTCTGGTTGTACCGCTGGTAGGCCGCCCACTGGCGGCGCCAGGCAGCGTCGAAGAGCGGGCGCCGCGTCGGTTCGAAGAGCATGTGCAGCACAAACCAGAGGGTCGCGTTGGCGATGCCGTTGTAGGCCTGCCGGAAGGTCACACCATCGATCGGAATCATCACCACGTCGAAGTCGCCGCCGCCCGCGTCACCAGCGGAGAACTCCAGCGGCCGTCCCGCGGAGCGGCGCGCCACCGAGCGCTCCCGATCGGTCATCGACGCGCAGACCCAGACGGCATCTCCCGCCGAGTCGAGGGCGACCTGCATGCCGCTCACCAGGCCGCCACCGCCGCGGACGGTCTCTTCCTCACCGTCGGACCCAACCGATATCGATACCGGGCCCCGGTTCGAGGCCACCACCAAACTGGCCTTAGTCACAGCGACTCAACCTCCAGCTTCATCATGCTCTGCCGTGCTGACATTTGGCCCCGGAAATTGGAGCCGGAAATCGGAGCCGGAAATTGGAGCTGGAAACGGGTGCCAGAAACGGGTGCCAGCTCTCATGCCGGCCAGGTTCCGGTCGCCTTCTCATACCCTTTGGCCCCAGCGCGGTTGGTGATGGCCTTGACGCCGGCGAAGATGGCGCCCTGCAGCGCCGCGGCGAGGGCGATCTCGGTCCAGGTGCTGTTCGGGTCGGTCGCGTCCGGCTTCTGCTGACCACCCGAGGCGAGCCGCCACACCCGCTCGAACGCGGCGGTGGCGATCATTCCGCTGAGGATTCCGATGAGCAGGCCCAGCGGCTTGTAGAGAAACGTCATGCCTTCCCTCCCCGGTCGCGGCGAGCGATCAGCGTCACGGCGAGCAGCGCCGCGGCGCCGGCCAGCAGCACGGTGCGATTACGGCGGGCCAGCTCGATGGCCGGGGCCGCCGACTGGGTGGCCCGATGGAATCGGGAGGAGACCTGAGCTTTCACGTCGAACTTCTCGCTCAGTTGCGTCACGGACGCGGCAAGATCAGCCCGGGTGCGATCGATCTCCTCGGTGAGGGTGGTCAACTCGTCATCGGTCATCGGTGAACAGCCTCCTTCACGATGGCGACGTCGGTTTCGACACCGCTTATCGCCTGCTCCGGCAATGGTGGGGTGGCCTGCGCGATCTCGCGCTTGCCGGAGAGGGCGAGCAGGCCCGCGACGACCAGCAGGACGGCGCCGACGATCACCGCGGCCAGCCACGGACTCACCGCGTTGGAGAGCCCGAGAATCGCCGCGGCGACCAGGGCTCCCAGGCCGAACCAGGCGACCACCCCGGCGCCACCGAAGAGCCCGGTGCCGAGGCCGACCCGCTTGGCCTTGCTGTTCATCTCCAACTGCGCGAGCTTGAACTCGTCGCGCACCAACGTCGTCATCTGCTCGGTGATCCGGGAGACGAGTTCGCCGGTCGAGGCATTCGTCTGGTCGCTACTTGCGGGAAATTGCGTGGTCATGGGTTTGCTCCTCGCGAAACGGCAGGGGGTCCGGTTGCGTTCTTCCGGTGCGTTCTGCCCTCGGTGTACCCGCCTGCCCGCATCCCCTATCCCAACGACAGTCATCGATGGTGTTTCATTGCCGCGGACTTCGGGTAATTGCTAAGTCAAGCGTCACCAACGGTGGTGGCGTCTGCCCGGAGGTCGACATCATGGCGTTGATTCTGCTTGTCCTGCTGCTGGTAATCCTGCTCGGTCTGGGCGGCTTCGCACTCCATCTGCTCTGGGTGCTGGCGGTGATCCTGGCGGTGGTCTGGCTCGTCGGATTCCTGTTCCGCGGAGCCGACAGCGGGCGTTGGTACGGACGCTAGAGGTCCGGCGGTGTCGGCCAGATGACCCGGCTGCGCACTGTCTCACCGACCGAACCGGGCTGGTCGCGGCGAAGATCAGGCCGTGGATTCCGGTACTTCGACGCGGACGGCTCCGCCCTGAGGGCCGAAGAGGTCCAGCGCGTCAAGGCGCTGGTCATCCCGCCGGCGTGGGCGGACGTCTGGATCTGTGCCCAGCCCAATGGGCACATTCAGGCCATCGGAACCGACGCACGAAGGCGCCGACAGTACATCTACCACCCGCAGTGGCGGGTGCGGCGTGATGCCGCCAAGCACGACCGGGTCTTGAAGGTTGCCGCCCGTCTCCCGGCCGCCCGCCTCGAGGTCGCCGCCTCGCTCACCGGCCAGGGCATGCCGCGAGAACGGGCCCTGGCCGCCGCTTTCCGGCTGCTCGACCTCGGATACTTCCGCATCGGCAGCGATAGCTATGTGACGAGCAACGGCTCCTACGGCCTGACAACACTGGAGATTCGGCACGTCCAGCGACACGGCGCCACGATTGTCTTCGAGTTCGCGGCGAAGTCGGGCATCTCCCAGCACATCGAGATCACCGATCCGGCGGCGCTGGCCGCTGTCCGCACGATGACCCGGCATCGACGCCGCACGGCGCCGCTGCTGGCCTATCAGGCGTCGAAGGGCTGGCAACCGCTAGAGGCCCCGGACGTCAATGAATACCTGAAGGAACTGCTCGGGGACGAGATGACGGCCAAGGACTTCCGGACCTGGCACGGCACGGTGTACGCGGCCGTCGCGTTGGCCCGGCAGACGCCAGCGGATACCCCGACCAAGCGCAAGCGCGCAATCGCCTCGGCGATGCGCGACGTTGCCGATCATCTGGGAAACACGCCCGCGGTCGCGCGATCGGCCTACGTCGATCCGCGCCTGATCGACCTCTACGCCGACGGTCAGACCATCGCGGCGTCCCTGCCTCGCATCGAGAAACTGGGAGAGCGAGACCCGCAGCGGCAGGAGAGGCTGGAGCGGGCAGTGCGCCGGTTGCTGAAGACCTGATCAGGTGCCGGCGACCTCCACGGCCAGTCGTCCCAGGTAATGAGCGAATCCCAGGGGCGCTCGGCCGGTGCTGCGTGAACTGGTGACCACCGGCAGGGAAGCGGTGCGCACGACCCGGCTCAACCGGCACTCGACGGCCCGCGCCGCCAGTTCGACGTCCTCGCCGGTGGCGAGCAGAGGCCAGCCGCCGAGGCGGACATAGGCCGAGCCCCGGATACCGAAGTTGGCCCCGTGCACGTGCGGGTGCTCCTCAATCGCCATGTGCCGTCGGAGCCAGTGTTGGCGGACGCTTCCCAGCAGATGGCCGTCCGGAATGACCGTTCCGAGCACCAGATCGGCTCCATCGTCGGCGTGGCGCAGCATCTGGGTGAGCCACGTCTTCGGTACCGCCGAGTCGGCGTCGGTGTTCGCGACCCAGATCTGCTCGGGCGATCCGCCCATGCCCCAATCGGTCGTGGCGAGCAGGTGGGCGACGCCCGCCCCCCGGCTGGCGCCGACGTTTCCGAACGCGCAGGAGATCGACTCGATCTCCGGGTGGGCGCTGACCAGCGCGGCGGTGTCGTCGTCGCAGGAGTCGAGGACGACGATGACGCGGACCGCGATCGGCCGGGACGAGACCTCGATCGCGTGCCGGCGGGCGGCCAGGATCGCGGCCAGGCAGACGCTGATGTGCCCCTGCTCGTTGGCCGCCGGCACGACCACCCCGACCGAGGTGATCACGGCACGATCCCTTCGGCTTGGGCCACCGAGGCCGGTGTCGCCGACCAGACCTCGAGCCGGAAGTCAGCCTCGGTGTGGCACAGCAGGGGGTGCATCCCACGACCGACCGCGGCGTGGACGGCCTCGGCGGTGTGTGGGTGATCGGCGGCCGGGTGTCGCCAATGGCAGGCGAGCAGCACGCCGTCCGCGCTCAGGGACGCGCGAACCCGGGCGGCGAGCACGTCCAGATCGAGGCAGTAGTAGCCGACCTCGCTGAGCACGATGAGATCGAATTCGCCCTCCGGCCACTGATCCGGGACGGTGCCCTGGGCTAGTTCGACGTTCGGGTGTTCGTCCAGGTTTTCCGCAGCCAGATCGAGGGCACGTCGGGCGAAGTCCCAGGCCGTCACGCTGTCGCAGCGCTGCGCCAGCCGTTCGGTGAGCAGGCCGATCGCGCAGCCCGGCTCAAAGGCGCGCCGGAATCGGCGACGGGGCAGCGAGGCGATCAGTAGATCTCGCTTGCGCTGCTCGTAAAACCGGTCCTGCAGGCCCCACGGGTCGTCGTCCTCGGCATACAGCTCGTCGAAGTAGCTGACATCCAGACCGGCGTCGGAGGGATCGACGATGTAGATCTCGTACGGTCGCCGGAAGTGGGCGAGCATCTGCGGCGAGAGGACGGGCTCGTCGCCCGGCCGTGCGGAGAGCGGTTCGTTCTGGGTGCGGAACTCCCCGATGGCCGCCGTCTTGCGGCGCTGGGCCAGCTCGGGAAGGTCGAGGCGGCGCATCGCCGGGCCGGGAAACTCGGCTGCGCTCTGCGCCCAATGCCAGGCCCAGATCGGGTACTGCCACTGCATGATTGTGGGCCTGGCCGCCCGCAGGTCGCGCACCGCCCTCGCGCAGGCGGCGTGGTCGGGGTGGCGGTCGCCCGACCACGGCGTGACGACCAGGACGTCGGCGCCGATGCGGTCGCGCAGGCAGCTTCGCAGTGTCGGCAACTCCGCTTCGAGGGCGCCGTCGGGCAGGCCGAGGAAGCTGATGCTGGCGGTCGGGGCCAGGCAGCGCAGCGCGGCGGCCGCCTCGGCCCGCCGCAGTTGCGCCAGCCGGTGCGCGGAGTGGCTCGTGGATCGCGGGTGTGACGCCTCGCCGTCGGTGGCGATCACCACCTCGACCCGCAGCCCACTAGCCGCGGCGACGGAGATGAGTCCTCCGGCGCCGAGAGTCTCGTCATCCGGATGGGCGGCTAATACGACTAGCTTGGTGCAGCCGGCGGGCAGGACGGCCGGCGGTGCCGCGGCCAGGGTGAAGTCTGAATCCCACTGCTCCTCGGGTGTACCGAGATCGAGGTGGGTGAAGGTCGTGGTCATGCCGGCTCCGTGAGCAGCAGCTGCCCCAGGCTCGCTAAGTCCCGTTCAGCATGGTGTTGTCGCACGTAGATCTCCAGATCGGCCACCCGTCGCGCGTGCTCCTCGTCGAAGGCCAGTGGCGCCGGGCCGAGGGTATGCGCGGTCTGGGTCAGAGTCAGCTCGACGGCCTGGGCCACTGCTGCGCGCACCCGAAGGGCGAGCAGAACGCCCGCGGCCCCATCGGCGGCCCCGTCGTCGACGAGCTGGGCCGCCTGACTCAGCGTCGCGGCGGCCATGTGCAGGGCCACCTCCACCGAACCGAGGCTCAGCCGGGAGAGCTCGTCGCGCCGATCGGCGACCCGGCGGCGTAGCGTCTCGGCCAGGCCCAGCGCCCCGCCGAACCAGCAGGCGGCGACGCCGATGCCGCCCCACGCGAAGCCGGGTCGCCGCAGGTACCAGCCGGGCGCGCCGATCGGCGTCGCCGGGGTGGCGCTGAAGTGCACTGGGCCGCTGGTGACAGTGCGCAGCCCCCGCGAGACCCACACCGCCGCCGGTTCGGCCCGCACGGTTGGGTGCTGCAGCGGGGCGGCGAACAACTGCCGAACGTCGGGCTCGGTTGTGTCCGCGACCCGGGCGGTGACCAGCGCGCGGCCGAGGGAACCGCCGAGTGAGCACCATGGCTTGGTGCCGGTCAGCGTCCAGCCGTCCGGCCCCGACGCGGCCGACAGCTCCTGCCCCGGTGCCTCGGCGGCAAACACTCCCCACCCCGCAACGTCGGCGGTGGGGAGCTGGCCGGTCTGGCCCGCTTCGTTGAGAATCGCCAGCGCGTCCGTGTGCGCCTCCAAGACCCGGGCCACTGTCAGGTTGGCCTCACCGGCGATGGCGAGGAGCTTCCAGCGCATCGCCGTCTGGCCGTATCCCGGCACCGGGAGATCGGCGCCGAACTTCTCGCAGATGGCGAGGGCGGTGGAGACGGATTCGCCGGCCGACTGCGCCTCCAGAGCCATCGCGGTGGCCCAGCCGGGCGCCGGACGGGTGTCAAGATTGTCGACGGTGGTAAATCTCGGTCGGGCGGCGCGGCTCGACATTGAGCTCATAGGTTCTCCTGGTCTGGCTGTTTTCCGGGGTCTTCTCAGCGTCCCCACGAATCCCGAGGTACTAACCGGCGACCGTGGCGTGCGGTGGCCTCGGGTGGCCGGCGGTGGGCTCGGGGTGGTGTCGGCGAGTGGTGATGGCAGCATCGTGGTCATGCCTGACCCCTCCGCCCCGCTGCGCAAACTCGGGTTTCTGACCATCGGCCTCTTCGACCGCGACGACCCGGCGCGCGGTCACGAGTCGACGTTGGCGATCATCGAGCTCGGTGAGCAGCTCGGCTTCGACAGTGCCTGGGTGCGGCATCGGCATCTGCAGTACGGCATCTCCTCGCCGGTGGCGGTGCTGGCGGCGGCGACGCAGCGGACGTCTCGGATCGAGCTCGGCACGGCGGTCATCCCGCTGGGCTGGGAGAACCCACTTCGGCTGGCCGAGGATCTCGCTACCGTCGACCTTCTCTCCGGCGGCCGGTTGAACCCGGGCCTCAGCGTTGGTCCGCCGATGCGTTGGGATGATGTCCGGCCGGCGCTGTATCCCGATACCGCCGACGCCGAGGACTTCAGCTACGCCCGGGTCGAGCGACTGCTGCGGTTCGTCCGCGGCGAGGCCGCGAGCGCCTTCCGTGGCACCGAGGGCATCGAGGAGTTCTCCGAGCGGGTTGAGCCGCATTCGCCGGGGCTGGCTCGACGGCTCTGGTACGGAGGAGCGAGCCTGCGTTCCGCTCAGTGGGCGGGCGAGCACGGTATGAACTTCCTGACCAGCAGTGTGGTCCGGGCCGAGCAGTCCGAGAACTTCGCCGAGATCCAGCTCTCACATGTGCGGGCGTTTCGGGAACGGCACCCCGACGGCGCCGCCGCGCGTGTCTCGCAGGGGTTGGTCGTCATCCCGACCGACGGGGCGACGGCCGAACAGCGAGCGCGTTACGAGGCCTACGTGCAGTCACGCACGCCGCGTACCACCGCGCCGCAGGGTCCGGGACGGATGATGTTCGCCGTCGATCTTGTGGGTTCGTCGGAGCAGATCGCCGAGCGGCTCTACGCCAACCCGGCGTTCCGGGAGATCGATGAGGTCGCGTTCGCGCTGCCGTTCAGCTTCGCTCATGACGACTACGTCCAGATCCTCACCGACATCTCCACGCGGCTCGGTCCGGCTCTCGGCTGGCGGCCGAGCAACGGCTAGGTTCAGGCTTCGAAATTCGTGCAAAACTTTTCCGTGAGGGATGTCGAGAATGCTCCGCCGGCTCCGTCCCAGGGGGCATTCGGCCGACGGGGCCGACGTCACGCGAGGAGAAATCCATGGCCAAATATCTGCTGCTCAAGCATTACCGGGGCGCGCCGGCACCAGTCAACGGTGTGCCGATGGATCAGTGGACGCCCGACGAGGTGGGGGCCCACATGGGGTTCATGAACGACTTCGCCGCTCGCCTGGAGCGCAACGGCGAGTTCGTCGACGGGCAGGCGCTGGCTCCGGTCGGCGCCTGGGTGCGCTATGACGGTGAGGGTCGGCCGCCGGTCACCGACGGTCCGTTCGCCGAGACGAAGGATCTGATCGCCGGCTGGTATGTGATCGACGTCGACAGCCACGAGCGAGCCGTCGAGCTCGCCGGTGAACTCTCCGCCGCCCCCGGGGCCGGCGGGCGGCCGATCCACGAATGGTTGGAGGTTCGCCCGTTTCTGACCGCGCCGCCCACCGTCACCGAGTGACCGCGAACGAGGTCGAACCTCGTGAGCTCGTTCCGCAGGTGCTGAACGTCCTCGTCCGTCGCGGAGCTGACTTCGCGACGGCCGAGGACGCCGTGCAGGAGGCGCTGATCCGGGCCCTGTCGGCCTGGGCGGAGGAGACGCCGGCCGACCGCACCGGTTGGCTCATCACGGTCGCCTGGCGAATCTTCCTCGACCTCGCCCGTTCGGAGGCCTCGCGTCGTCACCGCGAGCTGCGCTTCGACACCGAACCGCCGCCGGGCGCGATCCCGAATGTCGACGACACGCTCCAGCTCTACTTCCTCTGCGCCCACCCCGACCTGACGCCGTCCTCAGCGGTGGCGTTGACCCTGCGCGCGGTCGGCGGTCTCACCACCGGTCAGATCGCGCGCGCGTACCTCGTGCCGGAACCGACCATGGCTCAGCGGATCAGTCGAGCCAAGCGCGTCGTCAGCCGGGCCGGCGTCGAGCATCCCGGCAACGTGGGCACAGTCATGCGGGTGCTGTACCTCGTCTTCAATGAGGGTTACTCCGGCGATGTCGACCTGGCCGCCGAAGCGATCCGCCTCACCCGCCAGTTGTCGGCGCTGGCCGACGCCCCTGAGGCGCACGGACTGCTCGCGCTGATGCTGCTGCACCAGGCTCGCCGCAGCAGCCGTAGCACCGCCGACGGCAGCATCGTGCCGCTGGCCGATCAGGATCGCAGCCAATGGGACACCGCTCTGATCACCGAGGGAATCGCCATCACCCAGGCGGCACTCGCCCGCGATCAACTCGGGGAGTATCAGGCGCAGGCGGCGATCGCCGCCCTGCATGCCGACGCGCCGCGGGTCGAGGAGACCGACTGGGTGCAGATCGTGGAGTGGTACGACGAGTTGCTGCGATTCGCCGACACCCCGGTCGTCCGGCTCAATCGAGCGGTCGCGATCGGCGAAGCCGACGGTGCCCCGGCCGGGTTGGCGGCACTGGCCGGCGTTGCCGAAGGCGTGCCACGACGGGCGGCGGTTGCGGCGTATCTGCATGAAAAGAATGGTGATCTGGAGCTGGCGGCCCACCTCTACGCCGAAGCGGCTCACAACGCGCCGAACCTGGCCGAACGTGATCACCAGACCCGCCAGGCCGCCCGACTGAACCAGCATCGACGGTGAACGCCGTTGGTCAAGCGATACGGGGTGGGCGGGACGACCGGCTGTCGCCGAGAGTTCTCGAGTCTGAAATGACCTGGCAATCGTGGCCGACCAAGCTGAGTGCGTAGCTGACCCCTGAGGATCTGGTGGTGCGCGATGCGAAAGAAGCTTGATCTGTCGATGCGGCGCTCGGTGCCGGTAGCGAATCCGAATCGAATTCGGGTCAACCAGCTCGACCGGTCGAAGCTGACGACGTCAGCGGAACCGGCTCCAGTGCAGACCTATCGAGCGGCCTAGGCCTCGGCGGAGCTAGTCGGCCTCAATGCTGACCGGTCGCCGCATTGGTCGTAGGGCCAACCGGTTGTGCTCCATAGGCGTTGAGAAACCGGTTCCGAAACGCGTCCATCGGCCACACCACAGCCTGCGGCGAGGGCAGCAGACCGTCCTGCCAACCCCAGGACGAGATCCGAGCCAGGACGCTGGGGTCGTGCGCGATGATCGAGATCGGCACCTCGTGGTTGGCTCCGGGGCCACTCACGATCGTCGCCGGCTGGTGGTCGCCGAGCATGACGAGCACGAGATTGTCGTCGTGCAGCTGAGTGACCCAGGAGATCAAGGCATTGAGCGAGTACTGCACCGACTCGCCGTAGGCCTTCTGCACCCGGCCCGCGTTCGGCCAGACGGTGCTGGGGGCCAAGCCATGGGCTGGCATTCCGTCGTAGATCGAGCCGTCACCGACGGCGCTCCACCCGACCAGGCGGGGCAGCGGCGTCCACGGCGTGTGCGAGGAGACCAGATCGATCTCAGCCATCACCGGCGTATGCCCCGGCTTTAGCTCCAGCCGCTGCAACGCCGACAGCGTGTACTGATCAGGCATTGACGCGTAGGAGAACTTCGGTCCGGCGTAGCCGACGTTGCGTTCGTCGTAGAGCTGGTCGTAGTGATAGAACGACTTGCCCTGAGGCCAGTCACCGCCGTTCGACGGCACGTCACCCACCGTCCGCCAACCGGAGCGTTTGAAGGCAGTGGCGAGGGTGAGACGATCACTGTCGACGAGTTGGTTGTAGCGCTGCTGGTTGTTGATCCATAACCCCGACTGCAGCGTTGAATGGGCCAGCCAACTGATGCCACCGAAGGTCGGCGACGTCAGGAATGCGCTCCGCGACGAGAATCCGGCGGAGCTCAATTGCGTGTTGCCGGAGCGGAGAAGGTCGTCGATGGCCGGTGAGAATGTGCTCCCTTGAACGGCGACCTGCCCGTAACTCTCGACAAAGGCAAAGATCACGTCCTTGCCCTGCAGCCCGGTGAGCAGCGATGCTCCGGGCACTGAGCTGAATTCGTCGTGGGATCGGAGCAGGGATTCGAACCGCTGTTGATCCTGCACCGCCGAACCGGCATCCCGTACCTGGTCCACGGCCAGCCGGCTCACGCTGTGCGCGGCGACCGGCACTCCGGAGACGAGACTGACGTTGAAGGCGGTGCAGAGTATCCAGACTCCGGCGAACGCCGCGGCCACCCGGGCCGCCGGTCTGGGGTGCCGGGCGGTGACCGTAGCCAGCCGTATCACCGACAGCGTCACCAGCGCCACGACGGCGATCAAGAGCAGCACGGCTAGGATGACCGCCGCGTCGGCCCGAGTGGCTCCGACGGAGTCCCGCACTACGCCGATGGCCGGGCCGATGCTGCTCCAGTCGATGACCGGATTGAATGGACGATCGAGCTCGGTATAGAAGCCGATGTCGAGAACCTTGACGACGACCAGCAGACCGAGCAGCGCACCGGCGACGACCGAGATGACCCGTCGGCCGCGGGCTGGAAGGAGCACTGCGAGGGCGACCAGGACGAGCCCCTCGACCGGGATCTGCAGCGCCGCGGCGGTGGTGATCTGCTCGAGCCGGTCGGGCAGGATCAGGGCGAACCACACGGTCAGGAATGCGGCCACGGTCAGCGCCCGGGCAACGAGGACCGCCCACCGCCCCGAGCGTTCGGCTGGCCCCGAGCGTTCGGCTCGCCCCGAGCGTTCGGCTCGCTCGGAAGGCCTAGTCCTGCTGTCGTCAGGCATTGACCCCGGCTCCGACCAGGATCGGCGGCTGCGTCACGCCGCGGTGCCGGCCCAGCCAGAGCACTTCTCGACCGAACGACTCCGTCAGCAACGCCAACGAGATCAGGATCAAGCCCACAGCGACGGCTGAGGGGAGCAGTGCGGGCGCGACCGCGGTGAGCACGATGCCCTGGACGGCGGCGACGACCTTGCACCAGTGGCGGGGCGGGGACGGGGCTCGCAGCCAGGCCCAGGCCACTCCAGCCGCCACGAAGGCGTAGCGCAGCAGCCCGATCGTCAACACCCACCAGCCGAAGAGGCGGGCGTCGTAGCAGCTCAGGACCAGGATCAGGAGCGCGTCGGTCTCCATGTCGAAACGGGCGCCGACGGCGGACATCGTGCCGGTGCCCCGCGCGACCGGACCATCGACCGCGTCCAGCGCGAGGGCGATCGAAGCCAGTACGACGAGCACGCTGACCGGGACAGGGACCGGGGCGGCGGCGGCGCGGACGGGGATCGACACCGGTGCCAGGAACGAGTCGACCGTCAGCGCGGCCACGCCCCCGACCAGTGCCGCCCGTAGCAGCGTCACCTGATCGGCCGGCCCGACCCGCCGGCCGGCCCGCGCCAGCCCCCGCACGAGCAGCAGGTTTACCGCGAGCCCGACGATGAGTCCGGTGAGCCAGCCCGCCGGCGCCAACCCGACGGTCATGGCCACCCCGGTCAGCACCACGAGATCCGCGGTGAAACCGAAGCTCAGGGCTGCTCGAACCATTGCGGCCGCACCTCCGTATTAGTGGTGTATACCGTTGATACGGAGTGTGCCGTCGCTCGGTTCACTTCGGCTCGGTTCACTTCCGAAGGAGGCTGGGGCCGATGACGCGTACCGCTCGCGCGTTCTGGATCACCGCCCCGGGAGTCGGCGAGATTCGTTCCGTGCCGCTTCCCGAGCCTGGCCCGGATGACGTGCTCGTGCAGACCGTGCGATCAGCGATCAGCCGGGGCACCGAATCCCTCGTCTTTCGTGGCCGGGTGCCGACCAGCCAACACACGACCATGCGCGCGCCGTTCCAGGACGGTGACTTCCGCGGACCGGTCAAGTACGGCTACCTCAACGTCGGAGTCGTCACCGGCGGGGCGCCCGAGCTGCTCGGCCGGAGCGTGTTCTGCCTCTACCCGCACCAGACCGCATACGTGGTCCCGTCCCGGTCGGTCATTCCGCTTCCCGACGGTGTCCCGCCCGAGCGGGCGGTGCTGGCCGGAACGGTGGAGACCGCGGTCAACGCGCTCTGGGACGCGCCGCCACGGTTGGGCGACCGGGTCTCGGTGGTCGGCGCGGGCATGGTCGGCTGCAGCGTCGCCCGACTGTTGGCCCGGGTCCCCGGCACCCGGGTGACCCTCATCGACGTGGAGGCGGCGCGGGCCAAGACGGCCACGCAGCTGGGGGTGGAGTTCGCTCTGCCGACCGAGGCCGCGGGGGAGCAGGATCTGGTGTTCCACACCAGCGCCACCGCCGCCGGCCTGCAACTGGCACTGGGCCTGCTCGCGGCGGACGCGGAGGTGATCGACCTCAGCTGGTACGGCGACACCGACGTCACGCTGTCTCTCGGCGAGGCCTTCCACTCCCGGCGCCTCGGTATCCGGGCCAGCCAGGTGGGTGCGGTCGCGGCGGCTCGGCGAGCCACCCGCTCGCTGCGCGACCGCCTCGGTCTCGCCCTCGAGCTGCTGGCCGACGACGCCTTCGACGCGCTGCTGGACGGGTCGTCGCCCTTTGAGCAGCTCCCCGTGGTGCTGCCCGAGCTGGCCGCCACGCCCGGCCTCTGCCACAGCGTGAGCTACGACGTACTCGACGAAGCCGAGCCCGCCTGATGTTCAGCGTGACCGTCCGCGACCACATCATGATCGCCCATAGTTTCCGGGGTGAAGTCTTCGGTCCGGCCCAGCGCCTGCACGGTGCGACGTACATCGTCGATGCGACGCTGCGCCGCCCCGATCTCGACGCCGACGGCATCGTGGTCGACATCGGACGGGCGGCTGAGGAGCTGCACCGCATTCTCGCGCAGCTCAGCTACCGCAACCTCGACGACGAACCGGAGTTCGCCGGAGTCAACACCTCGACGGAGATGCTGGCCAAGGTGATCGCCGACCGTATGGCCGACCGCATCCAGGCCGGGGAGTTCGGAGCAGCGGCTCGGGGCCTGGTCGGTCTCTGCGTGACGCTGCACGAGTCGCACGTCGCCTGGGCGACCTACGAGCGACCGCTGTGACCAGCGTCGAGCTGGTGGTCGTGGACGGAATCGACGACCCGGCCCGTCCCACTGGCGGCAACGTCTACCACCGCCGGCTCCGCGACGGGCTGGTCGCCGCGGGGTGGGACGTGCGCCTGCACGCCCTCGCCGGGAACTGGCCGGTTCCAGAACCGGCCGCAATGGCTGAACTGCGCTCAATCCTCGCCGCCATGCCTGACGGTGCCGCCATCCTCATCGACGGGCTGATCGCCTCCGCCGTCCCCGCGCTGTTGCAGCCCCACGCGCGGCGGCTGCGGATCGTCGTCATGATGCATATGCCACTCGGCCTCGCTTCACCGGCTGGCCATCTCCCCGCCGCTCGCCGGGGCGAGGGCGCCGCGTTGGCGGCTACCCACGCCGTGGTGACGACCAGCCGCTGGACCCGTGACCGCCTTCTCGAGCTCTACCCGCTCGGCCCGAGACGAGTCTTCGTGGTACCGCCCGGTGTCGATGCAGCTGGGCTCGCGCCGGGCAGTCGCGACGGAAGCCGGCTGCTCTGCGTGGGTACGGTCGCCGCGCACAAGGGGCAGGACGTGCTGCTCACTGCGTTGTCGCAGCTGCCGGACCAACACTGGCGGTGTGACTGCGTCGGGATGCTGGACTGCGAACCGGACTTCGTCCGGAAACTGATGGCGCAGAGTGCTGCGAGTGGGATCGAAGATCGGCTGAGCCTTCTCGGCCCGAGGGTGGGCGCCGAGCTGGATCGGCTCTATGACCGCGCAGACGTGCTCGTCGTCGCGTCGAGGTTCGAGGCCTACGGCATGGTGATCAGCGAGGCGCTGGCCCGGGGCATCCCGGTGATCGCCTCATCCGTTGGTGGAATCCCCGAGGCGATGGGGCTGACCCGGGCCGGTGGCCGGCCGGGGCTGCTCGTACCGGCGCAGGACCCGGCAGCCCTCAGCGCGGCGCTGCGGCGCTGGCTGAGCGACGGCCGGTTGCGCGCTTCGCTGCGCGGGCTGGCCCGGCAGGTGCGCCCGACGCTGGCCCGCTGGGAGGAGACCGCCGCCGTGATGGCACAGGTACTCACCGAGATCGGCTCGCACCCGGTTGAACCGGTTCGCTCGCGTGGTCGTATGTCTGTAGGACAGCGTTAGGGAGGCTGAGCGCGATGGATCCCAGAGCCGCCGCAAGATCTACCTGGTGGCGTCCGGTCATCGGCGCCGCCATCCTCGTGGGCCTCGGCTGGCGGATCGGGAGGGGCCCCTTTCTCGACGGCCTGAGCGCGCTCAGCGGCGGCGCGCTGCTCGCTGCCGTCGCCGTCACGGCCGTGACGACGCTCGCCTCGGCCTGGCGGTGGCGGGTGATTGCCACCGCGCTGGGTTCGCCGCTGCCGCTGCGTCGGGCCGTTGCGGCGTACTACCGGTCGCAGTTTCTCAACAGCGCGCTCCCCGGAGGTGTGCTGGGCGATCTCCACCGCGGTGTGCGCCATGGGCGCGACGTCGATGACGTCGGGCGCGGGCTGCGTGCGGTTGCGCTGGACCGGACGGCCGGGCAGGTGGTGCAGACGGGGCTCGCGATGGTCATCCTCCTTGCGTTGGCGTCACCGGTTCGCTCACGGATGCCGTTGCTCCTCGCGCTCGTCCTGGCCTTGGCCCTGGCCGGTGCGGCGGTCGTGTCGCTCGCCGTTCGCCGGCTACCCGCCGGCCGTTCACTGCGTCTGGCGCGGCTGCGGCAGCTGATCGGAGCAGACGTCCGACGGAGTCTGCTCGACCGGCGGGCGTGGCCCACGGTCGCCGTCTCATCAGTCGTGGTCGTCGCCGGGCACGCCGCCATCTTCATCCTCGCGGCCCGGCTCACCGGCACCGACGTCGCGGCGCAGCGGCTGCTTCCGCTCACGATGCTGGCCCTGCTGGCTATGTCGATTCCCCTCAGCATCGGTGGCTGGGGTCCGCGGGAGGGGGCCACCGCGTGGGTCTTCGGTGCGGCTGGGCTGGGAGTCGAGCACGGAATCGCAACCGCCACCGCGTATGGGGCGATGGCCTTCGTCGCCACCCTCCCCGGCGCAGTCGTGCTGATCGCCGGGGCTGTGCATCGCGACCAGCGTCGGTCCGCCGCACCGACGGTCCGTCCGCCGATTCGTCGGCCCGTTCGTCGGCCGCGGAGTGTTCCGGCACTGGCAGGGGCCGATCGTGACTGAGCGTCCCTACATCCTTCTCAGCTGCGGGGTATCCATTGACGGGTACCTCGATTCGGCCACCGTCAAGCGGCTGACCCTCTCCAATGAGGCCGATCTGGACCGCGTCGATGAGGTCCGTGCGCGCTCCGATGCGATTCTCGTCGGGGCGACGACGGTCCGAAACGACAATTGCCGGCTCCTCGTCCGGTCGCCGGCCCGGCGCGCCGAGCGGGTTGCCCGCGGCCTCTCCGCGTCGCCGCTGAAGGTCACGCTCACCCGCAGCGCCGAACTCGACCCCGCCTCGAACTTCTTCACCTGCGGCGATGTCGAGAAGCTCGTCTACTGCCCGCGTGCGGTGCTCGGCCAGGCTCGCGACCGGTTCGGATCGGTCGCCACCGTCGTCGACGGCGGCTGCGGACCGGATGTGGACCTGCGCGCGGTCAGCGCGGATCTCCTGAGCCGTGGAGTAACGCGGCTGATGGTCGAGGGGGGCGGGACCATCCTCACGCAGTTTCTCGCCGCCGCCCTGGCCGATGAGTTGCAGCTGGTCGTGGCGCCGCTGTTCGTCGGCGATTCCCGGGCCCGCCGCTTCGTCAACGACGGGCATTTCCGGTGGAACGAGACCGATCGTGCGAACCTGCTCGAGGTCCGTCAGATCGGTGACGTGGTGCTGCTTCGGTACGCACTGTCAGCGCGGGCGGCCGCGGCGAGTCGGCCGGCGGCGGTGATGGCGGGTAAGCGCTAAGTGGTTTTGGAAGCCCGGGCGAAGCTGGGCAGCCGACTATCGGCCGACTAGCGGCGGCGAACGACTAGCAGCGCTGTGTCGTCCTGCAGAGGCGCGCCGCCGACGAGATGGTGCATCAGTTGCTGGCAGAGCGCCTCCGGATGGGCATCGACCATGGCGCGGCGAAGTCGTAGCAGACCCTCGTCAATCGGCTCGTCGCGCCGTTCGATGAGGCCGTCGGTATAGAGGACCAGTTCTGATCCGGGCGGGAACTCATGGGTCGTCGTCAGTCGGCGGGTGGCCAGTCTGACGCCCAGCGGGGGCCCGACCGCGATCGGGGCAAGCTCGGCCGCTTGGCCGCGCTGCAGGATGACCGGTGGCAGGTGTCCGGCCGAGCTGATACGGATCTCGTCGTAGGGCGGTCGCAGCGCGGCACAGACGATGGTCAGCATCGCGCCGGGCTCGAAGTGCTGCAACTTGCGATCGGTGAGGGTCAGGACTTCGGCCGGGTCGTCGTTGACGAGGGTGAAGGAGCGGAAGGCACTCTTCATCCGGCCCATCACGACGGCGGCATTGAGCCCGTGGCCGGCGACATCACCGGTGACCAGCCAGAGCTGACCCGAGGGGGATATGAAGGCGTCGTACCAGTCGCCGCCGACGGCGCGCCCCTCAGCCGGTACGTAGCGGGCGGCGAACTCCAGGCCCGGGATTCGTGGCAGTTCAGCGGGCTGCAGGCTGCGCTCCAGCAGGCGCGCGGCCGCCGTCTCGATGGCCAGCTGTCGGGCCTGGACGGCGGTGGTGACGCGGGCGGCCACAACTTCGAGAAGTTGGGTGTCGGCTTCGGTGAAGGTCCGGTCCTCAAGGCGGCCGACGTGGATCACGCCGAGCACTTCGTCCCCGCTGAGCAGCGGAACGCCGAGCATCATCTGGATGCCCTTCTCCCACAGGATCGGGTTGTGGACGGTGGTGGCGTCGATTCGTTCCAGCAGCAGCGGCTGCCCGGTGGCGGCGATCACCCCGGCAAAGCCTGTACCGATCGGGATCCGCACGCCCTGGCGGACCTCCTCCTCCAGGCCACAGGCGGCCCGGGCGATCAGCACGTCCGCGCCGTCGGCCCGCATCAGCACGGCGGCGGTGTCAGCGTCGAGGATGCCGCGTACTCGCTCCAGGAGATGGGTCAGCAGGTCATCGACGTCGAGCGCGTCGAGGGAGGTGTCCACGAGGGAGAGCACGTCCCGCTGAAAATCCGCTTCCTGAACCTCCTCCACTTGCAGATTTAACCACGCGGGCCGCCGTCGGACTGAGTGAGCCCTCAACCACCGCCGCCGCCGACAGTTCATCCGGTACGGATGATGGCCGCCCGCCCCAGGGGAGCAACTATCAACACGAATAACCTACTCGAGAGGCACTACCAAATGATCAAAGCGCATCAACTGATCGAAGCAAGCGACTTCGGCACCGGACAGGTCTTCTGGTCCATGCTGTGGTTCTTCCTCTTCTTCATTTGGATCTGGATGCTGATCGTGGTCTTCGGCGACATCTTCCGGAGTCCGGACCTCGGGGGCTGGAGCAAGGCCCTGTGGACGATCTTCATCATCGTCCTTCCGTACCTGGGTGTCTTCGTCTACCTGATCGCTCGCGGCTCGAAGATGGGTGCTCACGCCCAGGCGGACGCCCAGCAGCGCGAGGCCCAGTTCCGCCAGTACGTCCAGACGGTCAGTAAGGACACCCCGGGAGCAGCTGAGGAGATCGCACGGCTGGATGACCTCCGCAAGCAGGGCGTGCTCACCGACGCCGAGTTCCAGCAGGCTAAGGCCAAGGCGCTCTCCTAGTCGGTCCCGATTGACTAGTCGGTCCCGATTGGCTAGTCGGACGCAATTGACGACGCCGTGCCTGCCCGGTCAGTGGTCCCCCTCGATTTCATGCTTCGAGGATGACCGGGCAAGGCCGGCGTCGGATTTCACTTCATGGGTGGGCCGAGCTGATCGGCCAAACGAAATATCGCGGTAGAAGGAAATAGCAGCAGCGGTCGGCCATGACAGTGGCGGCGCATTCGCAAGAGGGAGAAACGATGACCACAACCAGAAGCAATACTGCGGTCGGCCTGACGCTGTTTGCCGCCATCACGATGATGGTCCTTGGCGGTTTTGACATCTTGCAGGGCCTGGCCGCAATTATTCGCCAGCATTACTACGTGATCAGCCCGGACTACGTCTACAAGGTCAACGTAGCAACCTGGGGCTGGATCCACCTGGTTCTCGGCCTGCTCACGCTGGCCGCCGGAATCGGCTTGCTCAGCGGTTTCCTGTGGGCGCGGATCCTCGGCGTCATCTTCGCCGCCGCCATCGCGATCACGAACTTCCTGTGGCTGCCGTACTACCCGGTCTGGGCCATCCTCATCATCGCTCTCAGCGTCGTCGTCATCTGGGCGCTGGCCGCCCACGGTAAAGAGATTGCCGAGTGACGAAGGTTCGTTAAGGCAGCGCCGGCGAACCATTGGAAGCCGCGAGTTTCGCCGGCAGTTTGATCAGCTTTCATTCGAAACGGATGATGCGGGTCCGTTGCAAGTTGCGAAAGCTCTATTCAGAGTTTCGATGCCGTTGGCTGGCTAACCGTCGACGTGATTGTCGTTCGGCGGTCCCTGCCGGTCAACGAACCTGGCAAATAGTTGTGCGCGTGAGTGATGGCTCAAGGGAGAGTTCATGTCCGCGATGGATGTTCCAGCCAATGACCTGACCGCTAAGTCGAGAGTGGTTGGGTCGAAGACCGCGAAGGCCGTGGCGATCCCGAAACCGAACAAGATCACCTGGCTTTCGCTGGCGTTCATGACCACCGCATCGGTCGCGAGCCTGCGGTCGGCGCCGACGATGGCGGTCTACGGGTTGGCTTGCGTCTTCCTCTATGTGGTTCCTGCGATCGTCTTCCTGCTGCCGCAGTCGCTGGTCGCCGCCGAGCTGGCCTCGGGCTGGTCAGGCGGGGTGTTTCGGTGGGTGAGCGAGGGTCTCTCGGGCCCGTGGGGTCTGCTGGCCGTCTGGTGTCAGTTCGCCATGACGATCTTCTACTATCCGACACTGCTGGGCTTCGTCGCGAGCACACTCGCCTACGTCTTCAATCCGGAGCTTGCGTCCAACGGTGTCTACACCGGCATCGTGATCGTCACGGTCTTCTGGGCCGGCGTCTTCATGTCGGCCCGCGGCGGCACCGGTGGGATCGCGAAACTGGCCTCCAGCGGCCTGATCATCGGAACGCTCGTCCCGGGCGCGATTCTCGTGGTTCTTGGCCTCATCTATCTGTTCCAGGGCAACGCCTCGGCGGCGCCGATGGATTCGGCTCACCTCCTTCCGGCGTGGACCGGTATCGCCAGCCTGGTGTTGATCGTGAACAACTTCCTCTCCTACTCCGGTATGGAGATGAACGCGGTACACGTCTCCTCCCTACGCAACCCGCGTAAGGAGTTTCCGAAGGCGATGTTCTTCGCCTGTGGGCTGGTGCTGCTCATCTTCATCCTGCCGGCTCTGGCTATCAGCTGGGTCGTTCCGGCCGACCAGCTCAGCCTCACCGCCGGCGTGATGCAGGCCTTCTCGGAGTTCTTCGCCTACTTCCACATCACCCGGCTGGTGCCGATCGTGGCGATAGCACTGGTCTGCGCCTCAGCCGGCGGGATGCTGACCTGGTTGGCCGGCCCGTCCAAGGGCCTGGTGCTTATCGCAAATCAGGAGGGGTACCTCCCGCCGATGTTCCAGCGCACCAACTCCAATGGTGTGCCGGTGAACATCCTGGTGGCGCAGGGCGGGGTGACCACAATAATCGCCTTGTTCTACGCGCTCATCCCGTCGGTCTCCAGCGCGTACTGGATCCTGAGCGTGATGACCACGCAGGTGTATCTCATCGTGTATCTGCTGATGTTCGTAGCCGCCGTGCGACTACGAAGGACCCAGCCCGATGTCGAGCGAGGCTATCGGGCCCCGATGCTGGGCTTCCTCTGCGCCGTCGGGTTCCTGGCCTCCGCCGCCGCGATCGTGATCGGCTTCGTCCCGCCGTCGCAGTTCGAGAGCGGCAACGCCGGCACCTACGTGGGAGTGATCCTGGCCGGAACGGTTCTGATCGGGCTGATCCCGCCATGGCTGTTCCTGAAGTTGCGCAAACCCAGCTGGAAGACGGAGGAATCTACTGACGCGGCGGTGACGTCATGACCACCGCCGAAGCGGGTGCACCGGCGCCCGAGGTCTCTGATTCCAGCAACCGCTGGCTGTACTGGGTCGTCGGGATTGTCGTGGTGATCCTGGCCGTCATCGGGCTCGTCGCCTTCAACGGGGCCAAGACCGACCAGGAGGCCAAGGACAAGGCCCACACCCTGTCGCAGAAGCTCTCCTCGGCCGGCCTGACCTCCCCGGACGAGGAGGTGCTGGTAAGGACATTCGGCACTGACGGGGGAGCGGTCTGTGACAACCCGGCCAACTCACTCGGTAAGGCAACGCTCTTCTCCCTCCTGAGCAACGGCGCGTCCTTCGTCGGGCAGCGACCGGTGATCGTCGACCGCCGGGTCCTGCAGGGCGAGGCGCTGATCCTGCAGACCTACTGCCCGGAGAAGCTGGACAAGTATCAGGACACCATCGACAAGCTCAAGACCGCCGACGTGATTAGGCAGAAGTGACCGCTGCCAGCCCTACCGCAGAGGCCGGCACCGCGGCTCATTGGGGAGTGCTCACCGCCGCGTGTGTCTCGGCGCTGGTGGTGAACGCCAACACCTCGGCCGTGACGATTCTGCTGCCGGCCATCAGTGACGATCTGAATGCTCCCATCTCTACCCTGCAGTGGGCCGTCACCGGCTACATGCTCGTCGGTGCCGCGGTGATCGTCACCTCAGGCGCCCTGGGCGACGTATTCGGTCGCCGTCGCATCTTCCTCGGCGGCCTCATCCTCTTCGTCGCCTCATGTGCGCTCATCGCCCTGTCGACCAACTCCGCGGGAGTGATCATCGGGCGGATGATCCAAGGCGCCGCCGGCTCCACGATTCTGGCCTGCGGGATGAGTCTGCTCTCGGTCGCGGCATCGGGGGCAGCGCAGATGAGAGCGATCACGCTCTGGGGCGCCGCCTCGGCGGCCGGGGCCGCGCTCGGGCCGCTGTTGGGAGGAGTCCTCGTCAGTTCGACCGGCTGGCAGGGATTGTTCTGGATCGACGCGCTGATCGCCGCCGCCTGCATTCCGCTGACGATCATGACCGTCAGCGAGTCCCGCGACCCGGATCGCTCGCACTCCATCGACGTCTACGGCACGGTGCTGATCGCGGCGATCCTGGTGCCGGTGGTGCTGGCGCTGAGCGAGGGAAGCCAGTGGGGTTGGACGTCGTTGGCGACCATCGGGTGCCTGATCCTCTCCGCGGCGAGTGTGGTCGCCTTCGTGCTGGTGGAGGGCAGGGTGGCCGCACCGCTCGTCGATCTGCAGTTGTTCGCCAACCGCGCTCTCGTCGGGGCAACCCTGGCGATTCTGATCGTGGCCGGTGTGCTCAACGGGCTCATGTACGTCCTCAGCCTGTACTTCCAGGACCCGACGGCCTTCGGGATGACCGCGCTCGAGGCGGGGCTGGCAACCCTGCCGGCCGCTGGTGCGCTGATCGCGATCACCCCGTTGATCACCCCGATCGCGGTGAAGATCGGGGCTCGGGCGGCGATCGGAATCGGCTTCATCGCCGCCACCGTAGGTCTGGTGGCGTTGTCGTTCGTCCACGCCTCCTGGACCTACGGCGCCCTGGTAGTGCCCCTGCTGATCGCCTCGGCCGGGCTCGGCCTCTCCAACGGGCCGGCGTCGGCCGCCTCTACCGCGGTGGTGGCGCCAGAGGAGGTCGGCCAGGCCTCCGGTATCTCGAACATGGCCCGCTATGTCGGCGGGTCGCTGGCCGTGGCCGGGGTGGGCGCCGTCTACTCGAGCGTGACCGCCAACCACCTGAGCGGCGGGGCATCGGGCGGCGATGCGCTGGCGACGGGGCTGGCCCGCGCCTGTCTGCTGATGGCGATCATGTGCCTCGGTGGCGTGCTGCTGGCTGTGGTGGCCGCGGTGCGGCATCGCCCCGCTCCGCCTCGCCCCATCGACCGGGCTGCGGCCGCGGCGGCCGCCACCACGACGATCCCCACCCCGGCCAGCGCGTCAGCGGCCTCGGTGTAGCGCCGTAGCGCAAGCAGCAGCTGGGCAAAACGAAGGGAAGACCAATGTCCGCCGAACTCCGCGAAGCAGTCGCCGGCCTGATGGGGCGCGCGCGAGAAGACCTCGCCCAACTCGTCGCCTACAAATCGGTGGCCGACCCGAAGCTCTATCCACAGGAAGAATGCACCCGCACCGCGCAGTGGCTCATCGACGCGTTTGCGGAGGTGGGACTGCAGGAGATGAGCATGTCGGCGACACCGGACGGCAGCATGGCGGTGCACGGCAATGCCCCCGCACCCACTTCCGCACCCACCCCCGCACCCACCCCCGCTGGTGGCGACGCTCCGGACGTGCCGACGGTGCTGCTGTACTGCCACTACGATGTCCAACCGCCGCTGGGCGAGGAGAATTGGCACACGCCGGTCTTCGAACTCACCGAGAAGGATGGCCGGTGGTACGGACGCGGCTCGGCCGACTGCAAGGGCAACATCGTCATGCACCTGACGGCACTGCGCGCGCTGAAGCAGGTGTACGGCGATTTCCGCTGCGCGATCAAGCTGATCAGCGAAGGTTCGGAGGAGCAGGGCACCGGCGGCCTGGAGGAGTTCGTCCCCAAGAACCCGGAGCTGCTGCGGGCCGACGCGATCCTCGTCTGCGACACCGGCAACTTCGCCGTCGGTGTTCCCACCCTCACGACGACGCTGCGTGGCATGACCAACATCGACATCAAGCTCGAGGCCCTGGGCAGCCCGATGCACTCCGGCATGTTCGGCGGCCCCGCCCCCGACCCGGTCGCCGCGCTGGTGGCCATTCTCGCCTCGCTGCGGGACACCGAGGGAAACACGATCATCGACGGCCTGGAGAACACCCAGCGATGGGAGGGCGTCGAGTACCCACCCGACCAGTTCCGCATCGACGCCAACGTCCTGGACGGAGTCGAGCTCATCGGCAGTGGCTCGGTGGCCGACCTGCTCTGGGCCCGGCCGGCGGTGACCATTCTCGGCATCGATATCCCGCCGGTGATCGGGTCGGCGTCGGTGGTGCAGGCGTCAGCCTCGGCGCGAGTGAGTCTTCGCGTTCCGCCGGGAGCCGACGGGAAGGCGGCCCAGGATGCCCTGATCGCTCATCTGCAGAGGCGGGTGCCGTGGAGCCTGCGCTGCACGATCGATCGGGTGGCGGTCGGAGATCCGTTCGTCGGGACGCTGCAGGGACGGGGGTTCGACGCGCTCAAGAGCGCCCTGGAGGAGTCCTACGGTCGGCCGTTGGCCACCGCCGGGCAGGGCGGCTCGATCCCGCTGTGCAATGTCTTCGCCGACACCTTCCCGGACGCCGAGATCTTCCTTATGGGGGTGGAGGAGCCGCTCTGCCTGATCCACGCCCCGAACGAGAGCGTCAACCCGAGCGAGATCGAGCACGCCGCCCTCGCCGAGGCCCTCTTCCTCGAGCGCTACGCCCGGACCGGTGCCTGATGCAGCCCTTCACCACAGCCGATTTCGCGCAGCGGATGCAGCGAGCGGTCAGCGACGCGACGCGGGCCGGGCTCACCGGCGTGCTGGTCACCCCGGGACCCGATCTGGTGTATTTCACGGGCTATCAGCCGACCGCCATCACCGAGCGGATCACCATGCTGGTGCTCCAGCAGAGCCACGATCCGGCTCTCCTCGTCCCGATCCTGGAGCGTCCGGACGCTGAAGGGGCACCGGGGGTCGCGGTCACCAGCCTCACCGACTGGACCGACGGCAGTGACCCCTACGCCGCCGCCGCGCAACTGCTGGAGCCGGGTGGGCGGTACGCCATCTCCGACAGCGCGTGGGCGATGCATCTGCTCGGGCTGCAGGCCCACCTGCCCAAGTCGACCTACACCTCGATGACCGAGACGCTGCCTATGCTGCGCGCGATCAAGGACGATGACGAGCTGGCCCGGCTGGCCTCCGCCGGGGCCGCGGCCGACGCCACCTTCGAGGAGATCGTCGGGGTCTCCTTCGCCGGGCGCACCGAGCGCGAACTGGGCGACGAACTGGCGAACCGACTGAGAAAGTATGGACATTCTCAGGTCGACTTCACCGTGGTCGGGTCCGGTCCCAACGGTGCGAACCCGCACCACGAGGTGAGCGACCGGGTCATCCAGCCCGGCGACATGGTGGTGCTCGACTTCGGGGGATTGAAGGACGGTTACGGATCGGACACCACCCGCACCGTGCACGTCGGAGATCCGACACCGCAGGAGCGGGAAGTATTCGACATCGTCCGGGAGGCTCAGCAGGCCGGCTTTGAGGCCGTTCGCCCGGGCGTCGGGTGCCAGGAGATCGACCGGGCGGCTCGGAAGGTCATCACCGACGCCGGGTACGGCGAATACTTCATCCACCGGACGGGCCACGGGATCGGCCTCACCACCCACGAACCGCCGTACATGGTGGAGGGCGAGGCCCGCGAACTCGAACCCGGCATGTGCTTCTCGATCGAGCCGGGCATCTACCTGCCCGGGCGCTTCGGCGTGCGGATCGAGGACATCGTCACGGTCACCGAAACCGGGGGCCGGCGCCTGAACAACACCAGCCACGAAATGCACATCGTCTCCTGAAGCGTCAGCGAGTCAGTGCTGGCTAACAGTCAGTGCCGGCTAACAGTCAGTGCCGGCTAACAGTCAGTGCCGGCTAGCCACCCGGCGGTGGGCGTCGCTTGGAGGTCTCGACGATCGCCCGCTGCCACTCCGGGATGCGCGTAGCGCCGGTCGCCCCGGCTCGGTAGAGCGAGACACCGCAGAGGACACCGAGGGCGATCGCGACGATTGATACGACCGGCTGGATCAAAGCGGTCGGGGAGAGGGTCGAGACATTCCCGAGCAGCTCGGTCGTGCTGATCAGCCCCAGCGCACCGGGGACGAGCATCCAGAAGGCGGGGAGGAAGGTGACCTGCGACGGTGGACCACTCGGTAAGCGAGCCACGGCGAGCGCGACCGGGGTCATCGCCAGCGCACCACAGAATCCGCTCGCGCTCGAGCCGATGAGGTGGTCACCGGCGAGTTGACCGCCCCAGGCCACGAAGAGAACCAGCAGCAGCCAGCGGGTAGCGCCGCGCGGCGCCGAGAAGTACACCGCCGCAGCGAGGCCGAAGACAAGCACACCGAGCCAGGGGGCCCAGGAGCCGAGCATGTGACGATCCGGGCTGTGCAACGCGTCGGCCCCGACCGGCCCGGCGATCTCGGCGCCGGCGACGATCCCGAAGGCCAGCAGCAGCAGTTGCAGGCCGCCGAAGACCAACCGGCTGGATCCGGCGACCATCTCGCCAGAGGCGAGCTCGACGGTGGCGGTGGTGAGGGCCGCGCCGGGGAGGAAGGTCACCAGCGGAGCGATCAGCACCGGCAGGCCGAGGTCGGCCACCCCGTGCTGGATGGCCAGAAACGTCAGCGCGGAGACGACGAGCGCGGCGACTATCGGAATGAGGACGGTCAGCGTGTGGCGGCCGCGGGAGACCAGGGCCAGCACGCCGACGAGCACCCCGAAGACCGCGGCGGCCGCTACATCGGGAAGGGTGGGCTTGAGCAGCAGGCAGAGCGCGACCGTCATCAGGGTGTGGCCGAAGATGGTGATCACCGGGCCGAAGCGCGGTCTCATCGCGTCCACGGCTCGTAGCTGCTCCAAGCCGTCCTCGGGAGTGACCGTTCCGGCCTCGGCCCGCTTGACGATTTCGTAGAGCGCGGAGATCTGATCCAGACGTAAGGCGCCGGTGCGCTGAGGGATCACCTCCACCGTGGCCCGTCGCGCGTGTCCGAGCGCGACCATGAGAGTCGTCGGGAGGACGACCACCTGCGCATCGCGCACCCCGTTGGCCGCGGCGATCTGCAGGAGCCGGTCCTGGGTCTCGCTCACCGCGGTGCCGGCGAGGCTCAGCGCGCGGCCCATCTCCAGCACGAACTCATACAGGATGGTTCGCTGGGCCGCGCTGCTCCGCCCACGACTGTGAGCAGACGCCGCGGCAGCCCGGTCGGTTTCACCGGAGTCGTCGGGGCTGAGCTCACTCATCCGAAGTCGAGACCCTCCCGGGCGGCCGATGGCTTGGGGTCGGGGAGGCGGCGCATGCGCAGCGAGTTGCCCAGACCAAGCAAGCTGGCGGCGGCCGGAACGATGAGCGCGATCTGCAGTGAACGGTTGCGGGCGTCGGTGTTGATCGAGAGAACCGCGTCCTGGATCTCCTGGGGTTCGTCGGCGATCTGGTGCTGCAGTTCGGTGTTACTCATGACCTGGGCGTCGGTCTCGAGTTTGTCCGCGATCTGGTGCTGCTGGGCCGCCGGGATCGTCGGACTGGCATAGGTCAGGTGGGTGAAGCTCACCGCCAGGATCCACAGCATCAGCCCGCCGGCCACGGCCAGCCCGAAGGAGAGGCCGAACGACCCGGCGGCGGAGTTCACCCCCGCGGCTTCGCTGACCCGTTCCTCGGCGATCGGGGCCAGCGTGAAGTTGTTGAGCTGAGAGACGAGCAGACCGAGCCCGGCGCCGGTGACCACCAGCGGGATCGCCAGGTACCAGCCCGAGTTCACCCGCGGTACCAGCGGAATGATGACCGCGATGCCGACGGTGCACATGGCGAAGCCGGCCAGCACGATGTTGGCCGGGCGGCGGTTTCCGGCCTTGCGACCGGCGAGCATCGCCACCCCGAACATGGAGAGCGAGAGTGGGGCGAGCGCCAACCCGGCCTGCATTGCGTTGTACTCCAACGTCATCTGCAGGAACAGCGGCAGGGCGATCATCGCCCCGCCCAGGGTGATCTGCTGCAGCATCTGCTGGGTGACGCCGATCCGGAAGGCCAGGTGTTTGAAGAGTGCTGGGTCCAACAGGGTGGGCTTTCCCTGACGCTTACGGATAACCAGCCAGTAGGCGAAGGCGCCCAGGCTGACGACACCGACGGCGATGATGAGGCCGACGTAGCCGCCACCCTCCTGCCAGACCAGAATCGCCAGTACGACCCCGCCCATACCGACCACGGAGAGGACGGCGCCGACCAGATCGACGTGACGGGGCCCGGTGTAAGGCACATCCTTCACCAGGCGGATCTGCGACAGGACGACCAGGATGATGACGACCTCCAGCCCGAAACCGACCCGCCAGGAGAGGTACGTTGTCACGAATCCGCCGAGAAGCGGGCCGATGGCGGCCGCGATGGCGGCGGAGGCGCCCACCAGCGCATACGTCTTCTTCTGGGCCGCGCCGGTGAAATTGCCGTGGATGAGCGACTGCATCGCCGGTAACAGGAGAGACGCCCCGAGGCCGCCGATGATCGCCCAGAAGAAGATGACCGGCCCGAGGCTCTGGGTGAGCGTCATCGCGGTCGCGCCGATGGCATACGCCACCAGCCCGATGACATAGGCACGCTTGCGCCCGATGAGGTCGCCGACCTTGGAGTTGATCAGGATGAAGGCGGCCGAGACGAGCGCCTCCAGGGCAATGGCTGACTGCAGGCCGCTGGCCGTCGTGTCCAGATCCCGAACCACCGCCGAGATCGAGACGTTCATGAAAGACGTGTCGACGACGAGGACGAACATCGCGGCGGCCAGCAGCACGGCCAGCCGTGGGCTGGCGGTGCTCTCGGCGGGAGCCGCCGCTCGGCCTTCAGTGCTCATGGTGTGTCGTCCGATTCTGGCGGGTTGCCTGGTCGTCGTGCCGGTCGGAAGGAGTTGACCACTTTGGCCACCGCAGTGACCAGGAAGAGCTGGCCGATGAGCATCTCGGCGACGGCGAGGCTCTGACCGGGATTGTCGGCCGGCACGAGGTTGCCGTAGCCGGTTGTGGTGAGGGTGGTGAAGGAGAAGAACAGATCCTCCGGGACGGAACCTTCGCCCTGCGATCCGAAGAAGGGCCCGGACTGGTTGGCGCCCACCGTTCGATAGATGAACGCAAAGGACATTCCGATGAGGAGGTAGGTCGCCAGCGCGCCCAGCACCGTCTCGCCGTCGATCGTGCGGCGGCGCACCAGATGCCGCCCGATCGAGAAGGGGGCGACCACGTAGAGCATCCCGCTGATCGCCGGAAGGATTCGCTGGCTGGTCTCGCGGTGCAGAAATAGACCCAGAATCGCTGCGACGATTGCGATGACGAGGGCAATGTCGGCCACCAGTTGTAAGCCTCTTCGGGCCTCGGAGGTACGGAGGATCAGCCACACGGTTGCGATCTGCACTGCGAGCACCACCGAGGCCCCCCACGACTGCGTCAGTGAGACGGAGAGGGCGTAGGTCAGCAGGATCAGCAGCACGACCAGTCCGTAGCGGCCTGGTGCGTACACCGCCTCGATGATTGGCTGCATCCGGTGTCGCCCCGGGGTGTCATCGCCGGACGGTGTCATGCGCTACCTCCTGGCCGGTCTGGTCTCTGTCTCGCCTACGGTCACGCCGTCAGTTCCCGGAGCTGATCACTTCCTTCAGCTTGTCGAGGTCTGCTGAGGTGATGCCGGTGGGTTGCAGGACCGCGTTCCAGCCGTCCACGTACTCGGTCGTGTACTTGTGTCCGTGGCCGCCCGGGACGCCGGTGGAGAACGGCAGATCGGCGGTGATCTGCCAGAACGTCACGAAGGGCATCCAGACGATCCCCTTGAGCACGTCGCTTCCGGGCGTCTGGCTGATCCAATCCGGCTTGTGCAGGATCAGGTTCGGGCTCCACCACACGATCGGGTCAGACGGGTGCATCAGGTACAGCACCCGGGTGCCGTCCCAGGGCTGATCGGTCGGCGGTATCGAGACGCTCGGGTCGTTCGCGAATCGCACCGTCCGCCCGTTCTTGTACACCGGCTCGACCTCGGGACTGCTGGCGTCTCGGTGGTCGCTGAACTCCCGAAACAGCGTGTTGAAGTTCGGCGGTCCGGCGAAGAGGGTGCCGTTGGTGCGGTTGCGCAGGTCGTATTCGCCGCTGAAGGCGGCCTCGCCGCCGAAGGAGCCCAAGCTCTCGCCGGCGACGAAGAGCCGGGGGCGGGCGTTCTCGGGCAGCTTCGACCACTGGTCATAGACCGCGTCGAAGAGACTCCGCCCCGCTTCACGGGCCTTCGACTGATCGACCAGATACGAGATCCACGACGGCAGATACGAGTACTGGATGGCCACCGACGCGGAGTCGCCGTCGCTGAGATATTCGAAGGTGTCGACTGAGGCCGGGTCGACCCAGCCGCTACCGGTCGTGGTCACGATGAGTAGGTTCTTGCGCTTGAAGCCGCCGGCGCGTTCGAGGTCCTGGACGGCCAGGGTGGCCCGAGCCTCCGCGTCGTCGGCCGACTGCAGACCGGCGTAGATGCGGATCGGTTCCTGGGCCGGCTGGTGGGTGACCTCGGTGATCTGACTGGCCGTGGGCCCGAGACCGGTGAACTTCCGTCCCTGGCGCCCCAGTGAATCCCAGGGGACCAGTGACTCGGGGCCGCCCGAACGCAGGCTGGTGGTCGGCTGATGGACGCCCTCGTCGGTCGTGGTGTCCTTCACCGAGAAGGCGTCGTTGGCTAGCCCGACCAGCCCGTCCAGCAGCAGTCCGGTGATGACCAGATAGGTGACCCCGGCGGCCAGTATCCAACCGACCACCGACGCCGCGCGCGGACCGATCCAACGCCGCAGCACCCGGGCCGCCCAGCGATAGATCCCGCGCACACCCCGCCCGATGAGCACGAGCCCGATGAAGGTCGCGGCGGCGATGAACGGCGAGAGAATGACGTAGGGAATGCTGTATTCGGTAACCCCCATCAACTGTCGAATCTCGTGCTGCCAGTACTGTCCCAGCGCGAACATCACGACGAAGAGGGTGGCGCCGGCGATGAAGAAGGCCCGCCAGGCCCAGCGCCGGGCCGGACGCGGCCCGCGATCAGCGAACGCACGCCAGATCGAGGCGGCCATCACCCCGAGCCCGTAGCCGATGGCGGCGTTGATACCGACCACCAGGCCCTGGACGACCCCACCGCGAGGCAGCAGCGACGGCGTGAACGAAAGACAGGCGAAGATGAGCCCGAGCCAACACCCCGGAAGCGTGTAAGTGACCAGCGCACGGCGCCAGCTGCGACGGATCGGCGCATCGGTGACCGGCTGATCGGTGACCGTCTGATCGGTGTCGGCTTGATCGGTGTCGGTGGTGGTGATCGCCCGATTGTTGTCGGCGGTGGTGACAGCCCGATCGGTGTCGATGCCGGACGTCTCGGACGTCTCGGACGCCTCCGGCTCGTCTGAGACCTCCGGCTCGTTGGTACTCGTCACCGGCGGTGCCTTCCTGCGGACGCGGATTCCATCTAGGCATCCTGCTCCGCCGCGCTCCGGGCAGCGTCATCCGAAGCGGATGAGTTGCACCCCTCCGTTCCGGGTGGCGGCCAGCGCGGCCGATCGCCCGGCGGGTGGCCCGAATAGGCACTTGTTACCGGCCGGTATTGCGAAGTCGATCCGTGGCATTGACCGAGCGAAGAGGATGCGAAGGGCAATTGGCCTCACCCTCTCAGGGTGATTCAAGGATCCGGCACGCGTGAATTGCGCGTTTGTTCGCCAAGGGGGCAACCGAAAGCGACAGCAGTGTCACCAATTCATTAATGGCGCCTTTCTTCGTATGCCGGGAATTCCGGCGCCTTTCGTTTTCGGCCACTAGCCCGGCCAGCACCATCTACTCCCGTGTTTGCTGGTCTAGCCGCGGCCCGCCTGCTGTGTATTTGGAGCGCACGAGGTTGAGCAAGGAACGGTTGTTCGTGCAACAGTTAGTCGGTCGCATTGTTTCTGGTCGATGCTCGGATGCCGCCGACGGCCCCGGAATTGGTGGCGAGAAGCGGTCTCGGACCGGAAATTGAAATGCTGCGAAATCGAGACGGAAGAAATCTATCGCCGGTGCAGTTCGGTACCATAGTATTTCTGCGTCGTCCTGTTCGAGGCCCTACCCGGAGTAGACCCGGCGGTTCCAAATCGGTAGTTGGGAGCTCAATGTGACAGCGTTGAAAAATGTGCCAGACGCTGGCCTCGACGCGGACCTCGGCCTCCTTGCGGCCTCTACCCCGTTGGCCTCTACCCCGTCGGCCTCTACCCCGTTGGCCTCTATCCCGTCGGTGACGACGCTTGAGACGAGCAAGGGGTTGCCGCTCGGGGATGCCGGTGCTGCCGGTGCTCTCCCCGCGCCGTCACGGCAGAGCCGACACGACTGGCAGCGCCGGTTCGGAGATCGCCCCAACCCGCCAGCGCAGCGGAAGTTCGTGGTTCCCCCGGTCGGTGCGCATGTCATCATCCGCGAACGGCTGATCGCCCATCTCACGACCTCGGAATCCTCAATTGCGACCGTCATTGCGCCGCCGGGCGACGGGAAGACGACGCTGCTCGCCGCGTGGGCAGCGCGCCAACAACGCCGGATTGCCTGGATCTGCCTGGACGAGACGGACAACGATGCGGCCGTCCTGCTCGCCGACATTGCCTTCGCCGTCGACAACGCCCTGGAGTTGGGCGGCACCCTGAATCGGCGAATGAGCTCCGCCGGCTCGGGCCTGCCGGCCACCAACGTGCGCGCGTTCCTGCGGTCGGTCGAAGCGAGTGAGACCTCGTTCGCCCTCGTCCTGGATGACGCGCACCTGCTCCGCGATCCGGTGGCCACCGACATCCTGGCGATGATGGCTCTGCAGTTGCCGCTCAACGCCCAGCTCGTGATCTCGGCCCGAGCCATGCCCCCCATCCCGCTGGCCCGGCCCCGGGTCGCCGGGCGGCTCGTGGAGCTCGGGGTGCCCGAACTTGCGATGGACGATGCCGAGGCGTTGCTGCTACTGCGTAACGCTGGTCTGAACGTCTCTGCGGATGTGGCGAGCGGCCTCAACGATTGGGCCGAGGGGTGGCCGGCCGGGCTCTACCTCGCCGCCCTCGCCCTGCGCAAGCGATCCGACCGCGCGATCGCCGCCGGTTCGCTCGGCGCGGCCGATGAGTTGGTCACCGACTACGTGCGCGAAGAGATCCTGGCCGGGCTGCCGGATTCCCGGGTCCGGTTTCTCACCCGGTCGGCGATCCTGGAGCGGCCGTCACCGGCGCTCTGCGATGCCGTCGTCGGCACGTCTGACAGCGCTGCCGTTCTGGCGCAGCTGGCAACCGGCAATCGCTTCGTGGTGCCGATCGATGCCGCGACTAGGTCGTATCGATATCACGCGCCCTTCCGGCACGCCTTGCTGGCCGAACTTGCCCGCCGCGAGCCCGACGAGCTCCCATCGCTGCATCTGCGCGCGGCTTGCTGGCTGCAGCAGCACGGACGGGTCGAGGAGGCGATCGAGCATGCCCACGCCGCTGGGGCAACCTCCGTCGCCGGTGAACTCGTCTGTGATCTGGTTGCGCCGTACATCGCTCGCGGGCGGATACACAGCGTTGTCCGATTGCTGGAGGCCTTCGATGACGACGCGATCCGGGCCTATCCGCCGCTCGCGGTGTACACCGCGGTGACCCTCGCCTTCCTCGGCGATCCGGCTGCCGTCAGCTGGTTGCAGCGCGCGGAGCAGGTGAAGTTCGACGGTCCGATGCCGGGGGATGCCGCCTCGTTCTCGTCGATGATCTCCTTCGCTCGGGCTCTGCTGGCGCCGCATGGTGTCAACCAGATGCTGACGGACGCGACCGACTGCCTGATGGCCGAATCGGCGGCGAGTCCGTGGTACAGCGGCGCGCTGGTGAGCAGGTCCATTGCTCTGCTGCTAGCCGGGCGAACGGCGGAGGCCCGCGACGGCTTCGAGCAGGTAATCGATGGAGCGGGCAGTGACCGCGCCCCGTCGGTCTGCGTTGCCCAGGCCGAACTGGGGCTGCTGGCCACCGAAGCGGGCGAGTGGGATGAGGCGGCTGAACACGCTGCGCTCGCCCGGGCCACGGCGCTGTCGGCTCAGATCTCCGACGACGCGAGCCAGATCCTGACCTTCGCGCTGGTGGCAGAACTCGGGATCCACAATGGCGATCCGCGACGCTCCCGGGAAGCGCTGGCCCACGCGCACGTGCTGCGCTCCGACTCGACCATCACGCTGCCCTGGCTGGGTGTTCAGGCCCGGATCGTCATGGCCCGGGTTCATCAGGCGCTGGGGGATCTCGCCGGCGCCAGGACCGTGGTGAAGGACGCGCAGGAGATCCAGCGTCGCCGGCCAGACCTGGGCACGCTCAACCAGCGTCTCGGCGGATTGGACAGCGAACTGCGGGCCAGAACCACGGACACCATCGCCGGCACCATGACACTCTCCACGGCGGAACTTCGCGTCTTGGCCTACCTGCCGACGCACCTGACCTTCCGTGAGATTTCGCAGCGCCTCTTCGTCTCGCCCAACACGGTGAAAAGTCAGGCCATTTCGATCTATCGCAAGCTCGGCGTCTCCAGTCGGTCGGAGGCGTTGCGAGTCGCGACCGCGTGCGGATTGCTCGAATCGTAGCCGTTTCATCACGTTGGGATGACGCCGCTCGGGCGTCCTCACGCTTGAATTCAAGCTATGAGGTCCGGCGCTGCCAGCGGGCCAACACCGCTGAATTACCAGGAGATGCTCGTCCGTCTTGCGTTGAATGACGACGGGTTGATCGACTCTGTGCTGAACTCCCATGACGCCAATCTCGAGCTGTCGACGCTGGACGCCCGCACCCACGCACTCGTTCGGGTCGCGGCCCTGCTGGCGCTCAACTCCGCAACCGCCTCCTATTCCTCGGCCGTCGCGATCGCCGTCGCCGCCGGCACCAGCGTCGATGAGATCGTCGGCGTGCTGATCGCCATCGCGCCCGCGATCGGCGTCTCGCGCGTAGTGGCCGATGCATCGGCGCTGGCGCTGGCAATCGGGTTCGACGTCGACGACGCCCTCGAGCAGGACTGAACCGGCGGCGGTTTCATCCCGTACGGGTGATGGCCGATGCCGGGTTAGCCGCGACGATCAGGACAGCTTCGTGCCGATGGTTCAGTGGCTTCAGTGGCTTCAGTGGCTCACTGCGTGCCGCGGAGTTCTGACGTGAAGTTCTGACGTAGCGCGTCGCTCGACGCGGCCGCGCCGCCCAGCCGTGCAGAGGTGATCGTGTCGGTACTGAGTGCCCTACCCGGTCTACGGGCGGCTTCGTCATATCGTCGCGAGTGGCTGTTCAAGGACGTCGTCGCCGGCGTCGTATTGACGACTCTCCTGGTTCCACAGGGGATGGCTTACGCAGAGCTGGCCGGCTTGCCGCCGATCACCGGGCTCTACACCTCGATCATGTGCCTGCTGGCGTACGCGATCTTCGGCCCGTCCCGAATCCTCGTCCTCGGTCCGGACTCCTCCCTCGGTCCGATGATCGCTGCGGTGATCCTGCCCCTCGTAGGCTCGGGCGGCGACCCGGCGCGGGCCATCGCCATCGCATCGCTGCTGGCGATCTGCGTGTCAGCGGTCATGCTGCTGGCCGCAGCCGCCAAACTGGGCTTCATCGCCGACCTGCTGTCACACCCGACGATGATCGGCTACATGAACGGCCTGGCGCTGACCATCCTGGTCGGACAGCTGCCGAAGTTGTTTGGTTTCAAGGTGAGCGCGGACAACCTGTGGGGGGAGATCACCGGTTTCTTCCGGGGGCTGGCCGACGGAGACGCCGTGACCGCAGCAGCTGTCGTCGGAGTCGCGGGAGTTGTGCTGATTCTGGCCCTGCAACGCTGGGCGCCGAAGGTGCCGGCCGTTCTCACCCTCGTCGTGCTGGCGATCGCCGCGGCCGTGATCTTCGATCTCGCCGAGCACGGGGTCAGCCTGGTCGGCACGCTTCCGAAGGGCTTCCCGCCCCTGACGGTCCCCACCGTGCGCCTCTCCGACGTCGGCCCGATTGTGATCGGCGCCCTCGGCATCGCCCTGGTGTCGTTGGCCGACACGATCTCGACCGCCTCGTCGTTCGCCGAACGTACCGGCCAGGAGATACACGGCAATCAGGAGATGGTCGGCATCGGCGCGGCCAACCTGGCGGCCGGCCTCTTCCAAGGGTTCCCGGTCAGCACCAGCGGCTCACGTACGGCGGTAGCCGAACGCTCAGGAGCGAAGACGCAGTTCACCGGGGTAATCGGCGCTGCGCTGATAATTCTGATGATCGTCCTGCTGCCGGGCCTGTTTCGCGATCTGCCCCAACCTGCTCTCGCCGCGATCGTCATCACCGCGTCGCTATCGCTGGCCGACATCCCCGGCACGGTGCGGTTGTGGCGTCAGCGTCGGACGGAGTGCCTGCTCTCGATCGCCGCCTTCCTCGGCGTCGCACTGATTGGGGTGCTGGCCGGAATCGCGATCGCCGTCGGGCTGTCGATCCTCAATGTATTCCGGCGGACGTGGTGGCCGTACCAGACTGAGCTCGGTCGGGTCGAGGGTCTCGGGGGCTACCACGACCTGCGCTCCTACCCGCAGGCCGAGCACCTGCCCGGTCTGGTCATCCTGCGCTTCGACGCGCCGCTGATCTTCGCCAACGCCAAGACTTTCCGCGACGCTGTCCGCCGACTGGCCAAGTCCGAGCCGGCCCCGTCGTGGATCGTGGTGGCCGCCGAGCCGATCACCGATGTGGATACCACCGCCGCCGACGTCTTGGAGGACCTGGACGAGGCGTTGGCTTCGGCCGGCATTCTCATCGTGTTCGCGGAACTCAAGGACCCGGTGCGCCGCAAGATCGAGCGTTACGGGCTTACCCGACACATCGACGCCGGGCAGTTCTTCCCGACGATCGAATCGGCGGTCGCCGCCTTCCGCGTCACGTCAGGGGCCCAGTGGGCGGCGATTGACGAAACTCCCGGACGAGAGGATCCCCAATGACTCAACCCGATCCGGCGTCGGCCGGGGCGACGCCGGCCGCGCGGTGGCTGGCCCGCGGAGCCTGGCTGGCGGTTGTCGCCGCGATCGTCCTGCTGCTGGCCGCGGGAACCAAGACCGTCGCCGTGCTTGTGGTTGCAGTCGTCGGCGTTGTCGTCTTCCTCGCCGCCGCCTGGTGGTTCCTGAGCAATCGCAGCCTCATCCGCTGGGTCGCGGCATTCCTGGCCATCGCGGCGCCGGTCGTGGTGATTGCGGTTTACATCTCACGGAATCTGCTGCTGCCCGCCCTGGGGGTCATCGTCCTGCTGCTCATCGCCGGCGGCCTGGGTCGGGCGGCGCTGTCGCGAGCGAGTTCGGGTTCGCGGATGCCCGAGCGGCTGACCCCGCCGCCCAAACGCCCGTATTTCATCATGAATCCGCGCTCCGGAGGCGGGAAGGTCACCAAGTTCCAACTCGATAAGAAGGCGGCTGCGCTGGGCGCGAACGTGGCCCTGATCGATGGACCCGGCCAGGTCGACGTCGCGGCGATGGCGCGGGCCGCGGTCGCCGCTGGGGCCGACCTGCTCGGTGTAGCCGGGGGCGATGGCACCCAAGCGCTGGTGGCGGCGATCGCCGCCGAGCATGACATTCCGTTCCTGGTCCTCTCGGCCGGGACCCGAAACCACTTCGCGCTGGATCTGGGACTGGACCGGGAGCGGCCGGAGTCCGGGCTCGCCGCGCTCACCGACGGCGTCGAGGTCACCCTCGACCTGGGCCTGGTGGGCGGTCGTACCTTCGTCAACAACGCCTCCTTCGGCGCCTACGCCGCGATCGTGGAGAGTCCGGCGTACCGCGCCGACAAGCGTGGAACCACCTTGAAAATGCTGCCAGATCTCCTCTCCGGGGATAGTGGCCCACGACTCACCGCTCGCATCGGCGACGACACCATCGATGCCCCGACGGCGCTGCTGATCAGCAACAACCCCTACGAAATGTCAGACCCTGCCGGACTGGGGCGTCGAGCTCGAATCGACGGTGGCAAGCTGGGGGTCATCGCCGTCTCAGTGCACAGTGCCGCGCAGGCCGCCGCGCTGGTGCGGGTCCGTAGCGGCCGCACTCTGCAGCGCTTCGATGCGATTGAGGTCGTGGTGGAGTCGGATGCGGCTGAGATCCCGGTCGGCGTGGACGGGGAGTCGCTGATGCTGCCGACGCCCGTACGCTGTCAGATCTGGCCGGCCGCCCTCCGGGTCCGGGTGCCGCGCGAGCGGCTCGCCGCCCCGGCCCCGCCGCCCCGCAAGAGTCTCGGATTGCTCACCAAGCTGGCCTTGAATCGGTAGTAGTCAGCCGCAGGCTAGTCGGTCGTAGTCGGTCGTAGGTTGGTGTCGCCGATGTCTTAAAAAACTAGGCGGCGAGTGTCTGGTTTCGGCCAGCCTGTTTCGCCGCGTAGAGGGCGGCGTCGGCTCGGCGCAGTAGCGCGTCCGCGTCCTCACGGTCGTCCCAGGTGGCGAGCCCGATGCTGCAGGTCGAGTCGTGCGGCACCGACAGCCGAACCCGGTTCAGCACCCGAATCGCCTCCGACTGCGCGCAGTTGGGGAGGGCGACGGTGAACTCCTCCCCGCCCCAACGGGCGGCGAAGTCCCCGGTGCGCAGCTGGCTCAGCATCGAGTCGGCGAAGTCACGCAGCATCCGGTCGCCGGCGAGATGGCCGTGCCGGTCGTTGAACTTCTTGAAGTGGTCGAGGTCGGCGACCGCGATGGTGAGTGGTGTGCCGTCCTCGTGGGCGCGCTCCATCAGCGATTCGAGACGCTGGTCCCAGCTACGGCGGTTGGCCAGACCGGTCAGTGGATCGGTCGATGCGAGCGTGTGCAGTTCGGCGAGAAGACCGGCTTGGCGCAGCGCGACGCCGGCGTTGTCGGCCAGCAGGGCCACGACCCGGGCTCGCCGGTCGTCCATGCTGGAGAGCTCGTGGCTCCAGGCGACGATGAGGACCGCACTGATCGCCTCGGCTGAGTAGACCGGCACGATGTAGACCGTGCGGGCCCCGGTCAGCTCCAGCAATGCCGCCGAGATGAGCGGGTGTCCGGCCGTATGGGCGGAGAAGAAGGCTTCTCCGGTCAGAAAGGTTCGCGAAGTGGCCGAGGAGGGGTCGATCGCCACCGATGCGCCGACCAGGGCCGGTTCGGTGGCGGCGGTGACGGTCAGCGTCGAACCGTCCCCACTCGGCTCGACGAGGCTGACATAGCTGGCCGAGGCGAGCCGCAGACCGGCCTGCACCACGCTCTCGCGCGCATCCGCGCCGCTCTGGATCTTGCGCACCACCTGGGCGACGGCGGCCAAATCGGCCTCGGACTCCCGCAGCGCCTGCTCCGACAACTTCCGGTCGGTGATGTCCTCGGCGTGGGCCAGCGTCCACGTCTGCCCCTGCGGGCCCGGCGTATGGGTCAGCGTCAGCCAGAGCCAGCGCAGGTCCCCGTCCGGCCGGTAGCAGCGCCGCTCGACTCGCGCCACGCCGCCGTGGGCGACGATCGTCTCGCCAGTCGCGTTGTAGCTCTCCAGATCATCCTTGTGGGTGAAACTCGCGGAGGTCCGACCGATCAATTGGTCGTGGCGGCGTCCGAGGATCGAACAGAGGGCCGCGTTCGCGGTGAGGTAGCGCCCGTGCTCGTCTGACAGTGCAATGCCCACCGGCGAGGCCTCGACCAGCGTGCGCCACCGCGTCTCCGAGTCCCGGGCCGCCTGCTCGGCGGCCTGGCGAGCAGCAACCTCGGCCGCCAGCGTGTAGGTGTGCTTACGTAGCAGTAACTGCGCCATCACCTGACTGGCTAAGGCTCGTAGCTGGTCGTACTGCACTTCGGTGAGTTCGCGGGGAGCTGTGTCGAGCACGCAGAGGGTGCCGAGCACGTAGCCGTCGTCGGAGACCAGCGGTACCCCGGCGTAGAACCGGATGAACGGTGCGCCGGTGACCTGCGGATTCGCGGCGAAGCGAGGATCGAGCTGGGCGTCGGGGATGACGAGAATGTCGCTGCTGTGCAGGGCATAGCGGCAGAACGTGTCGTCGCGCGGAGTCTCGCAGCCAGTCATGCCCTGCTTGGATTTGAACCATTGCCGGGACTCGTCGATGAGGCCGACCAGCGCCATTGGGGCGTCGGCCAACTGCGCGGCGAGTCGGGTGATCGCGTCGAAGGACGGCTCGGGCTCGGTGTCGAGAACGTTGTACGCGTGCAGCGCAGCGACGCGTCGCTGCTCGTGGGGGGATGTCAGCATCTCGCCTGCCCCGCGTCAGCGCTGAGCGGCGTTGACGACGACCGGTCAATACGCATGACTGTCTATCGACCGCTCCGGGGCGATCTTGAGCCGGCGTCGGTGGCCCCTCAGGACAGCCGCGGGGCGGCCGATAGGCCAAGGTCAGCAGTCATCATTGAGGAGTTTGAATGCAGCGCGTCTGGACCAGTTGGAAGATCGGCACGAGGTTGGCGATAGCTTTCGCCCTCGTCTGTGCGCTCTGTGTCACGTGCGCCGGCGTCGGGCTCTGGGGCCTGCGCCACCAGTCCCGCCTCTCAGACCAGCTCATTGCTATCCACACCCTCTCCAATGACGCGGCCTCGATGAAGTTCTACGTCGCCGACGAGACCGGCTGGCAGTCCTACGAAGCCATGGATGTGGCCGCCTACGGCCCCGTGAAGGCACTCGCAGCCGATGACGTGAATGTGCAGGGCTTCGCCGACGACGAGAAGGCGATCAACGCGCTGCTCACGTCCTGGCACAGCGGCGCGATGAGCGCCTCCGAAGCTAAGTCCTTCGCCGCCCTGAAGACGGCCTGGGATAGCTACTTCGCCACCGTTCCGAAGGTCGAGGCCCTCTGGAGGCAGGGGACACCAGCCTCCTTCCAGGCGGCCACCGCCGCGATGAACACCGGCTTCAACAGCGAGCAGTATTCGCAGGTGGTCACCGCGACCGACGACATCCAAGCCTCCATCGCCAAGCGGAGCGCCGCTCTGCAGAAGACGATCCACGCCGACACCGCGCGGGTTCGCACGATCACGCTGGCGGTGACCCTCGCCGCGCTGGCCGTCGCGATCGGCGCGGCCTTCCTGGTCACTCGCTCCATCGTCGCCCCCCTCAAGCGCTGTGTCGCGACGCTGCGCTCAGTTGCCGCCGGCGACCTCACCGTTCGGGCCGAAGTTGTCGGCCATGACGAGGTCACCGACCTGGCCGAGGCGCTGAACCGAAGCGTCGACGCCACCGCCACCGCCGTCAGCGGGATCACCCGTACCGCCGAGCAACTGTCACGCACCTCTGCTTCCCTGACCAGTAGCTCGACCAGTGTCATTGCCGCCGCTGACGATGCGACGCGCGAGTCCGGACGAGCCGACGTCAATGCCGGTCAGGTGACCACCGCGGTCAACGCGCTGTCGGTCGGTGGCGAGGAGATGCACGCCGCGATCAGCGAGATCTCCCGCAACACGGCCGAAGCGGCCCGGGTCGCCGCCAGCGCCGTCGAACTGACCAGCCGGACCGCGCAGACGATGACCGGCCTGGACGAGTCCTCGGACGAGATCGGTGCGGTCGTGAAACTCATCAACGCGATCGCCGCCCAGACCAACCTCCTCGCCCTCAACGCCACCATCGAGGCGGCCCGGGCCGGCGAGCTGGGGAAGGGCTTCGCCGTCGTCGCGAACGAGGTGAAGGCCCTGGCGCAGAAGACCGAACAGGCCACCAACGACATCGCCGGACGGGTCACCGCGATCCAGCACGATGCCAAGCAGGCCGTCAACGCGATCGGCGAGATCGATTCGGTGATCGGCCAGATCAGCGACTTCCAGACCACCATCGCCAGCGCGGTGGAGGAGCAGACGGCGACCACGGCGGACATGTCCCGCTGGATCGACGAGGTCTCCGGCAACGCCAACCTCATCGCCGAGAACGTCGGCGCCGTCGTTGTCACTGCGTCGTCGACCCGTCAGGCCATCGACGGAGTGCAGGTCGCCAGCGTCGAGCTGGCCGGGCTCAGCTCGGAGCTGGATCTGATCTCGAACCAATTCACCCTCTAAGCCCCGGGCCCGTACGAGTCTGGGCATGGAGGGAACACCGTACGAGGGCCGCGAGGAGGCTTCTGTCTCCACGCGGGTGCCGTCGTTTGCCGATGCGGTGATGTCCCCCGACGGTGTGGTGGGACCCGTCAGCCCCAGGCGATCATGCCGTCGACGTTGCCGTGCCCGTCGAGGTAGCTGAACTTGACGTTCGGCACGAGCTGCGGGCTGTTCTGCTGCATCTTGTTACGGTCTCCGAGCTGGCCGCTGGTGTCGGTGCCCCAGCACCAGAGGGTCCGGTCGGTTCGGGTGGCACAGGAGAAGCCGTCTCCGGAGGCGGCGGTACTCCACGTTGTGACGGCTCCGATCTGAGCCGGCGACGTGACGTCGGCGCCGGATGATCCATTGCCGAGTTGACCGTCATTGTTGTATCCAAAGCACCAGAGCGTCCCGGTCGTCTTCACTGCGCAGGTGTTGTAGAACCCGACGCCGACACTCTGCCATCCGGTGGAGAGAAGTTGCGGGGACTGGTAGTTGGCTGGAGAGCCGGCTGCGCCGCCCTTTCCGTCCTGGCCGTGTCCGTTGTACCCCCAGCAGTAGAGGGCACTGCTGTTGGTGCTCGCCGCGGTACTGATGGCACAGGTGTTCGCCACGCCGGCCGAGACCGAGGCCCAGCCGCTTACTCCGGAGGCGGTGATCGCCACCGGGGTGGTGGCGAGGGTGGTGGTGCCATTGCCGACCTGTCCCTGGTCGTTGGTGCCCCAGCAATACAGGGAGTGTGCGGTGTTGATCGCGCACGTATGGGTATCACCGACGCTGACCGAGGACCACGAACCAGCGGGGCCGGCGGTGGGGGCGTGCTGGTCGGTGGTACTTCCAGTGCCGAACTGGTTTGAGCCGCCGTAACCCCAGCACAAGAGGTTGTTGCTGCCGGCTGTGGTCAGGCCGCAGGTCGTGTAGTGGCCCATCGACACCGTGCTCCAGTTCGTGCCGCTGCCGGCCCGGTCCGGGGCGAGGTTCACCGTGACGGTGGAGTCACCGTCTTGACCGTAGGCGTTGTTGCCCCAGCACCAGATCGTCCCGTCGGACTTGACCCCGCACCCGTCGGTGGTGGCTTGCGCCCCCGACGCCCAGGCCGATGCGGTCAGCGGCAGCTGGGAGGGAGCAAATACCCCATAATCCTTGGTCTGTCCGGCGATGCCGTAGCCGTCATAACCCTGGCACCAGATCGTCCCGCCGCTCCGGATTCCGCAGACGTGCTGGAACCCGCCGGAGATCGTGTTGTAAGTGCTGGTCCCGGGAGAGACCGGCGTCGGTTGGTCAGTTGTGTTGCCGTTGCCGAGCATCCCGAGGTCGTTGTGGCCCCAGCACCAGAGAGTGTTGTCGGTCTTCAGCCCACAGGAGGTGTTCTGCCCCAACGTGACCGTCGACCAGGTGGTGACTCCGGAAGTCGTCACCAGGGTTGGGGAGGAGCGGGGCGTCGTCGTCGTTCCGTCACCGACCTGGCCGTAGGCGTTGTAGCCCCAGCAGTACATGGCCCCGCTGACCCGGGTAGCGCAGGTGTGCAGGATTCCACCGGAGACCGCGGTCCAGGTGCCGCCGCCGGCCACCGCCACCGGGCTGGTGCGCTGCGTGGTGCTGGCATCGCCGAGTTGCCCCTGGGCGTTGTAACCCCAACACCAGAGCGAACTGTCCGAGCTCTTCACCGCGCAGGCGTGGTCATAGCCGGTTCCGACCGCCGACCAGGTGGTGGCGCCGACCTGCGTCGGAAGGGTGGCGTCCGTCGTCGAGCCGATCCCGAGTTCCCCGTTGCCGTTGTTGCCCCAGCACCAGAGGGTGTGGTCGGTCTTTAGCCCACACGCGAAGTACTGCCCCACCGACACGCTCAGCCAGGTCGTCGTGCCGCTCACCGTCGCCGCCGTCGGGGCGTGCTTGTCGGCCGTGGTCGAGTCGCCCACACTGCCGTGCACGTTGTAACCCCAGCACCAGAGCGTCTGGTCGGTCTTGATGCCGCAGGTTCCGTCGTAGCCGGCCGAGATGCTCGACCACGACCCGGCGATCAGCTCGGGATCGAATTCGTCGCCGACGGTGCCGTCTCCGAGCTGGCCGAGGCCGTTGTAACCCCAGCAGTAGAGCGCCTGGGCATCGGTGATTGCGCACGTGTCCTGATGGCCGGTCGAGATCGAGGCCCAGGTCTCAGGGCCGGGGAGCGCGATCGGGATCGTCGAATTGGACCCGGAGTTGACGCTGACTAGACCGGTCTGGCCGAGATTCGACGTCCCCCAACTGGAGAGCAGCCAGCTGCCGGTGGCGAGTGTGTTGGTGGGACTCGAGTTGGACGCCGTCCAGCTGGCGAAGGTCGAGGCGACCAAGAACGGCAGCAGCAGAGCGAGTGCAGCCATCGCGCGAGACGCAGCGACGAGCGGGCTACCGCGCAGTACTCCCAGGCGATTGGGGCGTGGACGGCTGAAGCTATGACGACCTACTTCATCGCCGCCGGTTAGGCGCAGGCGCGTTCCCACAAGAACCTGCAGGTCGTCGCCGGTGCCATCACTGCCCCTATTTCGGTCCGCGTCTGGACATTCCAGTCTTTAACGACCCATCGGCGGCTTCGTCCAAGAGTTGAGCGCAACTGACCTCCTTGCGGGGCATTGCCCGGCGACCGGCGCTACGGCTCTTCACAGCGGCCGCCAGGCTCGCTATTATCTGATCGGCTGTCGTGCCCCCAGATCGCCTGCATCCGTTCAAGAACGCGAGGCGAACCACCGTCGTTCGCGCCTCGTACCTGCTTCAGATCTCGGAACTAGCTACTGCTGGAGGTCCAGTGGCGTTCAAGTCGACAGCACTCGTTCTCGGTCTCGCGACCGCAATCGTGCTCAGCGGAGTGTCGGTGAGCAGCGCGGCCGGATTGGTCATCGATCCGAAGAAGCCAATTGTGAATGGCCCCTTCGCCCAGGCCGGCGGACACGGCATCGAGGTCACCATTGTGGCGTCCGCTCACTTCACGCCTCCGAAGAGCTTCGCCGAGGCGATCCTGCATATTGACGGACCCGGGAACCCGTTGGGGCAGGCCGACTACCCGGCCGGCACCTCGAATCACACCGCGGTGTTCCACGTTCCGGTCACCGCCTCCGGGACCTACAGCGCCTACGTCGAGTGGTCCAGTGACGGGCTGGGAAACACGGTCGTCAACTCGCCGACGTTGGTCTTCGCGGTCATCGCCCCGCCCAAGACGCCGCAGCTGACCCCGGACCAGAAGGCCGCCGCCGCGAAAATCTCCAATGAATTCTGGACGATCACCGGTGTACTCACGATCGCCGCGGCAGTCGCTGCAGCCGGAATCATCCTCGTCGGCTCGGGCGGTCTCGCGGGTGCGGTGAGCGTTGGACTGCTCTACGGCGTGCTCGGCGGCTCAGCCGGGATCATGGCGGCGCAATGGGGCAACGTCAGCGCCGACCCCCCTGATCCCAACTACACGGAGCTTCCATCGACCGCGGCGGTCGACGTCGGACAGCTCGCCGTCGGTGGGGCCATGACCGACCCGGCCGACGTGGCGGCCGTCAACGCCTACCTCTCGCTGCTCGGCGCGGAGCTCGGATACACCAACGCGTTCAGCATGTCGATCGACCGGGCCAGCGGGGCGGCCGATGCGGGCGTCGAGAGCTGGCGGGTCAAGCAGTTGGATGCGGCCAACGCTGACATCGATGCCATCGTCGAGCTGCTGAAGCAGGACGCGGCGAAGCGGGCGGCGGCCATCGCCGCGCTGCAACACGCCGGCTTCAACCCCGCCCTCACCGCCGCCCAGCTCTCCGACGCGCAGGACGCGGTGGCCGATTCCGGAATCGACCCAGGGGTCGCGGCCTATCTGAAGAAGATCGGCGCCTCGGACGACACCATCGCCCAGGTCGCCGGCGAAGCGCTGCAAGTCGATCCGGCGGCCAACAGCGGGCCACTGCTGCCGCGGGTGATGTCAGCCCTTCCGGCCACTGTTGCCGATGACATCGCCGGATACTCCGCGATTCTCAGCGCCACGCCGCCGGCGGTAACCGGCGTCAGTCCGGCCACTGGACCGGCCGGCGGCGGTACCGCGGTGACGATCAGCGGGACCAACTTCAGCGGCGCCACCGCCGTGTCCTTCGGTGGCACGCCGGCCGACTCCTTCACCTGTAGCGCGACCTCCTGCACCGCCACCTCGCCGGGTGGTAGCGGAGCCGTCGACGTCACTGTCACCACCGGGGCCGGCACCTCGGTCGCCAGCAGCGCGGATCGCTTCACCTTCGTGGCTGCCGTCCCGGTCGTGAGCACCGTGAGCCCGCAGAGCGGGCCAGCCGCCGGCAAGACGATCGTGACGATCACCGGATTCGGGCTCGCCGACGTGACCGAGGTCGATTTCGGCGCCACCGCCGCAACGTCGGGTTCCTGTTCGACGACCCAGTGCACCGTCACCGCTCCTGGTGGCAGTGGCACCGTCGATGTCACCGCCGTCAATCCCACCGGCCGCTCGCTGACGGTGCCGGCTGATCGCTACACCTATGCCGCTGGCCCCATCGGGCCGGTGACGCTGCCGGCCGGCACGCTGGTCTCCGGCGGCGGCTTCGAGCCGCCGACCGCGCTGCAGGTCAGCTCCTTCCAGACCGTCGACGCGGTCGATGTCGCCGAACTCGGCCTGAACTGGCACATGAACGACGGCAGCAGCGTGGACGTCGTCGGCCCGAGCGCTGATGCGGCGGCTGAGGGGACGCAGTTCCTCGACCTGGAAGGAAATGACAACACCGACACCACGCAGACCTCGCTGTACCAGGACATCACCACTCAGATCGGCCATACGTACTTGGTGCGATTCGAGTTGGCCGGCAATCCCAACGGCGATCCGCTGGTGAAGACGATGGATGTCGACTTCGGCGGCCAGACGAGCCCCTTCTCGGTGACGGCGGCGCGCACCAGTAGTGGCGCGCTCGCCTGGACCGCCGAATCGGTGGCGACGACCGTCTGCACCCCGGGCCCTTCGCGGCTGACGTTGGCCAGCACCACGCCGGGTATTCGCGGGCCGTTGGTCGATGCGATCAGTGTTATCGACACGGGGCTGACCCCGGGCTGCGGTGGAACTCCCACACCGACACCCACGCCGACACCGACACCGACACCCACGCCGACACCGACACCCACGCCGACACCGACACCCACGCCGACACCGACACCGACGCCGACACCGACGCCGACACCGACACCGACACCGACTCCCACGCCGACGGCCGGCCTACACACGTTCGCCGTTCGGGTCACGGTTGGGCTGGGCGGTCAGTCAACTTCGTTGCCCACCGCCGTGACGATTCTCAAGACCACGGGTGCTGGCAGCGTCAGTGGATCCGCCACTTCGGCGTCATTCAATTTCAGCTACTCACTCTTCGGCTTCATTCCACTCACCGGTAGCGCCAAACTCGGCATCGGCGCTCCCACCGGCAACGTCACGGGTGGCGTGTGGTCAGTGAGCGCACCGGTCTCCGCGACCATCACGTCACTGCGGCTGCTCGGAATCTTGCCGTTGCTATCGAACCCGCAGACTTGTCAGTCCGCCGCGCCGGCGGCACTGACGTTGCACGGGGCTGAAGCGGCCGGGTTGACCGGCAAGGCAACGCTGAAACCGTTCATGCATTGTGGCGACGTCACGGCCCTGATAAACGCGGCCGGGCCGACTCTCGTGAGCGCTCGTCTGACCGAAGGTTAGAAACTTTGCTGCCCCGCCGTTCGCTGCGTCGGCTGGAGCTCAGCAAAGCGCGGGGGCAAGCGCGGCGACCGTTCGCAAACAGGGAGCGTGGGGCCTCTGGTGGTTGGCCATCAACACGTTCGGTATCTACTACTGCGTGTGGTACTCGCGGATCAACAAAGAACTCGGGGCGGTGCTGCGAGCCGAGGTGCCGGCCGATGGCCAGTGGTGGTCGCAGCTAGTCCCGATTTACGGTTGATTGGGTTGGCCCGTACCGCGAAGCGAGTGAACTCCGCGCATAGCCTGGTCGGTTCCCCGACCCGCGTCGGTATCTTCACCACCTGGTTCTGGGCACCGGCGTGGTTTGCGTCGCAGACGCGCTATCTGCAGCGAAGGATCAACATTCTGCATGACGTTCTGGCCGCGAAGTCCTCCTAGCTGCACGGCGCCCGAACGAAGTCGGGCCGCCGCGCAGCTGAAAGAGAACGGGCTAGTCGCTGGTCGCGGCCACCGCGGCCAGGATGGCGTCGATTGTTGCCTGCGGGTGCGAGACCATCGAGACGTGCGATCCGGCGACCTCGGTGATCGTCGCGCCGGCCCGCTCGGCCATGCTGCGCTGGGTGGCCGGCGGGATCACCTTGTCCTCGGTGCCGACGACGGCCCAGCTGGGCAGCGTCTTCCAGGCTGCGGTGGCCGACGGTGTCGTATTGGCGCTCAGCGTGATCGGCCGCTGGCTCTGCACGATCAGCCAGCGGTCAGCCTCCGGTAGGTCCTGGGCAAAGGAGTTGTGCACGGTCTCCGGCTTGAGGAACGCCTCGGCGTCACCCTCCGGGCCGCCCGGGTAGCCGACGACGTCGAGGACAGCCGTTGGATCCGGGACGTCCAACGCCGATCCGGAGCCACCGAGGATCTGGAAGACGATCTCGCCGACCTCGGGGATGAAGGCGTCGACGAAGACCAGGGCCTTCACGTCACCGCCGCCGGCGGCGGCGTTGGTGATCACGAAACCACCGTAGGAGTGGCCGACGAGTACGACTGGACCGCTCGTTCGCTGAGCCAGGAACGAGGAGATGTAGTCGGCGTCAGAGGCACCGCGCAGCAGGTTCGGCGGGGTGAGAACCGTGAATCCCTGGCTCTGCAGTTCTGAGGCGACGGCGTTCCAGCTGGACCCGTCCGCCCATGCTCCGTGGACGAGGACAATCGTTGGTTTTGACATCTGGCTCCTACTGCGGTTGGTGGTGCATTGGGGTTGACCCCAGACTACGGGTGAATCCGTCGGCCGGCGCCGATCAACCGATGGCTATCGCCTCGGGAGCGGAGTCGATGACCGAGCCGAACGTGTCCGGCGCAACCACGGTGTCGAGGGTTAGCGTCGTCGGCCGGAATCCCTTGAAAGTCAGCCACATTCCCAAGCTGAGCTCCCAAGCGGCGACTGGGAAGCCGAACACTGCCCCGGCCACGGAGAGCTGATCCCAGACTCCGAAGATGGTCGCGGTAGCGGAGACGAGGATGAGCGGCGCGCCGATGAGTCCGATCGTCGGGATGATCCGCGGGACGAGGCGCGAGCGGTACATGACGTAGCCGAGGAAGAGACCGTTCACACCGGCGATGAGGCCCGGCCCGACCAGGAAGGTCCACTGCCGCACGGCGACCAACGCCCGACCCGTTACCTCAAGCGCATCTCGCTGCGCTCCCGTGGACGCGGCGAACTCGTGTCGCAGCGTGACGATGGCCAGCAGGCTGACCACTCCGACACCGATGAGGGCCGCCTCGACCACTCGGGAGGTCACAAATCCGATCGCCGCGGTCGCGCTAACCCGTTTGGTGACCGGGTAGAGCACGACAGCGGTTCCGATGCCGGCGATCGCGGTGATGATCTCCAGCCAGGCGCCCCACAGCAGCGGCGTGTTACTGCCAGCCGTGCTGATGTAATCATTCTGGTTGACGACGTCGGCATAGAGCTTCAACGCCGGCAGCGAGGCGATGAAGGTGATCAAGTAGAGCAGTCCGCCGGCCAACGAGATTCTGCGCAGGCTGGACATGCGTCGTAGCCGGCCGACAGGCCGGAGGGTCGTGGTGCTTGTCATCGGGTGCTCCTTTTTGTTGTGGTGGTTGCTGGGCTTGTGGTGGTTGCTGGGCTTGAATTGCCGGTCTGAGCCCGAGTCACTGCGATGAGCGGCACACCGAGGTCGTTGACCCGTCGAAGCAGGCCGTGCAGGGCCGCCTGGTCGGGTAGGTCCGCCTGGATGACCGTGCTGCCGTCAGGCAACTGGGTCAGCGTCAGCCCGTCGAACCACGCGCTCCAGCGGGAGTCGAGATGGCCTCGGAGGTGGATGTCGTACTGCCCGCCATCGCTGCCGGTGCCGCTGCTGGTGCCGGTTGCATCAGATGTCTCGCTCATGACTGAAAGCTAGGAGCAAAGATGGTGAGCGGTCCTCACCACATCTGGTGATTTCCGTAGCTATTCTGCTATTCCAGACCGCCGCGACGCCTACGTTGGGTGGCGCGACAGCAGGCCGAGCTCAGACGCCCGTCGTACTGCGGCTCGGCGGCTGGTCACCCCGAGTTTGGTGAAGATGTTCCTGGTGTGCGTTCGGACGGTGTTGAGCGAAATGCTGAGGTGACGGGCTATGTCGGGGCCGGTGAGGTCGCTCGTGAGGAGACGGAGGATGTCGAGTTCGCGGTCGCTCAGTGGATCCACGAGGGTGCTCGACAGTTTGGCGGGGACACCCCCAGCGTGAGATTCGAGGAGTCGACGGACATAACCGGCGTGAGGGCGCCGCTTTGCGATCGCCTTCAGAAGCAGAGTCATCGACGCCCCCTCGTCGGCGAAGACGCGTACGTATCCCTCCGGTTCGGCCAGCGAAAGCGCCTGCTCCAGACGTAGGAGAGCAGTGGGTAGATCCTGCATGGCCTGGTGGGCGATGGCCTGCAGTACACGGATCTCGATGAGGTTGCCGGTTCGCCCGCCAGTGGCGGCCTCTTCGGCGAGACGGTCGAGTAGAGCGACGGCTTCGTCTGCCGCTGGCCGCTGCTGCGGAGACTGCCACGGGGACGGGCTCAGCAGCACGCGAGCCAGGGTGATGTGCTCGAATTCGCGCGCGTACGCGAGATCGTCCCCAGCTGTGACTGCGTGCTCGCGAGCCCAGGTGTGGGCTTCGTCGACTCTCCCGAGCTCCGCCAGGACGCGCGCCTTCGAGGCCGCGAGCGGTCGCACATTGGGGGAGAAGTCTCCGACGTAGACGCGCTCAGCCGCTTCGAGCAGCGTTAGCGCACCGGCGAGGTCGCCTTCGGCGTGACGCAGACGAGCCAGCGCGGCCCGAAAGCGATACGCGTTCTGAGGCAGTCCACCCTGCTCGCCCAGCTCCTCAGCTCGGGCTAGCTGGGCGGCGGCGGCGGGCAGATCATCACGCTCGACGGCAATCTGGCTCAGCCCGACGTACATGTCGGCCGTTCCGCGGAGAACGGATCCGCCGCCGGGAGGCGACAACTGCAGCGCCCATTCGTAGCTGCGCTGCGCGTCGCCGAGCCGACCCTGAGTGAGGCGAATGTCGGCCAGCGTGATGGAGCAGCCGAAGATATCGGAGATGTGCCCGGCTCGCTGCAGACCTTCGACGCAGACGGAGTAGGCCTGGTGTGCGCCCTCCAGGTCGCCGCCGCTCCAGAGCGCGAGTCCGAGAATGCCCGATGCCGCGGCCCGAATGAGGTGGTCGCCGTCGGCCGCCCGCTCGATGCCCAGACGCGCGTGACGGACGGTGGCGATCGGATCGCCCCTTCCGAGCGATAGCGCGGCCCGAAAGGTCTCGATGGCTCCCGGAAGCCGGACCAGTTCGGCTTGATCAACCACGACCGTTCCCGCCGGTGGCGTCTGCAGGCATTCCTCGACCTCCTGCAGCCTGCGGTCAATGTCGTCGAACTGGTTGCCGGCCATCAACGCGCCGATAAAGCCGACCGCCAGCACTGGGCGCAGACGCACCACGTCGTCGGGAATGTCGTCGAGCCAGCTCAGGACCGTCGACTCATGCCGGTCACGGCGAAGCGCCGGTAGCGCCAACTCGATCAGCGCCGCGGCGCGGTCGACGTCACCGGCGGCCACGGCGTGGCGAATCGCTAGAGATTGTTGATCATTCTCGGCATACCAACGGCTGGCTCGGCTGTGCAGTTCGGCCACCTCGGCCGCATGCTCGTCCAGCAGGTACGCGTGCAGGACATCGGCGAAGAGGTGGTGGTAGCGGTACCAGCGACGGTTGTCGTCGAGTCCGATGACGAAGAGGTTCGCGTGGTCCAGCGCCTCCAGCATCACCTTGCCACCCGACCGGCCGGTGACGGCGTCGCAGAGCGAGCCGTTCAGCCGGTCCAGAATCGACGTCTGGAGGAGAAAGGCTCGTACCTGATCGGGTTGACGTTCCAGTACCTCCTCGGCGAGGTAGTCGACCACGAAGCGATCGTCGCCGGCGAATCCAGCGATGAAATCCGTGACATCGCTTCGTCCCTGTAGTGAGATGGCCGCCAGTTGGAGGGCAGCGATCCACCCTTCGGTCCGCCCTTCCAGCGTCGCTATCGCATCTGCGGAGAGGTCGAGTCCGATGATCTCGTTGAGGTATGCCGATACCTCGTCGAGGGTGAAGCGCAGGTCGGCCGCCCGTACCTCCAGCAGCTCACCGCGGGCCCGGAGGCGAGCCAGCGGCAGCGCCGGATCGGCCCGGGAGCTGATCACCAGGTGCGCCTGGGCCGGGAGATGATCAAGCAGAAATGCCATGCCGACTTGGAGATCCGGCCCATCGACGAGGTGGTAGTCGTCGAGGACCAGGATGATCTGCTCCGGTGCCGTGCTGAGTTCATTGACCAGCGTGGTGAGGACGGCCTCGAGCGATGCGCCTGACTTCAGTAGGGCAAGCGATGTAGAACCCACCACTGGGACCGCGCGGTGAAGGGCGGTGACGACGTAGGACCAGAACTCAGGCTCGTGCTGGTCATTCGCCTCGAGCGATACCCAGGCCACGCGGAGATCAGTGCGGTCGGTCATCCATTCGGCGAGGAGTGTCGTCTTTCCGAAGCCCGCGGGAGCCGAGATCAGGATCAGCCGCGACTCGGCGCCGTGACTCAATCGCTCCAGCAGGTGGGGCCGAGGCACTGTCGTCGGCCTCGACTGCGGAATGTGGAGCTTGGTCTCGACCAAGGGGCTATCCATTATGTAGGAAGGATATGCGCCCTGCGCCCCGGAGACGTGAGTCGTCCGGGGCGCACGGCGATGGCGGTCAGTGGGCGGCGGCGAAGACCAGAGCCGGTTCAGTCTGTATGGCCTGCGCGCGGCGCCAGATCAGCTCGGCCTGCACGGCGAGCATCAGGCCGATCATCAACAGAATGCTGCCGATTCCGCTCTCGTACGGCGTGTGCGTCAGGTAGGCGACCGTGCCGAGGAGGAACTTGAAGGCGACCAGACCGAGGAAGAGGCCGACCGTGAGCGTGGTGCCCTGGCTATACGTCTTCGCGCCGATCGACCACATCCGCGTCTTACGGCCGCGCAGGTATCCGATGCCGAGGCTGGCCGCCAGGCCGACGAGAAGCAGGCCGACGGCGGCCGGTGTGTGGGCGACGTGCACACCCAGGCAGATGCCGATGACGCTGTAGATGATGGCGAGCTTGAAGCGGCTGTGGCCGGTGATCTCGTTGATACGGGTCTGTCGGTAGATGGCGTATCCGACGAGGGCGGCTACCACGAGAAGGTCGGTGGGGGTCATGGCTTTCTCCTTTGTCTGCGCGAATGTTTGCTACTCAGTAGCTTCGTCGCAAGCCGGCGGGCTTAAGGTCGGCCAGCTGGAGGATGGAGTGGTTGATGTGCCGTTCCCCCGATTGGGGGACACCGCAGGCTTCCGATGCGCTCGGTCAACGAGGTGGCAGTGGGATCTCTACCTCGGCGATGGTTCCCCGCGAGTCGGCCGGCCGCAGGGTGAAGCGGCCCCCGAGCGCTTCGATTCGGGCGCGCTGCGAGGCGACCCCGATGTGCCCGTCGGCCAGGCTCTGCGCTAGTTGGGCCGACTGAACTCCTTGGCCGTCGTCGGTGACCTCCAGACGCGCGCTCCCCTCCTCGGCCGCGATGGCGACGCTCGCTCGGGTGGCCCGGGCGTGCTTGACGACGTTGGTCAGCAGTTCGCGAGCGGCGGTGAAGAGCACGGCGTCGACCGCGGGATCCTGCGTTATCGGCCATTCACTGGTGTCCACGGTGACCTCGATACCGCCCCGCGAGCCGATCGTCTGGGCCAGTTCGCGCAGTGCCGACGGTAGCCCGGCCTGCTTCAGCACGGCTGGATGGAGTTCGGTCATGGTCGAGCGCAGCAGCCGGGAAGACTCGGTGAGAGCCCACTCGACCCGTTCGAAGGATTCGTCGTCGCCGCTGCCTTGTGCCTCCTCGAGGTCCTGACGAGCGGCGAGCAGGTACTGCAGCACTCCGTCGTGCAGGTTCTCGGCGAGTTCGCGTCGGTTCCGCTCCTCGATCTGCATAACCTCCGACAGCAGCCGGGCCCGATCGGTGGCGAGTGCACCGATCGTCAGCACGCGGGAGCGCTGCACGCGGGAGAGAAGCACGCAGCCGGCGGCCAGCCCGGCGACGACCAGCGTGCGGAGCAGCACGGAGGCCCATGGCTCAGTGTTGGCTTGCCTCGCGGCGGCGCTGGCCCCGAGGTAGACCAGCACCGTCGGTCCGGCCACGAGCGCACAGACCATCGGCCGAAGTTGGGTGGCGGCGAGCAGCGGTATCAGGATCAGGCCGTTGACCAGGATGTCGGCCGTCCAGCTCTGCTGGTCTGAGTCGCTGGCCACGACGGTCAGGGTGCCGATGGCGATGAGGTCGACGAAGAGGGCGAGCCAGGCGAAACGCGCGGTACCTTCGCCGCCGTGACCGACGACCAGTAGGCCGGCGCCGGCCCAGACGGCGTAGAGCGCGGCGATGAGATAGCACGCGGCGGCGTCATTGGCCGGCGGTTCGATGACCACGACGAGCACGACGAAGAGGGCGAGGACGATGCGTAGGAGTACTTGGATGCGCAGTCCGCGCAGGGCGTGTTCGAGGAGGATGTCGTGCAGGTCGCGCTGGCCGGCCAGGCGACTCAGCGCGGAGCGGTCGTCCATGTTTCTAGTCGAGAAGGCCGAGGCGCATGGCGGCGGCGACGGCTGCGGCCCGATCGGAGACACCGAGTTTCTGGTAGAGGCGCTGCGTATGGGTCTTCACCGTGCTGACGCCGATGTAGAGCTCAGCCGCGAGCTGCGGAATCGACAGACCGCGGGCGAAGCCTTCCAGCACCTGCCGTTCGCGTTCGCTCAGGACCGGGACATCGCTGCTTTTGCGCATCCGGATCTGGTTGACGAGTCCGGCTGCCAATTCTGGTGGGACGACGGTGTCGCCGGCGGCGACGCGTGTAACCGCTTCGACGATCTCGGAGCGCTTGGCGTCTTTGCTCAGATATCCCGCGGCTCCTTCCTGGACGGCCTCGTAGACGACGGCCGGGTCGGTGACCGCCGACAGGAGCAGGATGCGGGTCACGAGGGAATCTCGGGCGGCGATGCGGACGACTTCGATCCCGTTGAGGTCGGGCATCTGGTAGTCGACGACGGCCACGTCCGGGGTCTCACGTCGGATGAGCTCGAGCCCGGACCGCCCGCCGTCGGCCTCACCGAGGACCTTGATCCGACCGCTCTGAGTGAGCCCACGGGTGACCCCGTCGCGGAAGAATGGATGGTCGTCGATGACGACGGCGGTGATGAGTGGCTGCGTGTACCCGCTTCTCGTCACGTGCTCTCCTCGGTTTCGCCTCGGCACGATCGCGTCGGCGGGATCATGTCGGGCGGAACAATGTCGGGCGGAACAATGTCGGGCGGGGTTCGTCTCGCCGATTGGCACGCCCAACATCATGTTCTCAGCTCTCAGTGGCGAATGGCCGAACCGACATCGATCCATCTTCTCCACTGCTCCACCTATTTCGCCGGATCGTCGATCGCCAGCAGGAGACGAACCCCTGCGCGGGAAATGAGCAGCGTCAGGATCAGCAGCGTCACCGAGAAGAATCCACCGAGACTCACCGCGTCGCCGAAGATGAGGCTCTCCAATTCCAGCACGACGAACTTGCTACCGACCAGGACCACCCAGAGTGCTACGCCGCCGGCGACCTTGCCCAGTGGTGTGTCGGCCTGGCGGATGCGCCGCTTCACGCGGCTCTTCACCCAGACCACGACTTCGAGTACAAGTTTCAGCATGACCGCGGTGAGCAGGGAGACCGAGAAGCTCTCCGCGATCACGTTGGGCACGAACTCGGCGGCCAGGTTGAGCACCGTGACGTAGACGAAGACGTCGATCAGATCGGCGGGCGCGATCAGCCCTAGGCGGAGTGCGCCCCCGTTCCGAGCGATCATGCCGTGAGCCTAGCGACCGCAGCCGCTGGAGTCGCGATCCGCCCTGCGGCCAACGGAAGCCAACCGAGCCTGGTGAGGTCACAGTAGAGCGTGACCCACCCCGCCAGCTTCGATCCCCATTCTTATGACTGGTCGGGCGCCTATGTCTGGTCGGTTGTCGGACTCTCCGGCGGCCTGGAGTTGCTAGGGCCCGGGTCCGCATCGTCGGGTGCGTCGGGTGCGTCGGGTGCGTCGGGTGCGTCGGGGTCGTCGGGTGGGTCGGGTGGGTCGGGGTCGCTCAGCGGTGGGGTGATGGATTTGTAGTGGTGGCCGGTTGGGGTGCTCCAGTGGTAGTTGCCGTGGGTGTCGCGGTGGGTGATGTTCCAGCCGAGTTGGTGTTTGAGGCGGTGGTGTCGGCGGCAGAGGGCGTTGAGGTTGCAGGCGCTTGTGCAGCCGGTGGGATACGGGATGCGGTGGTCGAGATCGCAGCGGCGAGCGGGTCGGGTG